>DATJYM010000151.1:0-18437 GCA_035499615.1 Candidatus Acidiferrales bacterium | reverse complement strand
TTCTTAATGACCTCGGCCCCGGGACGGATCTGGTGCCGGCCCGCGACCGCGTCATAGGCGTTCTCCTCGGTATCGGTGTATCACTGCTGGTGTTCAACCTTTCGGGAGGCACCGCCCTGGCCGGCACCGCCATGCGGCGCTCGCTCGCCGACGCCCTGCGTTCATTGGCCGGGCTGGCCCGCGTGGGGCTGCGCGGCGACCCGGCAGCGTCGGACTTGAAGCCGGCGCGCGGCTGGCGTTGGAAGGTTTATCGGGACCTGGCCACGACCCTTCGCCTGCACGACGAATCAAAGTTTGAATGGGGCGCCGGTCTGGCCGACGCCGTGGCTGAACGGGCCTATGTGTCCCGGCTGGTTGCCGATGCTCAATCTTTTTTTCTGGCGTTGCTGGCCGTGGTGCATCACCGGTTGAGCGTGGATTTCACTCCCGTGCCCTCCGCCATCCGTCAGGAACTTCATATCCTTGCCCAGGGAGTGGTGGACCGTCTGGAAGCGCTGGCCAACCAAGTGGATGGCAAGCAGGCCGGGTCCGCCCCGGCCAATCTCGGCCTGCTGCTTGCCCGTGCGAGACAGGAGGCTGACGATGCCGCGCCGGCAATTGAACCGCAACTGTTCGCGCACCTCCGGGGACGCCTGGCTCTTTACGAAGCTCTCGTTGCCAAAATCACCCAGCTCGACCGTGATACTTTGCCGCCGGTCACGTTCGAACCATCGATCGCCGTCCAACGCGGACTGGCCGCCTCCTAGTTGCGGAGAGGGCGCCATCGAGTCCTTGTCCAAGGACCAGAGTTACGGCGGCGGGAACGACCAGGTTGCACCCATTAATTGCACCTCGAAAAGCATCGGTTGTTCATCTTGGGAGAGTATCAGCTGGTGTTGAATGAATATGTGGAAACTCGCGCCATTCGTGTTCCGGCCGGCCAGCAACTGAAGGTCGAGAGACAAGGGCAGTGGAGCGCATTGCATCAGTGCTTGTTTTTGGGTTCGCTACCCCCGACACTGAGTCCTCGATACATTTTATGATCCGCTGGCTATTTTCCAAAACGGTTCGCGAGGCGGTCGCGATGCGCAAACACGTGCACCGCTGGTATTGTGCGCAAGGGGATCTGCTTTCACCCCAGGCGACCGGCACGATAACGCTCGCCTTGCGCGAGTTACAGTCCGCGCTTGACGAGCCGCAGCTCAATTCGGGGCGGGTCCGGATCAAGATGGAGGAGCTGGAATTCGCCGCCAACAAGTGGCTGAAGCCGTATCCGAATCCTGCCTGGCGCGAGAATGTAGAGGTCCTGCTGGTCGCGATTGCCGTGGCGATGGCCATCCGCACGTTTTTCCTGCAACCATTCAAGATCCCCACCGGTTCGATGCAGCCCACGCTTTACGGCGTGACCTCGGAGCCCGACTTTTATCCGGTAATCGTGGAGGCGAAAAGTTTCGATGCCAATTCAACTTTCACCGATGACAAAACCAGGACCCAGCTGCAGGCTGAAATCCAGGCTGACTTTAATACGCAACTCAAACTGGAGAAAGAGATCAGAATCCCGTCACTCCCGGGACGCATCCGGGACTGGTTTCACGGCATTTCTTATCTTCATTTTGTTGCCCCGGTAGACGGGTCGGTGGACGAGATTGGGAAACCCTGGCCGCCGGCGTTTTTTTCCCTTTATCAGCAGATCGAATTTGCCGGGACTTGGCACACGATCTGGTTTCCACCGGATTACGGTGAAGAACCGTTGGGAAGCCGGGCCGACCTGGAACCCGGACGTGTTTTTCACCAGGGTGACGACGTGATAAAGCTTCGGGTTCATGCCGGAGACCACTTGTTTGTGGACCGGCTGACGTACAATTTCCGCCCGCCGCAACGCGGCGAGATTGTGGTTTTTGACACGCATGGCATCACGAGCCTGCGGCCTGACCAACAAGATACCTTCTATATCAAGCGGCTGGTGGGTTTGGGCGGTGAAACCCTGTCTCTCCAGCAAGACTATGAAGTTGAGAACGTGCCCTTGGCGGGAACCCAGCCCGTGGGACATCTGGTCGTGGACGGCCGGCCTCTGTCGGCCTCGACTCCTCATTTTGCCGGGCTGTATGCTTTTGCTGGTGCCAAACCGGGCCAGAAGATTCTGGAATACCAGCCGAATCACTATTTCGGACACGCCATGTTGCAGGCGCTGGCTCCGGGCGAAAGCGTTCAGGTGGAGACGAACCATCTTTTTGTCATGGGCGACAACACCTTCAACAGCTACGATTCGCGTTATTGGGGTGATTTTTCCAGCGACCACGTCATCGGTAAATCCTTCTTTGTTTACTGGCCCATTACCAAGCGATTCGGGTGGGGAAACCAGTAGGAACCGGGGAAAATGAGCGGCGCGAACGGCGAAACGGTTTTGGTCACCGGCGCTTCATCGGGAATTGGCCGGGAACTGGCAAGGTGTTTTGCGGCGGACGGTTCCCGTCTGGTCTTGACGGCACGCAATACCGGGGAACTGCAAGCGCTGGCCGATGAATTGAACCGCGCGCACAAGACAGAGGTCACCATTATCAGCGCCGACCTGTCCTTGTCCGGGACGCCGCATAATATTCTCACGGAATTGCAGGGCAGGGGAATCACCGTGGACGTACTGGTGAACAACGCCGGGTTCGGTGCCTGGGGATCGTTTGCCGAGCTGCCGCTGGCCCGGCAGCTCGAAATGCTCCAGGTGAATATCACCGCATTGACAGAACTGACCGGATTGTTCCTGCCCGGCATGTTGCAACGCCGGCGCGGCGGGATCATGAACGTGGCCTCCGTGGCGGGCTTTTTGCCGGGCCCGGGCATGGCGGTTTATTACGCGACCAAGGCCTTCGTTCTCTCATTCAGCGAAGCGCTGGCGGAAGAACTCGCCGGCACCAACGTGACGGTGACCGCTTTATGCCCGGGTCCGACCGCCACGAACTTTGGGCAGGTCGCCCGGGCAGACAGGACCCGGATGGTGCGGACGGCCCGAATGTCCGCGGAAGCAGTCGCCCGACATGGCCTGGACTCATTCCGAAAGCGGAGAGTAGTGACCGTCCCGGGACTGCAAAATCGATTGCTCGTCCAGCTTATCCGTGCCGTTCCGCGTTCGTGGGTGCGGAAATTGGCAGCCAGATTCAACGGACTTCGGGAAAGACAGGTGCCCCCGGGGTAAAAAGTGGCAAAGAATTAGCTTTAGAGCCGGCCGGACAGTAATAATTAAACGGGATTCTAAAGCGCATGCTCAGTTCATCAACTTTTACGATAGCGATTGCCCTCTTGGTCGCCTTCTGTCTGGTTTGTTTTGGAATAAGGCGCTTGATAAAGCTGTTTCACGAGGAATTTCGCCGGGACGACAACCTCAAAGACCCCTCATACACCTTGGATACGGCTGATAAAAAGCAGTAAACAGGGCAGCAATTTACACCGCCAAGGAGGTGGTAGCACAGCGGTCAGCAACCCCAAAAAGGCATTTATCGGCACCCAAACAAAAATAGGCGTGTCCAGATTTGTCCGACCCTGTCCTATAAAATGAGGGCTGACAACCCTCAAGTTTCAGTGCCGCCGGCGCGCGATTAGTGCCATTGACCCGGCCGCCAGCAACATCAGGATCGAGGGTTCAGGTGCAGGTTGGAAGGCCAACCCCTGAACTTGGCTCACTGAAGCAAAGGTACTTTTTGACCCGCCCGATGTGATTTCAGTGATTACGCCGCCGACTTGGTTCCCCACAAACAGGTCGCCCGCGCTGTTAAAGGCCAAGGCAACAGGATTACTCAACCCGGAAACAAAGGTGCTTTGCGCTCCGCCCGGTGCAAACTCGGCAATGTACCCATTTGGGGAGACCTGGTCACCCCCTGCAAACAGGTTGCCCGCATTGTTAAAAGCCAACCCAGCACCATAGAATCCGGCGGCGAACGTGCTTACCGCTCCGCCGGGAGTTATTTTATAAATACCTCCGGAACCGGTAGCCGACGCGAATAAATTGCCTGCGCTGTCAAATGCAAGTGCGGTAATCAGACCCAAACCGGACGCATAAGTGGTCTGTATTCCACCCGGAGTGATTTTAGTGACAGCCCCGGTGCCATAGTTGGCCACAAATAAATTTCCTGCATTATCAAAGGCCAGACCGCTCGGTTTGGCCAACCCTGAGGCAAAGGTGCTCTGCACTCCGCCAGGTGTAAACTCGTAGATGTTGCCGCTGCCTGTATCTGATGCGAATAAATTGCCTGTGCTGTTGAAGGCCAGTCCCCACGGATTGTTCAACCCGGAAGCAAATGTGCTTTTTGCTCCGCCCGGCGTAAAAGTGTAAATGGCGCCGTCGGCATCATCCGCCACAAACAGGTTCTGAGCGTAGGTTGTACCGGAGAGAGTTGAGATGAAGATACCAGCGATTAACAGTAATAGATGTTTTTTCATAATGAGCTCCTGAACTTTAAAGGTTGTTGATATTGAGTCGGAGTGACTTAGACGGAATTGGTTTAACAGGACCCGTGGAAATTAACAATTGCCGAAAGGGCGCTGGGCTGGCCTGTTCGAGGCGCTGTCCGTCCCGGAGCCGGCGACGTGGGCTTTGCCGGTGCTTGGTTATAAGGAACTACTCGGCCATCGTCGCTTGCGCCGCAGTTCGGAAGGTCGACTGACATAAAACTGAACAAGAATGTTGAAGACACGACCGGGAATGTCTGTCCCGGGGGACTGAGACAGAGCCGTGTTGGAAGCAGCTCGAGAATTCAAATCCGGGTACAAGGCACGCATTAATGGAGTTTTTAGTGGATTTTAGCTTAGATATATAGATGCACAATGTTTGTTATATTTAATATAGTCACAACTTCATTTGACGAAATCTTGGGCATAGTGTCTAATAATTGTGATGATATTCAAATTGGCCATGTGTGCGCTGGCCGCGTTGGGGGTGGTAACAAGCGCTTCTGGAATGAACCGGTGGGAAGCATTGTCCATGCTCGAGACCGGAAATGATGATTACGCCGTGGGTCGCTGCGGCGAAATCTCCCGATACCAGATCCGCGCTGAACTTTGGCCCGGCGGCAACCCCCAAAATGCACATGCCGCCTTGGCGGTTGCCCGCAACATCATGCAGACGCGCACGCAACATTTTCAACAGACTCATGGGCGATCACCCAGCGACTTTGAATTCTACGTCCTATGGAACGCTCCCGCCGAGGTGGATCATCCCGTGTCCTGTGTGGTTGAACGCGCACAACGCTTTGTAAATCTGGTCCGGCGCGATGAGCGACAGATTCTGGCTCTGCGAAACGTGCGCCAGATTGAAGCCTCCGCGGTCTCTAGAAAAACGGCCAGGGCATCCTGAATGCCTGCGCCATTTTATAGGCCTTCAGATATTCTTTAACAGCCTGTTCCCAGGGAAACGCGGTTTTCATGGCATTCCGCCGGTACTGACGCAGCAAACCGGCTTCCCGATAAAGCGCCAGAGCTTTGCGGATCGCCTTGGCCAGGGCGCGCGCCGAATATTCATGGAATTTGATCCCGCAGGCGCGCTTCGGGTCCTCGTTAAAATCAATCACACTGTCGTCGAGCCCGCCGGTGGCACGTACAATGGGCACCGCTCCATACCGAAGACTGTACATCTGGTTCAACCCGCTGGGCTCATAACGCGACGGCATCACGTAGAAGTCGCACGCGGCCTCGATGCGATGGGCCAGGGCTTCATCATAATCCACCCGGATGGCAGCCTTGGATGGAAAGCGCCGTGCCAGTTCCGCATAACCCCGTTCATAATTCGCGGAGCCACTGCCCAGCAAAACGAACTGCAGGTTCGCATTCAACATTTCCTCCAAGGCGCCCAATTGGATGTCCACGCCCTTCTGATCCGCCAGTCGTGAAATGGTCCCAAACAGCGGCACATCCCCGCTTTGCGGGAGGCCGAGCTCCTGTTGCAGCGCCCGTTTGCAGGCGGCCTTCCCGGCCGGCCGTGTTGCCGAGTAACGCTCTATCAGAAAAGGATCGTGTGACGGATCCCATTCATCGTAATCCACACCGTTGAGAATCCCCACGAGCTGTTTCTGCCGCCGGCGCAAAAGTCCGTCCAGCCCGTAACCGAATTCCTCGGTGGTGATTTCGCGCGCGTAGCGCGGGCTGACCGTGGTAATGATGTCGGAGTAAACGATGCCGCCTTTCAAGCAATTCAAATGACCGTGATATTCCAGACCGTCCATGGTAAAAAAATTTGCCGGCAAATTGGTCAGGGCGAAGTTGCCCGGCGGGAAAATTCCCTGATACGCCAGATTATGGATGGTAAGACAGGTTGACGGGGGTGTCCCCCACCCTTCCGCACGGTGCTGTTGCAGCATCAATGCCGGCACCAGTGCCGTTTGCCAGTCGTGAACATGCACCACCTTCGGCTGCCATGGCAGATAACGCGCCAGATGCGCGACACATTTCGAAAGGAAAATAAACCGGTCAGGATTGTCGGGGTAGCTGACGTTGTGTTCATGATACAGCGCGGCGCGATCGAAAAAAGCGGGTTGCTCGATGAAATAGGCCATCAGGCCCTTTTCCATTTCCAACGACCACAGAGCAGCTTGAACGCGCCGGTCGCCCAGGGGCAAATCGAAATACCAGTCAACACGATGCATTTGGGGAAACCGCTCGCGAATGCCGCGATAGAGCGGCGTTACCAGGCGAACTTCATAACCGGCCCGGGCCAGCGCCTTGCCCAGCGCACCCACCATGTCGGCCAACCCGCCGGTTTTGGAGAACGGATGGACTTCGCTGCTGGCCAGGAGGACGTTCATGGATGATCTATGATTAATGATTGATGATTGGCACGGCCCGTGTGAAAGGCACTTCAATCATCAATCGTAAATCGTAAATCACAAATTCAAACCGTGATTCGTTCGGCTTTCAAGTAGGGTTGGAGCGGCCCGGGAATCCATACGCTGCCGTCAGCCTGCTGGTGCGTTTCAATCAGGGCCACAAACAGGCGCGCCAACGCCGTGCCGCTACCGTTGAGGATGTGCGGAAATTTATTTTCGCCGGCGTCCGATTTGAACCGCAAATTCATGCGGCGAGCCTGGAAATCCTCGCAATTCGAGCAGCTTGACACCTCGAGATAGCTCCCCTGCCCCGGCGCCCAGACTTCAATGTCATAGGTTTTTGCGCTGCCGAAACCCATGTCGCCGGTGCACAAGAGCAGCACGCGGTAATGCAGGCCGAGCAACTGCAATACCTTCTCCGCATCGGCGACCATCTTCTCCAACTCGTCGTAGCCGTGCTCCGGTTTGACAATCTTGATCAGCTCGACCTTGTCAAACTGGTGCACGCGGATCATGCCACGCGTGCCGACACCGGCGGCGCCCGCCTCGCCCCGAAAACACGGTGTGTAGGCGCAGTAGCGGATGGGCAATTGCTTAGCCGCCAGAATCTCCTCGCGATGGATGTTCGCCACCGGCGTCTCGGCGGTCGGTATCAGGTAAAGCTTGCCGAGCTTATCCTGGTCGTCGCCCTCCGCCACACCGTAGTACTGGTCCCGGAACTTGGGAAACTGCCCGACGCCTTCAAGACATTGCGGTCCGACCACAAACGGCGGCGAGACTTCCGTGTAACCGTGTTGCGCGGTGTGCAAATCAAGCAGGAATTGAATCAAGGCCCGCTCCAGCCGTGCGCCCCAATTGGTATAAAGAATGAACCCGCTGCCGGAAAGTTTTGCGGCCCGTTCAAAATCCGCCAGCTTGAGCGACTCGCAAAGTTCGATGTGCGACTTCGGTTGGAAGGCGAAATTTGCTTTTTCGCCGTGGACCCGGATGACCGGGTTGTCTTCCGCGGTTTTGCCAACCTTGACCGATTCATGCGGCAAATTCGGCAGTTGGAGCATCAGCGTGTCCCGCTCTGTTTCCACCTGCGCGGCGTTGCTGTCCAGCGCGGCAATTCTGTCGCCGAGGTCCCTGGTTTCCGCTTTTTTCGCCTCGGCTTCGGCAGTCTTCTTCTGTCCCATCAAAGCGCCAATTTCCTTCGAAACCCGGTTGCGTTGGGCTTTGAGCGTCTCGACTTCCACCAGCATTTTGCGCCGTTGCTCGTCCAACTTGAGCAATTCATCAATCTTCGCCTCATCCCCAGCCCCGCGTGTGGCCAGGCGCGCACGCACAAAATCGGGTTTTTCACGGATCAATTTGATGTCGAGCACAAACCAATTTAAGAAACGCGCTTGGTTCGGGCAAGCCGATTGGGTTCAATGGGGCAACGATGGAGCTGCCGGAAATACCCGACCGTCTGCGGCCCGGGCCGAACCTGACCCGGACGAGAATTGTCCTGGCGCTGGCCGTCGCTATGACGGCGGATGGCCTGCAATTGCTGCTGGGCCCGTTGGGCTGGGCTTTCGGCGACCAGTTGATTGATGTCGCTGCCATGCTGTTGGTGATCTGGCTGGTGGGTTTTCATTGGCTGCTGCTGCCTTCGTTTGTTTTGGAATGCATCCCTGTGCTCGACGAACTGCCCACCTGGACGGCGTGCACGGTTGCGGTCGTCGCCCTGCGCCGGCGCCGGGAAAAATCCCCACCCGGCTGAACGGCCATTACCTGCTGGACGGCCATATAAGTGGTTGATAGGTTGCCACAAGCTGTACTAATTGATTATGGCGAGAGTGGTCCCGAAAATCTTGGTCGTCGAAGCCGGAAAGACTTGCGCATCAATGCTGGAGCGGAGCGGATTCGAAGTCATCCGGGTCCACCGGCTTTCCTCGGGGGTTAAAACACTGAAGGCGCACCGCTTTGATCTGGTACTGGTGGAACTGTCCTTGTCCGACAGCCATGGCCTCGGGACGTTCATCCGCTTGGACAAGCTGGCGGCTCAAACGCCGATCGTGGTGCTGGCGGATGCGGACGAGGAAAAGTTGGCAGCCCGGACCATGCAAATGGGGGCGCAAGACTATCTGCTTAAATCCCAACTCAGCGGTCCGTTGTTGTTAAGTTCCATCCGCAAGGCAATGGATCGGAAGTTGGGCCGGGAGGTGCAAGGCTCCGAAGGCTTCCTCTTGCAGGCCCTGATGGACAACATTCCCGACGCGATCTACTTCAAGGACCTGCGCAGCCGTTATTTGATGATCAACCGCTCGAAGGCCAGGAAGCATGGTTTGACCGATCCGCTGGAGGCGCGGGGCAAAAGTGATGCCGATTATTTCTCGGAGCCCCATGCCCGGCAGGCGCTCGCGGACGAACGGAGAATTCTGCGCTCGGGCAGGCCCATTGAAAATTTTGAAGAAGTTGAAACCTGGCCCGACGGCAGTGAAACCTGGGCTTCCACCACCAAGGTGCCTTTGCGCAACCATTCCGGCCAGTTGGTGGGCACTTTTGGCATTTCCCGGGACATCACCAAGCGCAAACATGCCGAACAGGCCCTGGCGGAAAGCACCCGGCAGTTGCAGGAGAAAACCCGGCAAATCGAGGAGGAGTTGAAAATGGCGCGGGAACTGCAACTGGCCATGCTCCCCCAAAAATTTCCGGCCGTGTCCGGCGGCAAATCGGGCCGCCAAAGTACCATTGAATTCTTTACCTGCTTCCATCCCAGCGGTGCGGTCAGCGGCGACTTTTTCGATGTGGTCCCGCTTTCCCCCACCGCCGTCGGCGTGTTCATTTGCGATGTCATGGGACATGACGTGCGCGCCGCGTTGGTCACCGGAATGATGCGCGCCCTGGTGGAAGACCTCAGCGCCAAGGCCGCGGACCCGGGTCATCTGCTGACCCTGATCAACGATGCCTTGTTCAGCGTTTTTCAGCAGGCCGGCTCCACCATGTTTGCCACGGCCTTTTATCTGGTCGCCGACCTGAACACCGGGCAATTGTCCTATGCCAGTGCCGCGCACCCCGATCCGCTGCAGTTGAACCGGCTGCCGGGCCAGGCGAATCTGCCGGGAAGCAACCTCGATGGCCGAAAAGGTCCCGCCCTGGGGCTCTTCCACGAGGCGTCTTTCCCGACCTGCCGGAGAAAGATCGAAACCGGTGACATCATCATGCTGTTCACGGACGGCTTGATCGAGGTGGAAGGGTCGAACCAAAAGCTTTTCAGCCGGGAACATCTGGCCGCGGCCATCCGCAAACACGCCGGGCTGCCAACGAAGAAAATGTTCTCCCGAGTGCTCGCCGAGATCCGGAACTTTTCTGTACGAAAGCAATTCGATGACGACGTTTGCCTGGTCGGCCTCGAGGTCAAACCGCTAAAATCTCATTGAAAATCCGGTCCCGGCGCGGCACATTGCCTTTATGCAATCTGTTTTTACCGGGCCGGTCTACGTGGTGCGCGACAATATTGATACGGATCAAATCATTCCGGCGCAGTATCTCACGCTCGTGCCGACCATGCCCGATGAATATGAGAAGCTCGGCAGCTATGCAATGGCCGGCCTGCCCGAATCGCTTTATCCGACTCGCTTTGTGAAGGACGGCAAACTGGACAGCGACTATGCCATCATCGTGGGCGGAAGGAATTTCGGTTGCGGCAGCTCGCGCGAGCATGCGCCCATCGCCATCGGCTCGGCCGGTTGCAAAATTGTTCTGGCCGAAAGTTTCGCGCGCATTTTCTTCCGCAACAGCGTCGCCACCGGCGAACTTTATCCCTGCGAACTCACGGCACGTCTTTGCGACGTTCTCAAAACCGGTGACGTGGTGACCGTTGATTTGGACGCTCAAACCGTCACGGTGAATGGCACCGGGAAGGTCTTCAAATTCAAACCGCTCGGCGACGTGCGCCCGGTGGTG
This sequence comes from Candidatus Acidiferrales bacterium, assembly GCA_035499615.1. Classification (GTDB taxonomy): domain Bacteria; phylum Verrucomicrobiota; class Verrucomicrobiia; order Limisphaerales; family UBA11358; genus UBA11358. The sequence goes on along the minus strand of DATJYM010000151.1, from coordinate 7,719 downwards.
GACGCCGGCGGGCTCTTCAATTATGCCCGCAAGAGCGGCATGATCCCCACTTAGTGCGGTCGGTTTCGTGCGGTCATTGGTGCAGCCCCCCGGCCCGTCAGTCATTATTTGCCGCCGTTGTGGGAGCCGCCGCGCACCTCGGCGGGTGGGCAACAATAAGACCTTCATCCATGAGCATTTCACAGTTGCGTCGTTTGGCGACGCTGATAACAATTCTCCCCCTTGAACCTGAAGATACAAAGGCACGACCTGGATCGAAACGGCGGTAAAAAGTCTGGCGGGGTTTGTGACTGGTTACGCGGCATCGCCATTTTGCTTTCTGTCCTGACCCTGGCGGGTTGTTCGTCGCTCAAGATTCCTACGCCCCAGAAGCATAACCAAGTCGCCTCGGTGCAACTGTCTGCCACGTCGTCAGGGCCGGTCACCTCTTCGGTGTTGCAGGCGGAAGTATTGCGTTTTGCCGACACGTATGTGGCTATGGTCGCCGAGGCCTGTGACGATGCCAGTGCCAAATCCACCAACACGGCAGTGCGCCTGGCGGCGTTACGTTGGAAACTGGACCAGGCCACCGCGGCATTCAACGACGCCACGGGAGACAACCCCTCAGTTGATGCGTTGGACTTGCTGGTGCTTGTCACCATGGCGCGGAATGTAGTGGAGGATTTTGGAGTCAAAACCTACGGTGATGCGGCGTTGCCTTTGTTGGACACACAGCGCAATCTGGAATCGAATGCGTGGATCATGGCCCGCGGCATTCTGCAACCATCGCAGGAAAAGGAACTAAAGGATTTGATCCAGGAGTGGCGCCGTAAAAACCCAAACCAACGTGACATCGGTCCCATCCGGTTTCGCGAATTTGTATCAACCCTGGGCCGGACGCCGAAACAATCGACCATCTCGCCCACCAGCATTTTCAGTCTGCTTTACATTGATCCGTTGGCTGGACTCGATCCCACCACCGCCGCCATTGAAGGCATCCGCGAGCTGGGCGAACGCGCGATGTATTACAGCCAGCGGATGCCCATGCTGTTAAACTGGCAGACCCAGCTGCTCGTTTTGCAGCTGGCCGAACAGCCCGCGCCACAGCAACTGCTGAATGACGCCAACCAACTCGCCTCCGCCTCCGCCGTTTTTGCGCAGACCAGCCAGCAATTGCCCCAACTCATCAATGACCAGCGACAGGCCGCCATCCAGCAGATTCTCGACGGTCTGATTACCCAGGGAAACAAATCCCGCGAACTGGTAACCGATTCGCGCCTGACCCTTGACTCGGCGGCGGCGGCCGCGTCGAACATTAACGCCGCCCTCCAGTCGTTGACCGCATTTGTCCAGTATGTTTCCCCGACAAACACACCTCCGGCGCCGGCGGCCACGAACAGCCCTCCATTCAACGTGCTGGATTACGGCACAGCGGCTTCGCAAATTGGAAGCGCGGCCAGCAATCTGACTGCGCTGTTGGCCTCGGCGAACCGAAGTGCGCCGGAAATGGAAAAACTGAGCCAGCAGATGACGGAAAATGCCGACCGGATGTTGAAGCACGCTTTTTGGTTCGGCCTGGCTTTGATTTTTATATTCCTGGCCGGTTTGGTGGTCGCCGGTTTGATATACCGCGTCCTGGCAAACAAGCTCGGCGGTCAGGGTCGCGAATCGGCGGGGCCAAAATCATAGGCCGGCGTGTCTTGGGCACTACGCTTGAGTTTTAGGGACCTATAGCTAGTCTTGAGGCCGTGCCGAATCCCAGCCTGCTCCCCTGCCCTCGCTCGCTAAAAATACGCCGCGGCACATTCGCATTGCCGGAACGCCCGCCTTGGGCCCGGGGGAATGCCGGTTGGACCGGCGCACCCACCATCCGTTTTCGCCAGAGCAAAAGTGCGCCAAATCATCCCGAAGGCTACGCACTGACCATCTCCCCTGGAGGGATTGAAATCTCCTTCCGTGAAACCGGCGGCCTGCGGGCAGCGGCCGCGACCTTGTGGCAATTGCTTCGGCAATATGGCGGCCGTCTGCCCTGCCTCAAAATCCGCGACTGGCCGGATTTTCGACGCCGCGGCGTGATGCTCGACATTTCCCGCGGGCGTGTGCCGAAATTGGAAACCCTGCTGGAACTCGCCGAACGACTTGCCGATTTCAAAATCAACGAACTGCAGCTCTACACCGAGCACACGTTTGCCTATCACCGATACAAATCCGTCTGGCGAAGCTGGGGCGCACTCACTGGCGCAGAAATTCGCCGGCTCGATGCGCGCTGCCGACAACTCGGCATCGATCTCGTGCCGAACCAGAATTCCTTCGGCCACCTGCGATACTTCTTGGAAGATCCGCGCCTGGAAAATCTCGCCGAAGTTTCGGAACCGTACGAAGACGCGAACGGTGAATTTATCCGCCGGCCAACGACGCTGGCGCCGAATCATCCCGGCACCCTGCCCTTCCTGCGCGGCTTGTACGATGAGTTGTTACCGAATTTTACGAGCCGGTTCTTTAATGTCGGTTGTGACGAAACCTGGGATTTGGGTCGAGGCCGGAGCAAAAAACTCTGCACCGCCAAGGGCCAGGGCCGCGTTTATCTCGATTTCCTGAAGAAGATCCATCGTGAAGTCTCCCGGCGCGATCGAACCATGATGTTTTGGGGTGATATCATTCTAAAATATCCGAAGCTGATTTCCGAGCTGGCTTTGTTTGGGGTCCCGCCTTCAGGCGGTACGCAAAGGTCCCCCAAAGGCGGGACGCCGAACATCATAGCTTTGAACTGGGGCTATGAGGCAAATCATCCCTTCAGTCGCGAGGCCGCGCTGTTCGCCAAATCAAAGATTCCATTTTATGTCTGTCCGGGCACCTCAACCTGGCAAACGTTGATCGGCCGCCACGATAACGCGCTCGCGAATTTGCGTGCTGCCGCCAGAGCCGGAAGGAAATTCGGCGCCATGGGTTATCTGATCACCGATTGGGGCGATGGCGGCCATCCCCAACCGTTGGCGATAAGCTGGCCTATGTTCCTCGCCGGGGCATCACTCGCCTGGAACGGAAGAATGTTTGACGAACAAAAACTGGTCCCGGTATTAAGCCGCGACGTGTTCGCAGATTCAACCGGCAAAATTGCCGAAGCCGCGTTCAAACTTGGCTTTGTTCATCGCAAACTTAAAGTGCAAGCGCCGAATGAAACGCCGCTCGGCACGGTCATCTCCGTGCCGCCGGCGGAGGAGCGTGAATTGTTCTGTCGGAACGGGCTGAAATGGTTTAAAAAAATTCGGGCAACGAATATTCGGGTAGCGTTGGCGGAAATTGAAAAGCAAATTGCCATTCTAAGGAATTTGGGACGGCGACATGCCGTCCCTCCCAAATCAAAGATTTTGCTGCGGGAATTGGATCTGGCGGCGCGCATGGCGGCACATTCGTGCCGGTTCATGCTGTGGCAGCAGGCGCTGGCTGCCGGCAAAATCCCGGAGGCAAAACGGCTGGCCCAGGCCGGCATTCGCGAATTACAAAAACTGGAGAAGGATTTTAATGCCTATTGGCCATTACGTAACAAGGCGACGCCAAAGCGTTGCTGCACTTTCCTCCGCTGGCGCATAGGGGACTATCGGCAGAGTGCTTGAATCGGAGGGACGAGTTATACGAGTCCCGAATTTCAAACCTATAGTAACTGAGGGACTCTCCGGGTTCGTCCCTCCGAAAATGGATTAGCGCCTTTTGATGGGCCGGATGGGCGGCGGGATGAGGATCTTCGGCGGCGTCGTTGGCGGCTTTGGCCGGTGTTTTTCGGCATATTGAGCGGCCTGTTGGGCAACCCGCTCAGCCGCTTCTGCCACTGAAGCGACGTTGTGCAACGTTTCCTGTGCCGATGTGCCGATTTTCCCGGCTTGCTTCGACAGCCAATCCTGGGTTTTTGTCGCCATCTCCCCGATTTTGCCTTCGGGAAACTTCATCTCGCCTACGTGGAAAGGCGAGAGCGATTTCATCATGTCCGGCACCGAACCGGCCGGGCTGATGGGTTCATTCAGGCGGCTGGCCATCGTGTCCAACGTCTGGTAGCCGTTCACGATCCATTCCAATTCGCCCGTTTCGATGTTCAACAGCAGGCCGTGCACGGGGATTTTCGGGCCAATGAGCGGGCTGTGCCGGACAATGTCGCAGGACTTGATGACATTTTGTCGTTCACTGCTGAACAGGCCGAAAAACTCGTTAAGATTTTCCGGCAATAGATGGCGTTCGATGCCCAAATCCTTGAAACGCTGCAACAATTGCATGGTGGTGGTCTTGCCAACGAGGCAATCCGTGTGGCCGATGATAGCGATTTCCTTGCCACCCTTGACCGCGCAAGCCAACGCTAGCGTGCGCATCATGGAGCTCATCGGGTCGAAGATGATGTTGCCCGCGTTGCGCAGCCAGATGAACTGTTCCGCCGGCAGCGCCAGCACATTCGGGAAAAACGCGTTCAACCGCGGGTCTATGCACGTCAGCGCAATGACCGGCAGTTCGTTCTCGAAATCCGCCGGATGCAGGCCGGCTTCCTTGTCGCCGGCCACCGCACGGTGGTTCGCATCAATGATGGCTTCAAATAAATGCATTCGATTTACGATATACGATATACGATTTACGCGCGGCCCGAGGCGCGGGCAGTTTTGGCCGATGAAACGATCATGGCCAGAATTTCGTTGGCTTCACTCATTAAACCAGAGAGGCGAACTGCTTTCACCAGGTTGTTATCCACCAGTAATTCCATCCAGAACAAAGACTCGTCGCATTCTTCCTCGACGAGGCGAAGTTGGTTGATGAAATCCGAATTGGATTTGGCCCGGCAGACAGCACGGTAATTTGCACCGACGGAAGTCCCGCAGCGCAGAAGCTGTTTGCCCAACGTTTGAGCGATCCAGTTAGCCGGGAGCGCGCAGCAGAGTTTCACGATACGGTTGGCATACACCTTTGTCCGGTTTTTCATTTCCTGTCGTGTCATAATCGCTGGAATTTAATGGTCCACCGCTTTTGCCGACGACGAGCGTAAATCGTATATCGTGAATCGCCAATTTATTTGTCCTTATCGTCGCTCTTTCCCATTGCTCTCTTCAGCGCCGGGACTTGTTCCAACAATTTCTCAAACTTCACACCGGTCAAACTTTCCAGGACGGGTGGCAACTGGCTGATGATGGTGGTCACGTCCCCGGTCACTTTGCTCGCACCGCCGCCGGGACCGTTCCCGCTGTTGATGATGACCATCTTCTCGGTCTTGCTGAGCGGTTCGCTGATCTTGCCCGCCACTTCCGGCAATACGCGCACGATCATTTCGATGACCGCCGCCTCGTTGTATTGCTTGAACGATTCGGCCTTGGCCTGCATCGCGGACGCGGTCGCCTTGCCTTGCGCTTCGATAACGGATGCCTCAGCCAGACCACGGGCCTTGTTGGCCTCGGCTTCGGCGATGCCGGTGACTTTCGCCACGTCGGCGCTCGCAAAACCGGTGGCTTTGGTCGCGGAAGCGGCACCGGCAGCTTCGGTTTCCAATTGGAATTTCTTCGCATTGGCCAGCGTTTCGACACGATAACGTTCGGCGTCGGCCGGCTTTTGCACCGTTGCTTCCAGTTCGCGTTGTCGGCGCAGGATTTCCTGCTGTTGCAGTTCAATCTGCTTCTGCTTCTCGACGATGCTCACCTGCACCTCTTCAGCCTTCACGAGCTGGCCGGTCTTGAATTTCTGCAAATCGTAGGCGAGATCAGCCTGCGCCTTTTGCACATTTACCGTGGCTTGATATTGCGCAACGTTCGATTGGTAATCGCGTTGCGCCTCGGCGACTTTGGTATCGGCCTGGAACTTGGCTTCCTGCCCAGCCTGGTTCGCCTGGGCGGACCGGATGGTCGCATCGCGGTCCGCTTCGGCCTGGGCGATGATGGCGTCGCGTTTGACCTGGGCAATGCGCGGCTTGCCCAGCGCGTCGAGATAGCCCTGGCCGTCGCGGATGTCGCGGATGGTAAAGCTGACGATGCCCAACCCCATGTTGCCCATGTCACCGGCGGCCACTTCCTGGACCTTCTGGGCGAAGGCATCGCGGTTCTGGTAAATTTCCTCCACGGTCATCGTTCCGAGAATCGCGCGCAAATGACCTTCGAGCGTCTGCGTGGCAATGTTGCGGATTTCATCCTGCGATTTGCCGAGGAATTGTTCCGCCGCCGTGCGGATTGAAACATCGTCGCCCTTGACCTTGATCTGGGACACACCGTCCACCTTCACCGGGACACCTTTGCTGGTATAGACTTCCGGCGTCTGCACATCAATCGTCAGCAGTTCGAGCGAGAGCACGTCCACCTTTTCCAGCACCGGCCAGACAAACGTGCCGCCGCCTTTGACAATGCGAAAGCCGACCACGGAACCGTCCTCCAAACGATGCTTGCGTCCCGACACGATCAGCACCTGGTTTGGGCCGACCTTGGTGTAACGGCTCAGGACGAGGATGAACAGCAAGACCAAAACGACAGCCACGACCAGCGCCGCGAGGACGGCCATGCCGTTTTCGAGGAAATTCAGGGCAAAGATTGGGGAAAAGTTCATGTTCATTTATGGTTTGGTTTGGTGGTTGACGGGTGAAATCAATGGGATATCTCGACGTAAAACTGCGTTCCCATGACGCGTTTGATTTTGACGGACTGACCGCTGGCGATGGCCGTGCCATTTTCCACACGCGCCGGCGCGGTGTAGCGGGTGCCGCGGACGACGTAGGCAATTTCGCCGACGCCGTTCTCGGGAATGGGCGTAATCACGCTGGCCTCCGTACCGGCGATGTCGGCGATGTGCGATTCGCTGGAACCCTGGGTGTGGCTGAACAGGATGGCTAAGAATTTGTAAAGGCAGCCCGCGACCACGAAGGCGGCAACGATCGAAAGAGGCGCGCTGACAACGGCCCGGTGGGTGAGCGGAACTTCCGTGAAGATGATGCCGAACCCGCCAAAGGCGGTGACGAAGGCAGCGATGATCGTGGGACTGAAAATGGAAATGCCGGGCATGTCGCTGCTGTCGGCGCCGGCCTCTGCGTGGCCGCCGCTGCCGCCGACGTGATCGCCATGGCCGCCAAAGAAATGGCCGAGGGCGACGCTTAATAAAGTGAATGCCAACCCCACCACCAGGCAAAAAAGATAAATGGAATATACTGTCATAAGCCCTCGCTGAATTGTGTGCAATGCGAGTAAAATCCCAACCGTCCTGCAACGCAAGCAGGAAAGACGCGTTTGTGATGGTTGGATGGCTTCATCGGTTGGATTTATCAAACACCAACCCGGCCAGGGCCGCATCTACAATTTGCCGCTGGGTTTGTAACCTTGTAATTGGCGTAGCGGCCACCCGGCAGAGCGCCGCAAATTGAAGAGCACCGGAAAGTGCGGCTTTCTCCCGAAAGCCGCTACGATTACGATAAACCGCTTCCCGCTTGCCAACGGGCTCCGGCTTTTTCATTGTCTGGTATGCAATCCTACGAACTGCTCCGCGAGGTGTTCGAGAAAAAGACGCCTAAACAGGTCGCCGCCGACCTGGGTCTGTCACTTTCCATGGTTTACAAATGGGCCGAGCCGCCGACCAACGCCGCCGGCAGCGGCACCGGCAACCCGCTCGACCGCATTGAAGCGCTGCTCAACAGCACCGGCGACCACCGGCTCGTCCAATGGATTTGCCAGCGCGCCGGCGGCTTTTTCATCCAGAATCCAAAAAACATTCCGCATCCGCATTACCTGATTCCCGCCA
>DATJYM010000150.1:0-19247 GCA_035499615.1 Candidatus Acidiferrales bacterium | reverse complement strand
TTATCGCCCGGCGGCCATGGACCAGCTTGAAACGCTCGGCAAACAACTTGAATTGCCCGTTTATTTGGAACGCGGCCAGACGGATGTTTTGAAAATCGCGCGCGGCGCGTTTGATTTTGCGAAGGCGAACAGCCGCAATGTTCTCATTTTTGATACTGCTGGGCGGTTGCAGATTGACGAGCCGCTGATACAGGAACTTGTTCGCCTGCGCGACCTCGTGAAGCCACAGGAAATCCTGCTGGTGCTCGACGCCGCCACCGGCCAGGAAGCCGTCAACGTCGCCACGCATTTTGATCAGGCGCTGCAAATCACCGGCTCGATTCTCACCAAGCTGGACGGCGACGCGCGCGGCGGCGCGGCGTTGAGCATGAAAGCCGTTACTGGCAAGCCCATCAAATTTGCCGGCACGGGTGAAAAGCTGGACGAGTTCGAGCCGTTTCATCCCGAACGCATGGCCTCGCGGATCCTCGGCATGGGCGATGTCGTCAGCCTCGTCGAGAAGGCCGCCGAGGCGGTGGATTTGGAGGACGCCAGGCGCATGGAGGAAAAGATGCGCAAAGGCCAGTTCACGCTGGAGGATTTTCTGGAACAATTGCGACAGATGAAAAAGCTCGGCTCGCTCGAAAGCGTTGTGGGCATGTTGCCGGGCGGCGCGGAGATGTTGAAACAGCAGGGCGACTTGTCGAAACAGGAAAAGGAATTCAAGCGCATGGAAGGCATGATTTGCGGCATGACGCCGCAGGAGCGCAAAAATCCGGCCATCCTGAACGCCAAACGCCGCATCCGCATCGCCAAGGGCAGCGGCGTGAGCGTGACGGAAGTGAACACGATGCTCAACAAGTTCGGCCAGATGCAGCAGATGATGAAGAAGATGGGCAAGCTCCAGCGCATGATGACCAAGATGGGCGGCGGCTTGCCGGGGATGTTGCGGAGATAAATTTGTTCCAAGTGTGGTGCAATCGAAATGAAAATGGACGCGAAAAAAATCAAAACCGCGCTGGCCGACATCACCGCCGAGCGGGACCCAACGCTGAAAAGCGCCAAGCTCGCTTCGCTGTGCAGCGCGCTTTGGGCGGAACGCGGCGTGGAACTGGTCGTGGTGGGCGGCTCGGCCATCGAGATTTTGACGGAAGGCGCTTATGCCTCCGGCGACTTGGACGTGTGCCACGCCACGAAGGCGACCTTGCCCGTGCGCGAGCGGCAGGAAGTCATGGAACTGCTCGGCGCAAAAGGCGGCCCGCGCATCTGGCAGGTGGCGGGGATGTATCTGGACTTGCTCGGCCCGGCGGAAAGTTTTGCGCGCACGCCGTTCCGTCGTATCGAAGCGCCGTACGGAAGTTTTCTGGTGATGAAGCCGGAAGATTTGGTGGTCGAGCGCGTGTTGATGTCGTATTACCTCGGAGTAAATCAGACAGCGCGGAATTGTGCCCGGATTCTGATTTCCGTGGCGCTGCGCGGCGAAATTGCGGTGGATTGGGACGAAGTCCGGCGGCTTGCGAATCTGCCGGAATATCGTAACCTTCCAGAGTGCGTTATACTGGTGAATGAGGTTGCCAATGAACTCGAAATCAAAAGCCCCCTGCATCCCGATTGAAGGCTCAATCAGTTGGGAAGACTGGCTTAAAGGCCGCCGCGCGCGGCGCGAGAGCAGCCAGCTTGTCGCGCCGGGCGTCATCCGGCGCAAGCGCAGTTCCAGCGACCGGCGGCTAAAAAAGCTCTTCAACGGCGAACGCGGCTTGCCCTTCACCCCCACGGAAAAACTTTGAGGCCGACGGGCACGTTCCAGAAAATGATGGCTCGCATGGGCGGCGGCCTGCCGGGAATGCTGCGGAGGTAAAATGGGTCTGAAGCCCGATCGAATTCAAAGACAAGATTAAAGATTTTCTGCTCACGAGAGGAATTCGGATTACCGTGAGCAAATCCACCCTTGCGGTGTCTGTAACGAATTAACTCGCCATCGGCGCACCGACATTGATCCCGTGCTTCAGGCAATACGCGCCGTTGTCCACGTATTTTTCCGCCCACCATTTCAAGCCGGCACGCTCCTTTTTTGTCAATTTGCGCACCACTTTCGCCGGCGCACCGAGCACGAGCGAGCCGGGCGGGATTTTCATTCCCTGCGTCACCAGGGCCTTGGCGCCGATGATGGATTGTTTGCCAACGACCGCGCCGTCCAGAATCACCGCGCCCATGCCCACCAGCACCTCGTCGCCAACGGTGCACGCGTGGACAATCGCGCCGTGGCCGACCGTCACCCAGTTGCCGATGATACAGGCGAAATCGTCCGCGAGGTGCAGAACAGCATTGTCCTGGATGTTCGAGTGATGGCCGACGACGATCCGGTTGATGTCGCCGCGCAGCACCGCGCCATACCAGACGCTGGAATGCGCGCCGATGGTCACGTCGCCGAGCACGACGGCGGTTTTCGCGACGTAAACGCCCTCGCCAAATTTGGGCGTCTTGCGCAGGAACGTGTCGAGTTGTTTGCGGACCGTTGTCACCCCGGAATTTTAATCCCGCAATGCGGGAATGTCGCGGATTTTTGCAACTGGAAACGTAGTGGCTTCCGGCAGAAAGCCGGTAATTTCTCTTCTTGAAAGTGCGGCGCTCTTCCGAGACGCCGCTACGATTGCGATCTCGGCAGCAGCCGGGAAATGATAATGAGCAGTACCACGACCACGACGGCCAGAATGCCCCAAAACAGCACCCCGCCTTTCCCTGGCACTTCATATTCCCGCCACGACGGTTTCCCAAGCTGCTGTTCGGCGGACAACGGCGCGATTTTTTTGTCCGCCGCCAGCAATTGTCCGGCAACGAGGCTCAAATCGTAGCGCGGCGGCGACACGCGTGGATTGCCGTAATACAGGAAAAGTTCGTCGTCCGGTTTTGCCTTAAATAACAATCGCGTCACGGGATAAACCGCCGTGAATCTTATCAGTTCAATCGGCGGATTATCGCCATTCTCCGTTTCCAGAAACATCGTGTCGCTCTGCGGCACACTGTCCAATGCCAGGGGAAATTCCTTCGATTTGCGCTCCGGCGTCTGCGTCCACGACGCGCTGCCAAGCGGATGCCGGTATTTGTCGCCGCGGTCGTCGGTGAGTTCCTCGGAGAGCGACAGCGAGCGTTCAAACAGCGGTGTTGGCGAAATACACGTCAATCGCGTCAGGGGCAAATTGGATTGCGGCAGTTTGACGATCCAGCGGCTCAACTGCGGATTCTCCACGTCATTTGTCACCATAACCGTCAACGCCAGTGAACGGCTGATGGAGGTGTGCTGGATGAGATAAGGCACCTGGTTGGTACCGCGCATCACGCGCAAATCACCCAAATCCGGCTGCGCGTGCGCGAGCACGTCGAGGTCGAGTTCCACCTGTTGGGCGCCGGCACTGGAGATTTCCACCGGCTTGCGGAATTTCCATTCCGAGATGTCGAGCGCCGCGCCGGTCACTCCGAGACCGGGCAGGACTTCGGGCGGTTGAAAATCCGGGTTGTCCGAGGGCGGCGGGATTTGAATCGCCACGACAGGGACGGATTTCAGGTTGATGCCCAGCGCCGCCAAATCGTAGCGTGGCGCGGCACAGCGGGCGTTGCCGGTGAGCAAGTGGTAGGTGCCCGACTGGCGCGCGAGGAACACGAGATAGACCGGTCGCCGCTCCGCCCGCATGGATTTGAGAAATAGCGGCGGGCTGTCGCCGTTTTTGATGAATAAAATCAGCTCGCGCGAGCGGACCAAGGTTTCCAGCGGTACGGAAAGGCTTTCGGATGCCGGCTGACCTTCTATGGCGATTCGATAAATCACGCCCTGTCCAATTATCTGCTCACGAATGGCGTCCTCGGAAATTTGCGGAACGGCGATGGACACCGGTCGCGTAAAGAGCGGCTCAGCGGCTTCAATCTGAAGACTGGCAACATCCAGATTGGCCGCGCCCAGATCCAGCGCCAGCCGCGTCTCGCCGGGGTTTTCGTCGCGCTCGGTAATGGTCACCGGAATGGTTTCCACCGCTGCCGTTTCGCCCGTGGCGGCGTGGACCAGCGCTCCAGTAAACGGGACCGGTTGCGAACGCTGGTCATCCACCGTCAGCCTCAGCCAGGTTGCAGCAACCGACGGAAATGAGATTCTTAAATTAGCCGCACCGTAAGGCTGGCGGAAAATCGGCCGGCCTTGCGCCAGACTCCGCCAATTTTTGCCGTCGTTGGAGCTTTCCACACGCACGGCCTTGATGAAATTCATCGCCGGCGTTTCCAAAGTCACGGCGTCGAGCGGCTGGACAAGCCCCGTTTCCAGCACGAGGACGGTGTCGATGGCGTTGAGCGAAACCTGGAACGACTTTGCGCTTCGAATGATTTTTGGCGAGGGAAGCGGCCGCGTGAGCACATAAGGGACCTCGGTGCCCGCATCGTCGTAGAGCCGCAAATCCTCAAGTGCGGGACGCGCCGCATCGAGCGTTTCGACCGGCAAATTGATTTTCGCGAGCCCGATCGTGGAGATATTGAACGTCTGCTCGTGCTGCCAATCGGATGGCAAATTGGCAGCGGCAGCGGAAAAACCCGCCAGAAGCACGCATCCTAAAATCCTGTGAGCCAGAAAATTATTTAGTCGTTTCATCCTTTGATTCCTCGTTTTTCGCGCCGGCGGCGAAAAATTTCTGATAGGCGAACGACGCCAGCATCGCGATAACGGCCACGCCGACGAAGGCACCGATGCGATAAAGCTGGCCCAGCCGCGCCAGGTCGTGGAAGAAAAGCTTGAGCAGCGTGACGCACAGCAGACCCATCGCCGCATAGCGCGTGGCGGTAAGGTTTTTGAGAATGCCATAGACAAGCAATCCGAGCGCGAACAGCGCCCAGGCGATGGAGTAGGTCATGTCCCGCGCGAAATCACCGCTGAACTGGAACGTAAGTGTCGAGCCGGGTTGGCTGAAATAATCGGCGATTTCGATGTTCAACAAGAGGAACGCCAGCACGGTGCCCAGCGCCGCAAGGATGGGCGGCGCGTTGATTTTGGAAATTTGATTTCGCGGCGGCGCGAGCAGCTTGGCACCCGCAAACAACGCCACGGTCACGAGGCCGTAGGCGTACAGGTACCAGTTGAAGATGGGCGTGGCGGCGCGCGGGTGATAATCGAGCACGGCGGGATTGAGCGCGAGCCGGACAAAGGCCACGGCCAGCAGGCCGACACCGGCCAGCCGCAGTCCCGGGTGCGGCACGCGATGGAAGAGCCACAACAAGGCCGCGCCTTCGAGCGCCCAGCCGATGGTAATCCATTGACGATCGAATTGGATCGGGAATATGAGTGTGATGAAAAAGAGCGCCACGCCACCGAACCAGGCCAGTTGGGTCAGGCGCGATTTTTGTTCGGTCGAGACAGTTTTAAGCACGATTACCAGGCTCAACAGTGCGGGCACGGCAAACACAGCGGGCAACAGTCCCATGAATGGGTTCGGATAAACGGCGGCCACGAAACGGTGAATGAGGAAGAATTGCGGTGGACCGGCCATTGCGGCGGCGGCCCAGGGGACGACCTTGTTTTCAAATTGCCGCAGGAATAAAAACGGGAAGACCGCGAACACCGCGAAGAAGATCAGATACCACTCCAGCACAAGATTGAGCGGCTGGTCAGGGTTTGCCGGATTGAAACGGTTGAAATACCAGGCGCATTCGAGCACCGTCACGCACACCAGACCGATGGCAGGCAGCCAATCAAAGGAAAACAACTTTGTCACGCCGAACAGCAGTACGACCAGCAGCAATGCCACACCGAATACCGGTGAGGGATTGATTAATGGCAACCGCAGGGTGGCCATGATGAGCAACAGAAACGGCAGCACGATGGAAAAGGCGGGCAGGATGGCGGCCAGATCGCCGGGCGCCGTGAGGTCGTCGCCAAATTTAATACCCGCTTTCAGGGCGTCGGGCTTGAATTTTCTGACAAGCCAGACACCGGCGGCGACAAAAAGGATCACGAAGGCGCCGAGCAGGAAAAAGGAGGTTGGCAGGCCGGTGAGGTCGGCAGGAATTTTGAAAATAAGCGCGCCGGTGGCGGCGAGCGTCAGCAGCAGCACCGCGAGCACCGGTAATAACGTCGCGGTCAGCGCCGCGAGCGCGATGGCCAGCAAATCCACCAGCAGAATGAATGGCCAGACCATGAACGAGACCTCGGCGAGCTTAAAAACGGGCACGAGCACCAGGGCGAGTGCAAGAATTGGAAAGAGATGATTGGCCCAATTTTGCTTCGTCATGCCGATTTGACGCTGAATCCATGCCGGCCATGCTGAATGGAGAACCGCAAAAATGAAATAGAATGTGAGGCCGGCGCCCAGCAATTCATTTGATAAAGAGTTCGCGGTCCAGAGGGCAAGCAATCCGAATACGGCAAAGCCGGAGACGGATTGGGCCGGGGAAACGACTTCATCGAGCCGCGCAACCGCCATGGCCCCCAGGTCGATCAGGAAAACGAATCCGAACATGAGCCATGGCCGCTGCGCCAGCGGAGAAAAACTTAGAAACCCCGCAGTGAACGCCAGGGCGACGACCGCCAGGCCGAGCGCCGGGCCGGAAAACCAAGGGTTGATTTGACCACGACGTTTCGCCACCCAGTTGGCGGCGAGCCAGAGCGCATTGAACCCCAGCAAAACGGCAAGCGCTATTAATATTTTATCGCCGGCGAAATATTGTCCGCTGACGAAAAACCTCCCCGCCCAGCCGATTTGCAGGATGGCGGTCCCCAGGGCCGCCAACATGGCAAGAAAATGCCAGCGGCGAACCAGCGCGACGACGAGCAGGCCGAGGTCGAGGATGGCGATGTAGCCGAACAGGCCCAGGGGATTATCCTCGCCGGTCGAAAGCAGAATGGGCGTGAGAAAACCGCCCAACATGCCGAGGATGGCGACGACCAGGGCGTTCAGCCGGACCGCCAGCAGGAAGGCCGTCGCCGTGATGAGCGCCATCAGGAGAAAGGTCGGCACCGCTCCGAAAAATTCAAAATGGTAAATCGAGCGGCAGGCAAACGTGACGGCATAAAGAATGACGACGCCGGTTGCGCACAGGGTTTGCGAAAGCACCGGGAAATTTTTCCGCGACATCACCACGCCGCCAACGAGCAGGCCGAGACCAGCGAGAAAACCGATGGCGACGCGCAGTTCCGGCGGGACGAGATTATTGTCGAATGAATACTTGACGAAAAACGCGACACCGAGGAACAGGGCGAACCCACCGAGCCAGGCGAAACCCTTGACCCCCATGAACTGTTCCCAATTGATCTTCCGCTCGGGCTGGTGCAGCGGTTCCGGTCTGCTGGTCACCGGTGGCAATCCCTCGGGAGAAACCATTTTCGGCGGTGCGGTTAACGACGGTGAGGAAAACGATGGCGGGGAAAACGGCAGCCCAATATTGATTGGTTCGGGCGGTGGAGTTTTCGGCGGAAGAACGATTGGCGGAACGACCTCAGGTTTTGGCGGCATAACCGGAGCCGGCGCGACAGGTACTCGCGGCGGCGCCGGCGTGACCTC
The DNA here is from genome assembly GCA_035499615.1 of Candidatus Acidiferrales bacterium. Lineage (GTDB taxonomy): Bacteria > Verrucomicrobiota > Verrucomicrobiia > Limisphaerales > UBA11358 > UBA11358. The sequence goes on along the minus strand of DATJYM010000150.1, from coordinate 11,736 downwards.
CGTCGGCTTTGCCGGTTCGCTTGGACGGGATTGCCGCAAGCGGAACAACTCCGATTCCAGCGTGCCGATGCGCCGGGAAAGTTCGTCAATACGATTTCTGGCGCTGACGGCGCGGACAATCAACCAGACAGCCAGGGCGAGCGGGATTCCGAATACGGCCAAGACGACCAGAGCAATCACGGGTTCCATAGATTCTGCCTTTCAGCCGGCGATGCGACTTGGTTGCCGGCAATGTGCGCCCGGCCATCAATCGCTGGCAAGCCACAAATGTGCCCACCGAAGCCGACGGGAGTTTGTCTGCCGACGAGTTCCCTCCGTAATTGGTCGGAGAATGAATTGATAAAATTGGCGGGACACACAAAAAATTGATGCGGGGTTTTCCATTTCATTCGAGGGACGGGAGGACTAAAATGCAGCCGTTGTATGCCGAAACCATTTTCACAGCGTCCCGCCTTGCCGCCGCGGCGGTTGCCACGCTCGTTCAAAGATTTGACGCCATCGAAGCATTTCAATCCGCGGACGTTTTTTCGGGAACTGGTCTGGAAAGCCCTCCTGACGCCGCGTACCGGCCACCCGCGCCGGCCAAATTTTCCCAAATTATCACGCGGCCAGATGGCCGTCACCTGGATCGGTCATGCGTCGTTTCTGATCCAGTTCACGGACCTGAACGTGCTGATCGACCCGAACTTCGCGAACTGGCTGTTCCTGCTCAAACGCATCAAGCGCTCCGGCTTGAAAATCCGCGACTTGCCGCCCATCGACCTGGTGTTGTTGACCCACGCCCATTTCGATCATTTTCACAAGCCCACGCTGCGCCGGCTGCCGCACCCGAAAATCGGCCTCATGCCGTGGGGCGTCGGGGACCTGGCATTTGATCTTGGTTTTTCCCGGGTCATCGAACTGGCCTGGTGGGAGAGTTTTTCGCACCGGGACTGGAAGGTCACGTTCACACCGAGCCGGCACTGGGGCGCGCGCACGCTGGCCGACCATCATCGCGGCTACGGCGGGTTCGTGCTGGAACATCAGGGCCGAAGAATCTATCACGCCGGCGACAGCGCCTACTTCGACGGCTTCAAACAAATCGGGGAGAAATTCTCCCCGGAAATCGCATTGCTGCCCATCGGCGCCTATCATCCCGAATCCTTCCGCCGCGTGCACATGGGCCCGGACGAGGCGGTGAGGGCGTTCAAGGATTTGCGGGCCCGCTGGCTGGTGCCGATGCACTACGGGACGTTTAAATTGTCGTTCGAGGACATGGACGAACCGCCGCGCTGGCTCCGGCAAATCGCCGAGAAGGAAGGACTGACACCCCAGATGCGGATATTGGAGGAAGGCGCCCCGGCGATTTTTTAACCTTTTAAGTCCGGCAACCGGTCGAATTTTTGCGCCAGTACAAAATCCTTTTTCGTGAGACCGCCCGCGTCATGCGTCGTCAGCGTGAGCGTGACCTTGTTCCAGCGAATATCAATGTCCGGATGATGCCAGGCCGCCTCGGCGAGTTCGGCGACGGCGTTGACAAACCGGATCGCCGCCGGAAAATCCTTGAATGGATACGTCCGCGAAATGTTGGCGCCTTTTTTCGTCCATTCCGGCACGGCCACCAGCGCGGATTTGATCTTAGATGCGTTGAGTTTTGACATGATTCACCATCGTTCGGGAATTGCAATCCGGCAAATTTTAGAACCATTCCTTCCGCCCCTCGACATAAACGCGCACAAAATCCTCGTCGGACTTGCACAGATAGATGATGCCTTCGATGAGGCCGAAGAGGTGCATCAGGGGTGCCAGGGTAAAGCAGGAGAGCAAGGTCACCAGCAGCATGATCAAGCCGGCGCCGGTGTAACCCAGGATGAACTTATGAACCCCGAGCGAGCCGAGCAATATTGCACAAATGCCCGCCGGGATTTTATTGGAGGCGCGCGCGGCGTAGATGGACGGCGGTGCCGCCGGTGGCGGGACTGTTTTCAACCCGGCTGCCAGTTCAGGAATCCCGGCCATTGGTTTCCAGTCGGTTGCGCCTTCGGTTTGGACGAGCGTTTGTGCGTTGACGCGGTTCTCCGCCGCCCAGCGGTAAATTTGCTCGGCATTAACGGGGCCGTAGGGCCGGCCGTCGGTTCCAATGATTCTATACATAACGAGCCTTGGTTAATGTTTTTCCGGATCCTTTCCTGGCAGATCCGCAAGGCGGGGAGGAACATTCCCGGTATTTTTCAGCTCTTCCGCTTTTGCCCGCCGGAACAAATTCACGCACGAGACCAAAGTCCACACGTAGCTCGCCGCAAAACCCGCCAATCCCCATTTCCACATCCAACTGCTGGAACCTTGCGGAACCGGTTCGCCAAGCTCCACCTGAACGAGGCCGTAAGACATTTCGATTATCCACAGGCAAATCAAGGCGGCACCGGCGAGGGCGAGCAGCAACTGGCCCAGACCGGTGAAAACCTGTCCCGCTCTCATCGAGCCGATGCCGGGCGTCGCAATATTCATCATGATGCAGGACCAGGCGCGATCGCGGCTCAACGGGCGTGCAGACGAAAAAGACATCGCTCACCGATGAAACTGGGATTTGACGCCCGACTTGCCCAACGCCACCACCGCCCAAATACCGAAGGGCAGGCCAATAACACAACAAGGCGTCAGGCACGGCACCATCGCCAGGATGGCCGCCGTGTAGGCAAATTCATAGCTGCGCAGCGACTGCATTTTGGTCGCACCCAGGTAAATCAAAAGCGACATCACCAGTTCAAAAACACTGTTTATCATGCCGACCGGCCCGTAGGCCAGATGGAGCCATTGTTGAACCATTTGTTGGGCCTGGGGGTCGCCGATCTGCTGCAAGGCCGCGTTGAATTGGTCCAGGTTGGGACGAAAGAACATCGTCTTGACCAGACCCCATACCGCCAGAACCGCGTTGAGAATGGCCGTGACCTTCAAGGCAATCGCCGGGCCCTTGACCCGTTGCAAGGCCGCATCGCGTTCGCCGTCCTTCTCCGGCGCTGAAAAAGGCTGCGGCGTGCCGGGAGTGGCGGGTTGACCGGCCAGTTCGTCGGCAAATTCAGAAATCTGGGACAGTTGTTTCCATTCGATGTCACCGTATTCTTGGACGAGTGATTGTGCGTTCAGCCGGCCTTCGGCAATCCATTTGCGCAATTCTTCCGTCGAAACCGGGCCGTATTGTTTCAGGTCACCTCCTATGACTTTATAGTTTGCCATAATCGCACTGATTTACTTTGGTTTCTAGTCGGTTGGAGACGGTTACGCAAGCTCTGGTTTGCAATTTATATGTTCCCGACCACATGGTTTGCTGCGGTCAATGACCCAACGCCCCGGAGTTTCGATGGCACTCGAATTCCGGTTACGGGTCCCACCGCAGGGTGCCAAGCCGGGATTCATCTACTTGCTGGACGCTGCCGTCCGCGAAGGCCACCACGAACATCCGGGCGTGGCGCGGCTTGCCAATCATTCGTTCGGGACCGCCAGTTGCATTCCAGTCGCCATCCGATTCAAAGATCATCACTGTGTTGGGAGCGGTGTTCGTCTCATTCAGACCGCCGAGCCTGGCGTTAAAGGCATAGTCGCATCGGCTGGAAGAATTCGCCGCGGGGCATTTGAAAGGGGTTTCCGTTGTGACATACCTTTTGATGCCGTCGCACCACTGTATGGCGGGCGGAAAATGATTGGTGTTGTCGGCGGAATACATTCTGATCGCCAGCGCCAGTTGCTTCTCGTTATTGACGCAAACAATGGTCTGGGCCCTTTGTTTGGCTGCCGACAAGGCCGGCAGCAGCATTGCGGCATAAATCGGAATCATGAGCAGAAAGATTCCCGACACGATAATACCAGCCAGCGCGATGCCGCCGCCGCGCAAGGCGCCCCGGCTATTTGACACCTTGACCATGGCGATAATGCCCAGAACGAGCCCGAACAGCGCAGTGATGCCGCAGGTGAACAGTCCCAAAACCCCCAGGACCAGCGAAGTCACGGCCAAGCCGCTGGTCCGCGAGGGAACGGCGGGCGCGGTCGGCGGCGGGATGCGGTTGCTCAACGCGTCTGCCAGTTCCGGAACCTCGCCCAGCAATTTCCATTCGTCGGTGCCTTCGATCTGCACCTTGGTTTGGGCACTGAGCCGGCCATCGGCAATCCACTGGCGCAGGTCCTCCGCCGAAACCGGTCCATACTGTTTCTGGTCGCTTCCGATGACTTTATAGTTTGCCATAATCGGGTTGATTTTCTTCGGGTTCTAGTCGGTTGGCTGCCGGCGCGCAAGCCCTGGTTTGAAGAATTACGCGTTCCTTACGAACAATTTCCCGGGCAATTGTTTGACCGCCCGCTTCATTTCCAGACTCAACAAGGCCACGGACACCGCCGAGCTCGGCAACCCGCTCCGCCGGATGACGTCATCAATCGCCGATTCCTCGCGCTCCAGGGAATCATAAACGCGCTGTTCATTTTCGGACAACTCCAACGCCGGCAGCACGCCGGTTTCACCGGGGGAGGGGCGACGGTTGCTGCCCGGAAACAAATATTCAAACTCGCTTAGAATGTCCTCGGCCCCTTCGCACAGCTTGGCCCCTTTCTTGATCAGGTCGTGACAGCCCTTGCTGCGTGGCGAATCAATCCGCCCGGGCACGGCGAAGACCTGCCGGCCATATTCAGTGGCAAAATTCGACGTGATGAGCGCGCCGCTGTTCAAGTCCGCCTCCACGACCACCGTGCCCAACGTGATGCCGGCAATGATGCGGTTGCGAATGGCGAAGCTTTGCTTGTCCCCGTTGCGATTGAAGGAGAATTGGGTGATCACTGCGCCGCCGGCCGCCGCCCGTTCAAACAATTCCCTGTTCTCCGGCGGGAACACGATATTGATGCCGGTGCCCAACACCACGATGGTGCGGCCATTGGCCGCCAGCGCGCCTTGGTGCGATGCCGTGTCAATGCCGCGGGCGCCGCCGCTTACGACCGTGACACCGACGTAGGCCAGTTGATACGCCAGCTTGCGTGCCGTCTCAATGCCGTAATGCGTCGTCATCCGCGAACCGACCAGGGCCATCGCATTTTTGTCCTTGGCAGTCAATGCGCCTTTGACATAAAGCACCATCGGCGGATCATAAATCTCACGGAGCAATGCAGGATATTCGTCGTCACTTTGAATCAAAACGCGGCAACCGGATTCGGCAATGCGTTTTAACTCGGCGCCCAGGCCAACCGTTTTCTCCCAGCCGCAAATCGCGTCGGCGGTTTCGTCGCCGATGTTACGGACGCGGAGCAGCGCCGACCGGGAGGCAGCCAGAATTTTGGGCGCCTCGCCGAAATATTCGAGCAACGACCTTGCGCGCACCGGGCCGACGTGATCAATCAGGTTCAACGCGATTAGGGCTTCGCGGGAATCCATGTTCATTGGATAACGTTTGCGAATGATTATCGCAAGCTTGGAATGGGGAAGGCTGTTTACCGCCTGATTCGCCGCCTAATCCGCTTGACAGTTTCCGGTCCGTGGACAATAACCCCGCAAGCCCGAAGGGTTCCAGCGTGTGAAAGTCAATTTTTTCGCTCCATGCCGGTGGGCGGCGGGATTCATTCTAAGCTCGCTGCTTTTGATTCCAGCCCATGCCGACGACAGCATGACCATCATGCCGCTGGCGGATATCAGGCCGGGCATGACCGGCGAATGGCATTCGGTCGTGTCCGGGCGCCGGGTGGACAGCTTTCCGATGCAGGTGGTCGGCATTGCGGAAAATTTCATCGGCCCACAACGTCCCGTCATCATCTGCAAGGCCCTCGACGCGACGAACAGATTCACCGGCCCAGTGGCGGGCATGAGCGGCAGCCCGGTGTTCATTGACGGCAAGCTCATTGGCGCCTACGCCTACGGTTTTCTCTGGCCCAAAGACCAGGCGCTGATTGGCGTCACGCCCATTGAGCAAATGCTGGAAGTGGAGACGAATTATCCGCCCGCCGCGCCTCCGGCGGTGGCAAACGATCTGGCGCAAATTGAAACCGGCGCCAACCCGGATTGGTTGGTTGCGCCGGCGGGCGAAGGGACGAGCCTGCCGTCGCCGGCCGCGCTGCAATCGGCGATGAGGCCGTTGCCGACGCCGCTGTTCGCCTCCGGCGTTTCGGATCGGGTGCTCCGGAGATTTTCCTCGCGCCTTTCCGCGCTGGGCCTGGACGTGATGCAGGCGCCGTCCGGCCGCGCGTCGCATGACATTGACAACGATCCAAAGCCGGGCCAGCCGCTGGTCGGTGTGCTGATGAGCGGCGATTTTCAGTTCGCCGGAACCGGCACGGTTACGTGGCGGCACGGCAACCGCATTCTCGCTTTTGGCCATCCATTTCTGCAAAGCGGCGTGAGTGATATGCCTATGGCCTCGGCGGAAATCATGACGGTCGTCCAATCCGTCCAGCGGTCGTTCAAGTTGTCGAACACGGGCCCGATTATCGGCACGATTTACCAGGACCGGCTGACCGCCATCGCCGGTGAAATCGGCCGCAAACCGGACACGACGCATTTCGAGGTGCATCTCGAGGCGCCGGGCGGCCGGACGCGCGCGTTCCAGGGCGAATTGTTCCAGAACCAGATGATCTCACCGACCCTCTCCGCAATCGGGCTGCTCGAATCCATCGAGGACACGATGGAATCGGAGGAGCAGCAGACGATTTACCTGGTCACCGACATGGAAATCGCCGGACAAGCGCCGGTCAAGCTTAGGGACGCCTCCAGCGGCGAGGACGCGGGCTTTGAACTGGTCATCAATCAACTCAGGCTTTACGAGTCGTTGCTGGAAAATCCGTGTGAGTTCCCGAATGTAAAATCGCTGACGTTTCACGTGCGCATGGCGGACGGCTGGAAAACAGCGCGGCTGGATTCGCTGGAAATGGACCGGCATGAGGCCGCGCCGGGCGACACGTTGCACGCGGTCATCGGCCTGCGCAATTATCGCGGCGATCCGTCGGAGATTCCGATCTCCGTTCCGATTCCAGCGGACGTGCACGCGCCGGAAGTGCAACTCCTCGTCGGCGACGCGGACGCGGCGTGGCGAATGGATGAACCACCACCACTGCCACCACAAACCTTGGGTCAGGTGCTCGACCGCCTGCGCCTGACCCGTTCGCATCAGGACATTTGCGTGAAGCTGCTGGCGACCGCGCCGGGCGTCGCGGTGGAAGGAAAAAATCTGCCCGACCTGCCGCCGTCGGTCATCGCGCAGTTTGAATCACCCAATGCCAGCGTTCAGCAGGCGACGCTGCACCGCATCACGCTTTGGGAAACGAACTTTCCCGTGGCGGGCACATTCAGCGGACAAATGACATTACCAGTGAGGATCAAATGAAACGAATCAACGTTTTCCTCGGCGCGGCGCTGCTCGCGCTGGGTTTGGTTCCGGCCACGCAAGCCGTGGTTACGGAGAAAGTGAATGACGACTCGTTCGCGGATTTCAGCGCAGGCGAATTCACGAACGTCTCGCTCACCAGCGACGGCCATTTGGAGCTCGCGCCGGCCATGACGAATCTTGCGAGCGTCACCGACCCGATCATCTGGGCCGCCGTGCCGGACGAAAAGCGCAATGTATTTTTCGGCACCGGCAATCAGGGCAAGGTCTATAAACTCACGTCGAAAGGCGAGCTGTCCACGTTCTTCGAGCCGAACGAGGTGATGGTCCACGCGCTGGCGATCGACGCCAAAGGCCGGCTTTACGCCGCGACTTCGCCGGATGGCCGCGTGTATCGCCTGGACGCTGCCGGCCACGCCGAGGTTTTTTGCAACCCGGGCGAAACTTACATCTGGGCGATGACATTTGGCGAGGACGGCTCGCTCTTTCTTGCCACCGGCGATCACGGAAAAATTCTGCGCGTCGCGCCGACCGGTTCCACGCCGGCCCGGGCGGAAACTTATTTTGAAACCAAGGAGGCGAACATCACCACGCTGGCGCTGGACAAGGATGGCAGCCTGCTCGCCGGCACCAGTCCGCACGGTTATCTCTACCGGATTGACAAGGCCAACCACGGCTTCGTGCTGTTCAGTTCCGGCGACAAGGAAATCAAACATATCGCCGTCGCCGCCAGCGGCGTGATTTACGTCTCCACGTTTGCAGGGAATCCGAAGCCGGAGGCGACTTCCGGTCCCGGTTTCGTTTCCATTTCGAGCTCGCCCATGGAAGGCGGCAATCCAAGTGACGACGCTTCCGCACCCGGCGCTGCTTCAAAAAAACCGCCGACGGCAGGTGTGACCGACGATGGTAGTTTGGCAGCCATTTCCACCGAAGCGATTGCTTCCATCTCCGCTCTGTCTTCACTCGGCGCGCCGGGCGAAAGCGGACCGTCGCTGGGCGCAATTTACCGGATAGACACCAACGGCTTTTATGAGCGTTATTGGAGTGCGCCGGGCGAGGCGATTTACTCCATGATTTTGCTGCCCGACGGCAGCCTGCTGGCGGGCACGGGCGACAAGGGCCGGATTTATTCCGTCGCCGACGCAAATCACTGGAAACTGTTGCAAACCACCAGCGACGGCGCACAGGTGGCCGCGTTGTTGCCCGACACCGGCGAAGCAGGGGAATACTTCGCCATGACGAGCCATCCGGCGAAACTTTACCGGCTCGATTTTGCGTTGGCTGAAAGCGGCACCTACACGTCCAAGGCGTTTGACGCGAAGCAGGAAAGCCAGTGGGGCAAACTGCATCCCGAAGGCGACGTGCCCGACGGCACCGGGCTGGAATTTTCTTCCCGCTCCGGCAACACTGACAAGCCGGAGAAAACCTGGAGCGACTGGTCGGCGCCGAAGCCGTTGAGCGCCGAAATCGCCGTCACCAGTCCGAACGCGCGATATTTGCAATATCGCGTCCATTTCATCCGCGCCGCCGGTTCGTCGAGCGCCACGGCGCGACTGCGGCGCATGCTATTTTATTACCAGAACGGAAACGCCGCGCCGGTCATCTCGCGCGTCAAGGTCATCGTAAAGGGATTTGGCCTCGCCAAAATGCCGCTGCTCCAGATGGAAGCGCCGCCGGTCAATTTAAATCAACTGCTGGATGACGGCGGCGGCAAGGGTTCTGCCGCGCCCAATCCAGTGGTGGCAGCCATGATGGCGATGACGGCTCAGCCGCCGCTGAAAGAGACCAATAGCCCCGGTGCCTGCGCCGTGGTATGGAAGGCCAGCGATCCGAATGGCGACAAGCTGGTTTATTCGGTTGCCATCCGCGCCGATTCCGATAAGGAATGGACCACCCTCGTGGACAAGACCGAGGACACCTTCTATTCCTTCGACACCACCGGTTTCCACGCGGGGCTTTATTTCGTCAAAGTGACCGCTTCGGACCTGCCTTCCAACACCCCGGACACCGCCCGAACCACTGAAGCCGTCAGTGAAGCCTTTCTGATTGACAACACGCCGCCGGCGCTGGCTGTCGAAAAGCAGTCGGTGACGAAGGACCGTGCCCGCCTCGTCGTGAGCGCGGTGGATGGCACCAGTGTCATCAGCTCCGCGACATATTCGCTGGACGGCGCGGATGAGGTCGCCCTGCGCCCGGATGCTTTGATTTTTGATTCAACCAACGCCACTTTCACCATCGAGTTACCGGGCCTGAGCAAAGGCACGCACAGCCTGTTGTTGCGCGTGCGGGACGAGGCGAACAACGCCTCCGTGCTCAAGCTGAATTTTGAATCCCGGTAAATCGGACGTTCCCTGCGCCGACGGAATCAGCACAGCACGGTTGCGTTTCGCCGCTTTTATGCTACTCAATGCCCGTGCCTGAAGCCAGTCTGTTGCTCCTGATTCCGGCCTATAACGAGGAGCGCCGCATCGAACCGGTGTTGCGCGACTATGCGTGCTTTTTTCAGGAGCAATATCACGGCAAATTCCAGCTCGTCGTCATCCTCAACGGCTGCACCGACAACACGCTCGGAGTCGTGCAAAAAGTCACGAAGGAATTCTCCAGCGTCAGTTATCTGAATTTTCCCGGACGCATCGGCAAAGGCGGCGCCCTGATCGAGGGCCTCAAGCTCGCGCCCTTCGCCGATTTAATCGGTTACGTGGATGCTGACGGCGCCACGCCGCCGCACGCGTTTCTGGACCTGGTCCGCCATATGGATGCCGCGGACTGCGTCATCGGCTCGCGTTGGCTACCGGGCGCGGTCATCCATCGCTCACAGGCCAGCGACCGGCAATTTGCCAGCCGCATGTTTCATCTCGTCGTGCAACTGCTGTTCTGGCTGAACATCCGTGACACGCAATGCGGCGCGAAGGTGATGAAACGCGAAGCCGTTGAAAAAATCCATCCTTACCTGCGCATTGCCGACATGGCGTTCGACATCAACCTGCTGGTGGCCTTGAACCGCGCGGGTTTCCGCATCGTGGAAATACCGACCGAATGGACGGACCAGGCGGGTTCCAAGGTCATGCTGTTCCATTCCTCGCTGACCATGTTTCTGTCGGTGGTGCGCGTGCGACTGATCTATTCGCCATTTTATAAATGGCTGCGGCCGTTGCGCCCGCTGGAAGGCTGGATTTACGGAAAGCTCCGTGCGCCGCCGCCATTATCGGAATCTCAAGTACAAAGTCCGAAACCCAAAGTTGAATGAGTTAACCGGTTTGAACTTCAAATTTTAGACTTCGAACCGTGGAAAGTGAACCACGCGCACACGCCCAGCAGCAACAGATTGAAAACGCCGAGCGTCTGGAGCACCATGATCAAGGTGTCGTGACACCGGGTCAGCGCGATGCCGTAGGCCACGGCCAGCAGCAACAGCGCCGGTACGATGCGGAATTGCGACCGCGCCAGCAGGTTGTTCACCAGGGCGAAGGCCAGGGACAGCGGCACCATCGCCCAGGCATACCACGGCAGCACCGCCGATGCGACGGAGACATAGTCTTTCGAATAAACCAGTTTGATCACCCAGGGCCCCAGAATCGTCAATCCTGCGGCACCTCCCGCCGCCAAAACGGCCGTGCCGCATAACACCAGGCCGAGCAGGTTGCTTTTTTCCGACCGCGCCACGCTGTGTACTATTTTGGGAAACATCACCGTCGCCAGCGGCACTACCAGCCACATGAGCGCGCGCGATAACGTCCCGGCACTCACGTAAAAGGCCGCGTCGTCGCCGGAAAAATACACTTTGACGAACATCGTATCCGCCGTGAATAAGAATTGAACGGCGGCGAATCCCAGCATCAACGGCCCGATCTGTTTCAGCAGGCTGCGCCAGTCGAACGGTTGCGCCGGCAACAACCAGAGGCCGCGGGTTTGCCAGACGGCCAGGCCGACGGCCGCGACCAGACCCAGCAGGACGCCCAGCATCATGCCTCCCGCGTAAGCCCCCAGGACGAGCACGAGAAACGACGCAATGCCCAGGCGGCCTACCCCGTTGAAAATGTACGTCCAGCCAAACCAGAGAAAATTCTGTTGTCCCTGCAGCACGCCCCAAAACATCGGCAGCCAAAGCGAAAACAAAACCACGAGCACGGTGATCCACAAGTCGGCCGGATTGGTGATTTGCCAGCCGGCCAGGATATTCCGCTGCCAGATGAAGGTGCCCAGTGCCAGCAGCAGGATCAGGCCGAAAGTCCCCAACCAGGCCAGCCGGATCGTGCCGGCCAGTTCACCCTTCCGGTTCGTGGCCAGCGCCTGTGCCGTCTGTTGCGCAAAGACCATCTGCAGCGGCAGGTTGGGCACAAACATCGCCACCGCCAGCAATACACCGAACACGCCGTATTCCGCCGGGGGGATTTTTTTGTTCAGTAAA
>DATJYM010000149.1:0-5186 GCA_035499615.1 Candidatus Acidiferrales bacterium | reverse complement strand
GCGGATATCGCCCGGCACCATCTCGGCGAGCAACGCCGCGCGGCGCTCGCTGCGTTCCTGCTCGATAAGTTCGCGGCGCGACAGAACGATGTTCTGCCGCTCCTGATTGATTTTGACGACCTTGAACTCGTAGGAATTACCTAGAAATTGCGCGAGGTTTTTGGGCGTAATGACATCAATCTGCGACGCCGGCAGAAACGCCTCGACGCCGACGTTGACGACGAGGCCGCCTTTGACGAGCGATTTGACCTTGCCGGTGATGCGGCCGCCTTCGTTGCAGATCGTGAGAATCTTGTCCCAATTCTTTTTGAACTCGGCTTTCTCGTGCGACAGGACGACCATGCCTTCCTTGTCTTCGAGCTTTTCAATCAGGACATCAATTTCGTCGCCGACTTTGAGCGTTTTTATGTCTTCAAATTCGGTGCCGGGGATGACGCCTTCACTTTTGTAGCCGATGTCCACCAGGACTTCTTTGGGGCGGACTTCGATGATCTTACCTTTGACAATTTCGCCTGCCGCAAACCGCATGGCGGTGTGCTTCAGGGCTTCTTCCATCGTGAGCATAACTTGACTGTGGATACTGCGGGAACTTGGGATCCAAACGGCGGGAACCGAAGCTCCATTGCCTAACTACCAGTCGCTGCCGTGGCAACGGAGGTTAAAGGTTAGGTTGTTTGTTAACTGTTTTTTCTCAGCCTCAATGAATCACCGCACACGCGGTGTTCAGGCAAGATAGAGAATAGCGGAAATGCGCTGATTGGCAAGGGAAATCTCGAAAACTTCAGGGCTGCGTTTGACGATAAGCGAACCGCTGTTTTGTACCTGCTGCTTTTGTCGAGGACAATTTGGGGTGGGACGGGCAACCTGCCCGTTTCGGCCGGCAACCTGCCGGTCGATTCTTCATCCGGCAAGTTGCCGGATGACACAGGCCAGTGGCCTGTTCCACCAAACCAATTCCAGGTAATCGGTTATCGGAACTGGAAGGAGTTGGAAATATTCCGCGACGACTGAGCCTGGAGCCTTTGCCGGGATTTTAATCCTTCACCCAGCCCTGCTGCTTCAGCCAGAAGAGGCAATCGGCCGCCCACGGATGCGGATGCGTGAAAGGCGGTTTGTCTTTCAACCCCATGCCATGGGCGCCTTTCTGATAAATGTGCAGGTCGAACGGCACATGATTTTTCCGCAGCGCCTCGGCGAACATCAGGCTGTTTTCCATCGGGACGGTTTTGTCTTCGTAGGTGCACCAGATGAAACACGGCGGCGTGTTGGTCTTGACCTGCAATTCGTTAGAAAGCAGCTTCACCAGCTTCTTCGACGGATGTTTGCCCAATAAACTGTCCTTCGACCCCTGGTGCGCATATTCGCCCATCGTAATGACCGCGTAACAAAGAATGCCCAGATCCGGCCGCGAACTCTGCCGTTCAATCGGGTCGTCCGAGTTGGTGTTGCCGGAGTCGAAATGCGTCAGCAGTGTCGCCGCCAGATGTCCGCCCGCCGAGGAACCGATGATGCCGATGCGGTGCGGATCAATCTTCCAGTCGGCCGCGTCCGCCCGGACCATTCGCAACGCTCGCGTCACGTCGTTGAACATTGCCGGATGCCGATATCCGCGCGAACCGAGCCGGTATTTGAGCACGAAACAGGTGACGCCATGCTGGTTCAGCCAGAGCGCGTAATCGTTGCCTTCGTGCGGCGCCAGATGACTGTAGCCGCCACCGGGGCAAACGACCAGCGCCGCTCCTGTCGTGTTGGTCGGGTCGGGCAAATACGGTGTGAGGGTGGGAATATCGGCGGCATTGGTGCCCAGCGCGCCGGGCGCGCCGCCGGGCCACAGTGGGATGGGAGCGAGGATTTCAGCGTGCGACATAATCAAAGACGACAGCAAAATTGCGGCTGCAAAATGCGTTTTCATGGTTTGGTTGAGGGCGAAGTTTATGGGAACACGATGCCGTTTCAACCCTTAAGCGACATGCCGGGCATTTTACTTCTGGATGACAGCCTCGCCGGTAACGACATCCAATGTCCATTCCTTCGGCGGCGGGAGCCACAGTTTGCCATCTCCAATTTCCAATGGCATCCACAGGTAGCGGGAATCCCATTGCGTCCAAGGTTTCCAGATATCGCCCATGAAAATGACCGTGGTGGTTCTGGTGCCGGTGACTTTGAGCAGCATGGTGGATTGCGAACCGTAGGTGTTCGTTTCGGGCGGAGCGATGTCTTTGAATTCCGACCACGGGCCGGACAACGATTTCGCAATGGCGTATTTGTTTGGGTTGGCCCGCCAGCCGGTCAACTCTGAGCCGACGACATAGTAAAGCCCCTCGTAATGCACCACTGCCCCGCCTTCGAGGTGGTTCGTGAAAAGGTGCACATCCTTTTCCACATTCAGATAATCGTCGGAAAGTTTCGCAATATGGAACCCGTTTGGCCGGTCCTCAAAAATCAAATAGGCCGACCCGTCGTCGTCAACAAACTGGCCGATATCCCGGCTTTCATGGCCGAGCGGACGGAAACTTTTCACGTATTGGTAATCGCCATCTACCGTGTCGCAGACAGCCACGCCGACGCCGGCGAATCTGTAACCGCGGTTGTCGAAGTGCATGTACATGACGAATTTTTTCGTCTGGGCATTGTAAAACACCTTCGGCCGTTCGAGAATCCAGCCGCGGCCCAGGTTCGCCGGGTCGGAAAATTTGACGACGTCGCCGCGAAAGCTCCAATGGGCCAGGTCGGTGGATGAATAGCAACTGACGAAACGATTCGTGCGCGGCAATCCCGCGGTTCGGTCTTCGCCGAACCAGTACCAGGCATCACCGAATTTGAGGATGCCGCCGCCGTGCGCCTGAATGTGCCGGCCCCGATCATCCGGCCAGATCTCCCCGGGTTTGATGGTTTGCGGCGCCGCGGCGGCGGTTGCAGTCACCAGGCAAAGCATCATCGCCAAAATCGTTCCGGCCGCAGAGATTCTTAACCGGTTGCGATCCAAGAGCGGTCTGCCTTTCGCCTGCCCAAAACGCGCTTTCATGTTTTATCCGGAGCGGAGCTTACGCAAATTGGCCGGCGTTTCAACCTCTCAAGCCCGCGGCCATCGGGAGGGCGCAGGAGGTCGTGCAGCGCTGGCTGCAGAACCAGCGCGTAGATCGTGGAATTCATCGAATCGAACACCCAACCCAGCCACGCGACGAACAGCACCAGCCATTGGTAAGGCGTAACGTTGTGACGCCACGAATCGGGTTTCACGGGAAAGCAGTGTAACTGGATTTTCTAACCGAGAGAAGCTTTGCGACAACGCTCCGTTGACTCCCACTCGGTGCCCTCCTGCCTCCGGATTGACCAGCTCAATCTCATTGCGCCCGGCCCCAGGCTCGACGCTCCAGTAAATCAGGACATCTCAAAACTTTTATACTCTGGACAAATCTTTGTTATAGGCTATAATCGGTTTCAGCGAAGAGTTTGAGAACAACAACGTTCTCGGAGATCAAGCGGGTGGTCGGGCCGCCATCCGAAAGACAGAATTGCCATGCTGACAATGCGGCATCCATTCAAGAGGCATTTTTGCAATACTACACTTTCCATCGAACAAGAGGCTCCAGCCCATTTCGGTTTCCGACTTTCTGCTTTCTATTATCTCACTTCCACACCCGCAAACCTGACCTTATGAAAACCAAACTCACACCTCTTGGCACCGTCCTGCTGTCGGCCATCACCGCGTGGTTCACCAGCGCGCCAGCCCCAGCCCAGAACCCCCATAGTGGCTTTTCCTTCACCAGTTCAGCGAGAGTCACCAATGGTTTTCTGATGAATTGGACAACTGCGGGCGCCGGAACCAATTACACGGTGCAGAGTCGGGACAGGCTCGCCAACAGCATTTGGGTTACGCTGGCTGCCAACCAACCCTGGCCCACGGTTCAGACTCAATGGCTCGACACGACGGTTTTCAACCAAGCCGTCCGGTTTTACCGGGTCGCGGCGGTTCCGTCCGTCACCCGTGGAAACATACTCTCTTCGATGCTGGTTTATTCCTATTCCATCGCCACGATCAACAGCTATTTTAACTATTACAATCTTGATCTCACGGCGACGTATGCCGTGAATTTCTACAAGATTGATTATGAAACCGTTGACCCGCTGGGTGGACGCATTCAAGCCTCCGGCGCATTGTTTCTACCGCAGAATGTCGGCAAGCCGCTTCCGCTGCTCAGCTATCAGCATGGCACCACCACGATGACCAATGACGTACCCTCGAGCGGAACTTCGGATGATGATGTCGTGGGCCTGGTTTTTGGTTCCGCGGGTTACGCCACCGTGTTGCCGGATTATTTGGGTCTGGGCGACAGCCCGGGTTTTCACCCCTATGTTCACGCTCGCTCCGAAGCAACTGCGGGGGTTGACCTGCTGCGTGCCGCCCGCCGGTTTTGTGCCAGCAACAGCATCCCCTTGACCAGCCAGTTGTTCCTGGCCGGCTATTCCCAGGGCGGTCACGCCACCATGGCCCTGCACCGCGAACTGGAGAATTATCATACCAACGAGTTCACCGTCACCGCCAGCGCACCCATGGCCGGGCCATATGACATGTCCGGCGTGGAAATGAGCGACCTCCTGTCCGCCCGCTGTCCGCCCAACCCCTATTATTACGCCTATGTCATCATTTCCTATCAGCACATTTATGCGCTGGCTTCAACCTGGTCCGGCCTGTTCGCATCGCCTTACGACACCACCATCCCACCGTTGTTCAACGGCAATACCGACGGCTCGGTCATCAAACTGTCCCTGCCGGCCTGCAACATTTCGAACATGCTCAGCACCGCATTGCTGACCAGCCTCCAGAACGATTCCAACGGTCCACTCCGCCTGGCATTGCGAGACAACGATGTGGATCAATGGAAACCGGTTGCGCCCCTGCACCTCTATCATTGTTTGGCCGATGACCAGGTGCCCTACGCCAATTCCCAGGTCGCCTACAGCAACTTCCTGGCACGGGGCGCTTTGCAGGTACAACTGATCGATCCCGATCCCGGCGCCAACCATAAAGATGGCTTAATTCCGTGTCTGACAAACGCCAAAATCTGGTTTGACACGCTGAAACGATAATTACGGAAAAGCTCCTGACGGTTGGACTGTCGTTATCACCGGCAGGTAAGGGTATTATGCCGCGCAGCCCTTGTTGACTCCGGTGGGTAGGACTT
>DATJYM010000148.1:0-21516 GCA_035499615.1 Candidatus Acidiferrales bacterium | reverse complement strand
CTTGCCGTTATGGAAACAACTGAAGGTTGCCAATCATGTTTTCAAGGATCCGTCCTGTTCGCTTTAAAGCCAGAGACGCCAACCAGCGTCTTTATACTCGCCGGTAGCGGTTAGCATTATTTTGTTTTCTCGTTTTTGGCCTGAATTTTACGGAAATCTGGCGTTGTGCAATACCCAGCAGGGTTACTGTCCAACGAGATTCACGGACGAAAATAGATCGAGAACTTTAGGTCTGCGCGCCGAATTTCAGTTGTTCGCCACATTGAAGGTCGCGACGATGGGCCGATGGTCTGACGCGACGCCCCAATTCGGCAGCGTCAGCACGTAAGTTTCGTTTTTGTCCCACGCGCGCGCCAGGGCGGGACTGAGCAGGATATAATCAATCCGGCTGTAGGTATCTTCCTTGCCGTAATAATGCGTCCAGGTGATATCCCGCGGCTCGAACCAGGCATGTTCAGCGGGCGCATTGTCGCCGTTGCGTTCGGCCGGACGCGTGTCCACCAGCTTGGACCGTCCGCGTCCAATGATTTCTTTTATCGGATCGGAATTTTTGGTGTCGTTGAAATCGCCCAGGACAATCAGCCTGGTATTCGGGCGGGCGGTGAGATCCTTGTCCACGATGCGGCGCAGGAGTTTTGCCTCCTGGAGGCGTTGGTCGGCTTCATCCGCTTCGGGTGCGGCCCGGCGTGATTTCAAATGCGCGGCGATGAGCGTGAAGGTGAAATCCGGCGTGGCGCGGATGTCCAGTTCGGCAAAGCCGCGGCTGACGCGGAAACGGCGGCCATCGAGCAGGAACATCTCGTTTGTGTGCGGGCGGCGCGCGACGATGGGCAGTTTGCTGAACACCGCGACGTGGACGTTCGTATCTTCCCCACTGACCAATTCCCAATAAGTATAGTCCAGTCCCTCTGCCTTTAGGGAGCTCCGTAATTCCATGAGCGCGCTCAAACTGCCCATCTCCTCCAGCGCGAGGACGTCGGGATTCAGCGCGTGGATGCTTTCGCGGACCTTGGCCCGGGCGAGGGTGGATTTAGGCTGCGGCCGCGATTCCGTCGGCTGGTCCAGATAATTTTCCACATTGTAGGTGGCCACGCGGAAGGTGTCGGCGGCGCGGGCAGGGGAACACAACGGCAGCGCCAGGAGGAGGAGAACGCGGAGGCAAATAGGTGTGCGCATGGATTAGTTTTCATTGTAATGAGCCGCTGCCCGGCAGACCAGACCTTGTTTGTTGAAAATTAACATTTCCGCCGCCCGCTCGCCCGAATTATTGCGGTAGTGGAGCACAACGCTGTTGGCGCCAACGAACACGTCCAATAACTCGAAATGCAGTCCGGGATTCTGCCTCAGCGCCTTCTGCCAATAGGCCATCAGCTTTTCCTTTCCCCGCAAACAGCCGGAAGGTTCCCCGGCGATGCGGATGATGAACGGCGAGCTCATTTCCACATCTTCACTGTAATGCGCCAGCACGCGCGGCAAATCGCGGGCGTTCCAGGCGGCAATCCATTCGGCGGCGAACCCCGCCGCAAATTCCCGGGTCATAATCATGGCCGAAAATTAAATTGTCGCCACGACTTGTCCAGCCGCGTTTCGAGACGGCTGGCGTGCCGCGGTCCCTGATTTGGGCCGCCGCCGTCGCGATTTCTCCATGGATTCTTTTTTGCCAAATGGCGCAAAGCTGGTAGTTTCTTTTCATGCCTAGAATCAGCCGAAATGGCAGCACCAAGAAAGCGGCGGCGGTTGAAAAATTGCACGACATGCAAAGCCGGCGTGATTACCGCGAACTGCGCATTGACAAGGTGGGCGTGCGCGGGCTGCGTTTCCCCATCCAGGTGCGCGACAAGGCCCACAGTTTTCAAAACACCGTGGCCACCATCGGGATGTACGTGGACTTGCCGAAGGAATTCAAAGGCACCCACATGAGCCGTTTCATCGAGGTGCTCAATGCCCACGGCAACGTCATTCACGTGGAAAACATTCCCGACATTTTACGTTCGTTGCAAAGCAAGCTGGATTCGTCGACGTCCCACCTGGAAATCGAATTTCCGTATTTCATGGTCAAGAAAGCGCCGGTGTCCGGCGGTGAAGGCGTGATGGATTACATCGCCCGATTTGATGCCACGGCGAGCGGGCCGGAAATTGATTTCGTGCTTACGGTCAAAGCGAATGTGACGACGCTGTGTCCCTGTTCCAAGGCCATCGCCAGGTATGGCGCACACAACCAGCGGGGGCTGGTAACGGTGGCACTACGGTTTCTTAAGCCGGTCTGGATCGAGGACGTGGTATCGATGATTGAAAGCTCGGCCAGTTCGGAGCTATACGCGCTGCTCAAACGGCAGGATGAAAAGGCGGTGACCGAGCGGGCTTATGAAAACCCGGTGTTCGTCGAGGATTTGGTGCGCAACGTGGCGCTGAAACTGAACGCCCATCCGCAGGTGAAATGGTACAAGGTGGAGGCGGAAAACTTCGAGAGCATCCACAATCACAACGCCTACGCCTGTATTGAGAAAGGTTGATTCCAGCCAGTACCAAAAATTCTTGAAGATTTTTGTAGCATAATTACTTTCGTCTGATACATTCCCGCGCCTTTGATGGACCGGGAATTGCTTTGCAGACCGGAACATCAATTTTAAACTGTGACAACCAAGAAGAAAGAGACGAACATGGGAACAACGCGCAGCAAATCACCCATCAGCGCCACAGCGGCGGCCATCCTCGGCCAGCCGGTGTCGAAAACCAGGACGGTGATTGCGCCGAAGCGAATCAAGCCGGAGTGGCAGAAGTTTTACAACCGGCTGCTGGAGCTGCGCGACCAATTGCTCCACCAGATGAACGGGCTGGCCAAGGAATCGGCGCAGGAAATGCCGGGTTACAGCCTCCACATGGCGGATTCGGGCACCGATAATTTCGACCGCGACTTTGCCCTGAGCCTGCTGTCATCGGACCAGGACGCCGTATACGAGATCGAGGAGGCGCTCAAGCGCATTGAGAAAAAGACATACGGCACCTGCGAGCTGACCGGCAAGGCCATTCCCAAGGCCCGCCTCGAAGCCATTCCCTGGACACGTTTTACCGTCGAGGCCCAGGCCCAGCTCGAACGCGAGGGCGCCCTGCGATCCCGCCGGCTCGGCCAGCTGGGTTCCATTGACAGTGTCAGCGTTTCGGAAGTGGATGGCGAAGAGGACGAGCTGGAGGAGAAGGGCAAGGAAAAGGAATAGATTTATGCCGCGCGAGATCATCACCATCGAATGCACCGAGGCCCGCAAGCAGGGCAAATCACCGTCCCGCTACACGACCACCCGCAACAAAAAGTTGCAGACGGAAAAGCTGGAAATCAGGAAGTACAATCCAGCGTTGCGCCGCCATACCCTCCACCGCGAAATCAAATAACCATGCCCCGCCGAACCAATACCGATAAATCGGATCGCCGCGGGTCGCGCCGCACGATGGAATCCCGAACGGTGCGTCCGAAACCCAAGATTGATTTCACTGCCGACGCACTCGATTTCAAGAACACCAACCTGTTGCGGCAATTTGTGACCGACCAGGGCCGCATCCTGCCCCGCAAATACACCGGCCTGCCGGCCCATTACCAACGCCGCCTGACCCGCGCCATCAAACGCGCGCGCCAGATGCTGCTGATGAAATAAGACGCAAGGCGTGGGCCGTTTTGTTGCTGGTTTCACGTTTCACGCACCACGCTTTGTTCCGCGCCTCCTTGCATTTCGAGCTCATCCATGGGATTTTTGAACGGCAATGAAACCCCGTGCTCATTCCCACAAACACAGACGGCAGGAATTGTCGGCTTTAACCGGCCGGCTGCGCCTGCAATCCCGCAAGATCACCGGCCCGCGCCAGGCCATCCTGGAAATTCTACGACGGCACCCGCACCCGATGACGAACCGGGAAATCTTTGCCGCCATGCCCCGGGGTCGCTGTGATCTGGCCACGATTTATCGTGCCATGCATCTGCTCGAGGGAATGGAGATGGTCAAGCGGTTCGATTTTGGTGATGGGGCGTCGCGCTTTGAGCTGGTTGGGGAAGGCGACGACGGACATCACCACCATCTCATTTGCACCCGTTGCGCCGGGGTGGTGGAAATTGACGAGTGTTTTCTCCGTGAAATTGAGTCCCGAATCGCCGCGCAGAATGGCTTCAAGGCGGTAACGCACAAACTTGAATTTTTTGGAGTCTGCCCGTCCTGCCAGCGGTGATTTTACTTTCCTGGTCAGGACCGACCGGGTCTGACTGGCTCTTTCTACACAGGCTGTTTAAAACCGGCCTCAGGCCATTTCTTCGCCCAGCCAGTCGCCGAGATGAATGTACTCCTTGATTTTCCGGCGCTCATAGCGGTGCTTTCGTTCCTTTTTGGGCTGATGCTCCGCCTTGCGGAATGAATATTTGGGGTTGCGAACTGCTTCGCCGATGACTTCCAATGTCTTCATCATAGCTTTTTCCTTTCTTCCCCCGGACGTGCAGCGTAAAGAATGCCAATTTCTGCCGACCCGGCTGAAACCTTACAGCCTTATTGAATCAGACCCGCATCCGGATTCCATTGTTCAAAAAAAAGCTTAACTGCGAGAGCGGAATGAACCTGAGCACCACTCCTTGTCATTCCGGCGGGAAACCAGGTTCAACCCCAGGGTCTGGTACGACTTTTGTACCGCCTTGAATTCCGACCGCAAAATGCCCGCCAAGACCAGCGTCCCGGTGCGCTTCAATTGCGCCACAATCCGGCGCCGCTCGGCAATTAGCAGGTCGGCAATCAGGTTTGCGCAAACCAAATCATATCCCTGTCTCCGTTGTCCTGGACGGATGGACAATTTCGCCACATCACCGCGCACCATTTTTAATTTTGATCCGACGTGGTTGGCGTGGGCGTTGGCGCGGGCTATGCGGACTGCTTCCCGATCAAAATCCAATGCCCGTACCGGCGCGTAACCCAGTTTGGCTGCCGCAATTGCCAGAATCCCGGAGCCGGCGCCCAGATCAAGAAACGATAACGGCTTGCAGTCGGGACGATTCGCCGGGTCGTCTCGATGGCAGGGCATACGAACCGGGCCTTCCTTTTGTAATCGTACAATTTCGCCAAGACAGAATGCCGTGGTCGGGTGATGGCCGGTGCCGAAGCTCAGGCCGGGATCCAGCACGATCAGCATCTGGTCTTTGCGCGTCTGGCGCCGGCTCCAGCTCGGCTTGATCAACAATGACTTCCCACCATATTCAGAGGGACGAGTTGCACGAGTCCCTGACTTTCTGTTCAGCATTCGGGACCCGCGGAGTTCGTCCCGCCGATTCTTGAATCGGATTTCAATCGGCTTGAAGTGCCGCTTCCAGGATTCGGCCCAGTCCTCACGGCGCATCCTTACCATTACAATTTTGCCGGGACCGGGGTTTAATCCGCAGCGCCGGATTCGCCTCAGCCCGACTGAAATATTTGCGCGGACCCCGTGCGTCGAAGCCAGTTTCTGAGGGAGGTAAATTGCGACCGTGCAGACGCCGGTTTTGCTGTCAGTGTATGCCGACGCCGGCACGCCGAGCATCGTACCCAACAATTCGGCGACGGCGTCTTCCGCCTCGGGCGTCGTGTTGACGGAGATTTTCCAGAGCGATTTGGGTCTCATTCTCATCCTTCTTGTCCTCGTATTCGAAATGACGGTTACGAGGACGACGGCGAGGACGATTTTCGACTCGCATCGCGCCACGGCGTGAAGTTAAGCAGTTCGACTTCGTTCAATTCCGGGTGCAGGACGACCTGCGTGACGCTGGTGTATTCGATTTCAAACAAATTGGTCTTTGGCAGGGGCAGGTCCAGCAGGATGGCGAGGATCATGCGGATGACGCCGCCGTGGCTGAAAATGGCTGCGGTTTCGCCTGGATGACGGCGGATGATTTCAAACAGGCAGGCCTCGACACGGGTACGGAATTGAACGCCGTTCTCGCCGTTTGGCACCGCGCCCAGTTCAATTTCGTCGAGCCAGTCGTAGGGATGCACGCCGAACTTTTCCCGCACCCGGTTCCAGTTGTATCCCGACCAATCGCCGAAATCCACTTCCTGCAAACCGGGCAGAATGGCCTGGGCCGGTGCGCCATTTTTCAGGAACGGGGCCAGCGTTTGTTGCACCCGCTTCATCGGGCTGGCATAGATGGCGGCGATTTTTTTGCCGTGCAAAAATTCGGCCAGTGTCCGGGCCTGGGCACGGCCGCGGGGCGAGAGATTCATGTCAATCCGCCCGCCAAATGCGTGCTGGTAGCGTCGTTCGACTTCTGCGTGGCGAATCAACAACAATCGTGTCGGCGACGAAGTTTTACCCTTTGGCCGTGAAATTTTTGGAGAAGCTTTACCCACTTGAAGATCAGGCCGCCTCCAAGGCCTTTTCCTGAGCCGTCAGCAATTCGCGGATGCCGGTTTTGCCGAGCGCGAGCAATTTGGTCAATTGCTCCTCGCTGAACGTAGCCTGTTCGCCCGTGCCCTGAAGCTCGATGAATTCGCCGGCGGAATTCATCACCAGATTCATATCCACTGCCGCGGCGACGTCTTCGGTGTAGCACAAATCGATTAAGGGTCGTTTATCCACGATGCCGACGGAGACGGCGGCAACGGCGTGCAGAATGGGATTTTCCGCTATCTTGCCGGAAGCAATCAAACGCCGGATGGCGATGCACAACGCCACGTACGCGCCGGTGATGGCCGCCGTGCGCGTCCCGCCGTCGGCCTGGAGCACGTCGCAATCCACCCAAACCGTCCGTTCGCCAAGTTTTTCCAGGTCAATCACGGCGCGCATGGCGCGGCCGATGAGCCGCTGGATTTCCTGGGCCCGCCCGTCAATTTTTCCGCGGGCGGCGTCGCGTGATTTGCGTTCCAGGGTGGAGTAGGGGAGCATCGAATACTCGGCGGTGATCCAGCCGCCTTTGGTGTTTTGCTCCTTCATCCAGCGTGGCACGGTATCCTCGACCGTCACGCCGCAGATGACGCGCGTATTGCCCCATTCGATGAGGGTGGAGCCGGCGGCATACGGTGCGATGTGATTTTGAAAGCGCAACGGGCGGAGCTCGTTTGCGCTACGCCCGTCAGCACGAATGGGTCCAGCCATACTCGGGGCAAATGTTAAACGCCGCCTGCATAATGGCAATGAGGAAAAGAGCTGGATACCAGAGAGTTACCAGCACGGCTCTTGGCCGGGGACGTGGCGAAACTGCTGAACTGTTCAACGGAGGACGTGGCGATTCTCGTGAGCGCGGGGAAACTTCGGGCACTGGGCAAGCCGAGGCCTAACGCGGTAAAGTTTTTCAGTTCCATCGAATTGATCAGCCTGCTGGTTGACCCAGAGTGGTTGGATGAGGCGACGAAAACAATCATTCAGCACTGGCGGCGAAAGAACGCCCAACGGAACGATTGGACGCCGACAACGACTTCGTAAAAATGGATGTTAGACCACAGCGTCACTCATCGTCTTCGTTGTAGTGTCGGAACCTACGCAAGGAGTAGTAATCCCCCTGATAGACTTGCTCGCGCATCTGGAGGAGAATCGTTTCGTGGCGCGTCTGTTTTATGCAAGCTGAAGATTTTTGAAAGAATAGGCTATGTTCGCACGAGTACTCGGAGGAAACATGAAAAACCTATGAAAAACATGAACAAAATCTATGGAATCGCCCTATGGCTGACGAGTGCTCTGGCGGTCACGCTCAAGGCGCAAAACTTATACGTTGCAAATTTTGGGGGCGGCGGCGGAACTGTTGGCGAGTACACGACTTCCGGGGCGACGGTCAATGCGTCGCTGATTTCCGGGTTTAATGGTAGCACTGGCCTTGCGATTTCGGGCAACTACCTGTTTGTCGCGAATTTTAATAACGGCACCATTGGCGAATACACGACTTCTGGGGTAACGATCAACGCGGCGCTGATTTCCGGATTAAATGGACCCCTTGGCATCGCGATCTCGGAGAACAACCTGTTTGTCGCGAATGCACGCGGAAACACTGTAGGCGAATACACAACTTCTGGGGCGACCGTCAACGCGTCACTGATTTCTGGGTTGGATTACCCCGAGGGCATTGCGATTTCGGGGAACGACTTGTTCGTCACGATTGGAGCCGGAAACACTGTCGGCGAATACACGACTTCCGGGGCGACGATCGATGCGTCACTGATTTCTGGGTTAAATGCCCCCACCGGCATCGCAATTTCGGGGAGCGACCTGTTTGTGGCGAATTATCACAATGACATAATTGGCGAATACACGACTTCGGGGGTGAGCATCAATGCGTCGCTGATTTCCGGCTTGAATGGGCCCGGATTCATTACCTTCAGTCCGGTACCGGAGCCGTCCGCCAGAGCTCTGGCGGGATTGGGCGCAGCAGCGCTGTGGGTGTGGCGCCAGAGAAGACGGTTCAGGTCTTTACTGGCGTGAGCTCATGGAAAAAGCCTTCAACAAAACCTTCAACGATTTCTTCAATAACCGAGTAGTGAGAGTGTACGTGGCGAGTTAAGTCCGGTAGGTGCGGTGTAGTGATAAAAGGCGCTTGAACCCTTGTAATATCGGCACTAAAATTCCCTTGAAAATCAGGATATTGGGGCTGGTTGTCGGTGTAGACATCTTTCGATTCCGACCCTCGCCTCCAGTCCTTTTGTTGCGATTTCGGTGGAAAAAGCGTCGAGTTTCAGTGAAAGTTTCAGTAACCGGGCTACTCCGGCAACTCCATGAGAGGTTTCTACAGAAGCAACAAGTTTACTGGGCCAGGCGAAAAAACATTCCCCCTGAAAAAATCGGAACAATGACAGAATTTGTCTGGTTGGCGAAAATGATCGCATTCGTGTTATTCACCCAGTTTGTACCGTTCAAGACGGAGTCTTGTTGCAGAGCAAAATCACCTGCCGTACCTGGCCAAGAAATCAACGCACTTGCGTTGTCGATTTGGCGAATGTTCAAAATCGGAGGCGGCGGCGATGGCAGCGATATTTCGAGAAGGATGCCATCACCCGGTCGAACCGCATCCGAATTCCAACTGATGCGGCTGAAAGTCCCGGCAAACATGATGGAGCCGCTGGCGTCTGTGTCGCTCTGTATTCCTTTCAGGGTTGAACTGCTTGAGCCATTGGTCAACGCGGAGCCGTCCAATGAGCGGAATTTACTGTCACTGCTTACCAGCGTGAAGTTGATCGCATTTGTCCCATCGCCAAACGAGAGGGTGTTGTCCGCCAATTCAAAGATTTGCAACGTTGGGTTGCTGACCGGCGGGTTAAAAATCAGTGTAAAGCTGGAAGCGGACGCCAGCCCAAGGGCATCCGAATTGGTTTTTGACGGCGTAAAATCCGGAGGTGAAAAGATAGTAGCGGAGCCATTGGTGATCTCGGCTACAACCGGACTTGAAAAAGTTCCACCATAAACAGCCGCGTCTGTGCTTAACGAAACGGCGGACGCCCCAAGAATACCCGTCGCTGTCGATGAAGTGCTGCTGACCCAATGCGTGTAAATACCCTCAGCTTCGAGTTTTGAGGCGCATAGGC
Organism: Candidatus Acidiferrales bacterium; assembly: GCA_035499615.1. Classification (GTDB taxonomy): domain Bacteria; phylum Verrucomicrobiota; class Verrucomicrobiia; order Limisphaerales; family UBA11358; genus UBA11358. The sequence goes on along the minus strand of DATJYM010000148.1, from coordinate 12,010 downwards.
AGGAAAACATTGCTGCCACTTTCAAAATATTTGTGCAGCGACGCATGGCCTGATGCGTTATTGACCAGGATTTCCCATTTGACCTGCTGTTCATGGCACGAAATTGAGTTTTGCCGGTCGTCTCGACGATTGTCCTCCCATCGCACAGGATTTCAAGCTTTTTTCGAGAGGGAGGCTCATGCATTGTAATGGTCCCTTCGGTTTACTCCACCATTCCAGCTTAAAAGCTAATTAATTTCAAGGAGTGGCCCGAGTCTTCAAGAAGAATGAACGGTTCGCGGGCATCGGCATCGAATCGCGAGATCAAGCGCGCACCTTTTGAATGCTTCCGGCAGTTTGGTTCCTTCAGCAACAGCAATCACTGACAGCAATCACTGTCAGCAAAAACGTCAGCAAAGGTGTTGGAGCGGTGCTGGGACTGGTAGTCGCGGTGTTGGCTTGACTCAATCGCAAGAACAGGCATTTTAAGGGCTGAAAACCCGCTTGAGGCGACCGATTCCGACCCTCGCCTCCATCGGCGGTCATTTCTTTTGTTCCGCTTCAATTCCCGCAAACAAACTTTCCAGACTGTTCAACGGCGTGTCCCGTTTCGGATTCAGCACCTGCTTCAGATATTCCACGGCGTCGGGAATGTAGCGGATGGATTTGGGCAGGATGGCGCCGGCGGCGTTGGCGTGGCCGCCGCCCTGGAATTTTTCCGCCACCTTCAGCGCCTCGCCATCGCGGCTCCGGAAACTGGCAAACACCAGGTTCCCGCGCCGGAACAACGTCACCAACACCAGGTATTTCGTCGCCCGCTGTTCGAGCAACTGGTGAACCACCAGGTTGTTGTTGCCGACCACGGTGTCCACGTAACCGACCGTCGGGCTGAGCTCGGTGACGTTACCTTTGCTCCACTCGAAACCAAGCGGGTCCTCGATGCGGCGTTTCGTGGCCATGACTTCGAGCAACGGATGGTCGAGCAACTTTTCGATCCCGCCGCCAATCAGCGCGTGCAGGTTCCAGAATTGATAAGTCTTCACCAGGCTCGCGTAATCGCCGGCCAACACAAAATCCGGATCGTCTTCCAGAAACAAATCCGCGACGTTGTTCAGATGCACCAGCCGATCCAGCGTGGGCGAGCCGAGTCCGTGCTCCTGGCATAATTCGTAGCACAGCAGCGCGGCGGATTTGTTCACGTCATGAACGAAGCGGGCATATTTGGGCGCGGCCTCCGTGACGTGATGGTCAACGATCATCCATTCCGACTTATCGAGACGCGGTTCGAAGGTAAAGTCCGCGACCCAACCGGCCTTCTCCCGCAAGTCGCGCTGTTTCCACTGGTTATAATGATAGGCCTCGAGCGGCACGGTGGTGTTGAAAAGCTTTTTGGCGAGCCGCTGCAGCAACACACCGGAAAGCAGGCCGTCAAGGTCGCTCTCGTGCGTGATGATGACGTCCGGTTTCAACAACTCCATCATGACCCTGAAAGCTTAGTTGAATCGCCGGCGCGTGGCGAGCGGGGAATTTACCGGCTAAAAAAACTTTGAAACCCGGACGTAATCCGGTCAAACTGCGCATTCGCTTTTTGAGTTGTAGCCGCGTTTGTGAAAACGCGGTCGGCAGATTTCCGAAGGCTTCCGCGCTCTCACGAGGCGCGGCTGCGAATTTGACATGAAACGCACACATCATTGCAATGAACTGCGCCCGGCCCAGATCGGGCAGATGGTTACGCTGACCGGCTGGGTCCATTCCCGCCGCGACCTCGGCGGCCTGATTTTTATTGATGTCCGCGACCGCGAAGGCCGCACGCAGACCGTCTTTGATCCGTCCGATTTGCCGAAGGACCTGTTTGAGCGCGCGGCGGCGTTGCGCAGCGAATGCGTCATCCGCGTGGCCGGCAAGGTCCGCCAACGGCCCGAAGGCACCAACAATCCCAAAATCCCCACCGGCGAAGTTGAGGTCATGGTGAAGGAGCTGGAAGTGCTCAATGTGGCCGAGGTACTGCCGTTTCCGGTGGACGATCCGGAAGTGGCAAGCAAGGTAAACGAGGAACTGCGCCTGAGGTATCGCTACCTCGATATGCGCCGGCCGGAGATGGCGTGGAATTTTCGCCTCCGCAGCAAAGTCGCCATGGCCACCCGGCAATACCTGGACGAACAGGGATTTCTCGAAATCGAAACGCCGCTGCTCTTCAAATCCACACCCGAAGGCGCGCGGGAATTTTTGGTGCCGAGCCGCGTGAACCCCGGGCAATTTTACGCACTGCCGCAGTCCCCGCAGCAGTTCAAGCAAATCCTCATGGTCGGCGGCATCGAGCGGTATTATCAACTGGCCCGTTGTTTCCGGGACGAGGACCAGCGCGCCGACCGCCAGCTTGAATTCACGCAGATTGACCTCGAAATGAGCTTCATCGAGCGCGAAGACATTTACGCGCTCATCGAAGGTTTGTTGAAGCGGATCTGGAAAACCGCGCTGAACCTGGACGTGCCGACGCCGTTCAAGCGGATAACGTATCAGGAAGCCTTGAATCGCTGGGGCATTGACAAGCCGGACACGCGCTATGGGATGGAGCTGGAAGATTTTACGGAAGAATTCCGTGCCAGCAAATTCAAGGTCTTCAGCGGCGCAGTCGCCAACGGCGGCGTGGTCAAGGCGCTCAACGCCAAAGCCATGGCCGGCGCGACGCAAGGCCAGATTGAGACGATGACCGAATACGCGAAGAGCTTCGGTGCCAAGGGCCTGGCCTACATCAAGGTTGAAGGCGGCGAATGGAAATCGCCGATTGTGAAATTTTTCAATGACGCCGAAAAGGCTGCGCTGGCGCAAAAATTGAAGATCGAGGAAGGCGATTTGATTCTGTTCGCCGCCGATCAATGGTTGAACGCATGCGAGATCCTTGGCGAAATCCGGCGTTACTGCGCCAACCTATTGAGAGAGCAGGCGAAACTGACTATTCCCGCCGACCGTTTTGATTTTCTGTGGGTGGTGGATTTTCCGCTGCTCAGCTTCGACAAGGAACAGAACCGCTGGTACTCGAGCCATCATCCGTTCACGGCGCCCGTGGCGGAGGACGTTCCGATGCTGAAGACCGACCCCAAGAAGGTCCGCGGCCAGCATTACGACGTGGTGGTAAACGGAGTGGAACTCGGTGGCGGCTCAATTCGTATCCACCAGCCGGACGTGCAGAAGACGGTGTTTGAGGACGTGCTGCAAATTCCGCCGGAGGAAACGAAGCTGCGATTCGGCTACATGCTCGAAGCGTTCCGCTACGGTGCGCCGCCGCACGGCGGCATTGCGCTGGGCTTCGACCGGCTTTGCGCAATCCTCTGCGGTACGCCGAGCATCCGTGACGTGATAGCCTTTCCGAAGACCGCCAAAGGCACCGATCTGATGACCGATTCGCCTGCCGCTGTCACCCCGCGTCAACTGCGAGACCTGCACATTGAAGTGAAGGCGGCGAAGAAAGAGTGAAGGGAGTGCGGAAGCGCTCGGCGATGGGTTCAGTTTCTTGTTGCGGTGCAATTTTTCCGCCGCGGCGACAGCTGAACAATATGCTTGTGTCGGGGGCACCTCAGCACCCCGGCATCTCAACGGCACTGCCTGCCTTCCGCATTGAACGCGGGGAGATCGAAATAGAAGTTCGTTAACTTCATTTAATTATTTCTAATTAATATTGGTTGCAGTCAATTGACATTAGTGGCAACAATAAGCATCTTGTCCAAAGATGTCCAAAGCGTATTTAGCGCGATGGGATGTCAGAAGCACATGCAATTGACAGTCAGAGATGTAGCCGGGTTATTGGAGATATCCGAAAAGACAGTTTATCGCTGGATTGATGAGCGAAAGCTGCCTGGATACCGTTTAAGCGGACAATATCGCTTTAATCGCGCGGAGCTGTTGGAATGGGCTACTGCCAATCGCATCAATGTTTCGCCCCGAATTTTCGAAGAACCGGAGGGCGGTTCCGCTCCGCTTCCCGAATTATCCAACGCCCTGGAGGTGGGGGGGATTTTCTATCGGGTGGCCGGCAGGGATAAGCCGGCCGTTCTTCGCAGTGTGGTGGAAATGTTGCGGCTACCGGACAAGGTGGACCGTGGATTTCTCCTGCAAGTCTTGCTGGCCCGGGAAGCATTGGAATCGACCGCCATTGGTGATGGCATCGCGATTCCCCATGTTCGAAATCCCATTGTCCTGCACGTACCGCAACCGACGGTCACATTGTGTTTTCTGGAAGCACCGGTGGACTTCGGAGCCTTGGATGGACAGCCCGTGCAGACGTTGTTCACGCTCATCAGTCCGACCGTCAAAGCGCATTTGCACTTGCTGTCGCGGCTGGCTTGGGCCTTGCGCGACCCCGAGTTCAAAGCACTCATCGTCCGGCAGGCGAGCCGGGATGAAATTCTGGCGGCGGCGAAGCGGATCAGTGACAACCTGCGTGCCGCACCAGAGCAGGGCGGCGGCGGGCGTGTGCCGGTGGCCGTTCCCCCGAAGGAGGCGGTTGCGTGATGTGGCTGTTGCTGGCGATGGCCATCCTGCTGGCCGGCGCGGTGGCAGTCCTGCTGCTGAGCCGGTCTGATCGAAATCTCTCCCGGTTGGGCGCAGGTTCCGTGGTCCTTGCGGCTGCGTTGGGTTCCATCCCCGTCGTTCAGGTCTTATTGGGTGGCCCGGCGGTGCAGTTTCATTTTCCCTGGCCCGTGCCGTTTGGCGAATTTTTTATTGAGCTGGATCCGCTCTCAGCCTGGTTTCTGGTTCCCACGTTGTTGCTTTCGGCATTGGCGGCTGTCTATGGAGTCGGCTATCTCCGATCGTGGCAGGGAAAGCGATCGCTGGGTCCGATCTGGTTTTTCTACGGTCTGCTGGTGCTGGGGATGATGCTTGTTTTGCTGGCGCGCAATGCCGTCTTGTTCCTGGTTGCCTGGGAATTGATGGCGGTGGCGTCATTCTTCCTGGTCACATTCGAACATGAACGCCCATCCGTGCGCGAGGCAGGTTGGATTTATTTTGTCGCCACACACCTGGGAACGGCATTTCTGCTGGCCTTGTTCCTGTTGCTGGCCCGCGAAACGGGCTCGATGGATTTCGATGTCTGGGCCAGGCAGGGCATTCACACGGCAGGGTTGGCCAATGTCCTGTTCGTCCTGGCAGTGGTCGGGTTTGGCACCAAGGCCGGCTTTATGCCGTTACACGTCTGGCTGCCCGAAGCACATCCGGCCGCGCCAAGCCATGTCTCGGCGTTGATGTCGGGGGTGATGATCAAGACGGGGATTTATGGATTGGTACGATCGTTCACATTTCTGGGGACACCGCCGTTATGGTGGGGGTGGGTCCTCGTCGCCATCGGGCTGAGTTCAGGTGTGCTGGGCGTGTTGTTTGCCCTGGCCCAGCACGATTTGAAGCGGCTGCTGGCGTATCATAGCGTCGAGAACATCGGCATTATTGCGCTGGGCCTGGGCGTCGGTCTGTTGGGCATGAGCACAAATCTGCCGGTGTTAATGGTCCTCGGGTTTGGCGGCGGGTTGTTGCACGTGCTCAATCACGCGCTGTTCAAAGGATTGTTGTTTCTCGGTGCCGGCGCGGTGGGACATGAGACCGGAACGCTTGAGATCGACCAGCTCGGCGGCTTGCTGAAGCGGATGCCCTGGACGGCGGTGACGTTTCTTATCGCGGCGGTCGCGATTTCCGGTTTGCCGCCGTTAAACGGCTTCGTGAGCGAGTTTCTGATTTTCCTCGGTGCCTTCAAGGCCGGCATCTCAACCGGCGGGCCGATCGCCGTGCCGTCGCTGGCGTTGATTGCCGGTCTGGCGCTCATCGGTGGACTCGCGGTGGCGTGTTTTACCAAGGCCTTCGGCATTATTTTCCTGGGCGAACCGCGCAGCGAACACACGTTCCAGGCCCACGAGGTCGCCTGGACCATGCGCCTGCCCATGCTCGTCTTGGCAGCCGGCTGCGTCGTGATCGGTTTGTCCGCCCCGGCCGTGGTTGCCGGTTTGCAACGCGTTTTGGGAAATGTCACGGCCCTCCGACCGGAGGTGGTCGGTGAAACCCTGGCCGCGGCGTCCAGCCCCCTAACATTGGTGATCATCGGGGCGCTGACCTTTTTGCTCCTGGTGGCCATGTTGGTTCTGGTGCGGCGCGGTTTGCTTGCGGGCCGGCCGGTATCCGAGAGCGCGACCTGGGGTTGCGGTTACGTGCAACCCACGGCCCGGATGCAATACACCGCCTCTTCCTTCGCCCAGCCCTTGACGGATCTGTTCCAGCCGTTGCTGGGGACGAAGAAAACGGTGGTGCCGGCGCGCGGTCTTTTCCCCGCGGAAGCCGCATTAAAAACCGAGACTCCCGATCTTTCCCGCGAAGAAATGTACCGGCCCATGTTCGAGCGGGCCGAGGCCTGGCTGTCGCAGTTACGCTGGCTCCAACACGGCAACGTCCAGCTTTACATCCTTTACATCGCGGCAACGTTGATGGTGTTGCTGATCTGGAAATTCCGCTGACCATGATCACCGCTCCCTTAATTCCGTTGCTGTTGTCACTGGTATTGTCGCCGTTGTTACCGGGTGTCATCAACCGCACCAAGGCGTTCTTTGCCGGGCGCCAGGGTCAGCCACTGTTGCAGACCTATTTTGATTTATGGAAGCTGCTCCAGAAAGGCGCGGTTTACAGCCGGACCACCACCTGGGTGTTCCGGGCCGGGCCGGTCGTCGGTCTGGCGGCGACGCTGAGCGCGGCCTTGCTGATGCCGTTGGGAAGTTTTTCGGCGCTGATCGGGTTTCCCCTGGATTTTCTGCTGTTCGCCGGCCTGTTGGGAGTGGCTCGGTTTTTCATGGTCGTGGCGGCTCTGGACACGGGTTCAAGTTTCGAAGGGATGGGCGCGAGCCGCGAAGTTTTCTTTTCCGCGCTGGCGGAGCCGGCGTTGCTCGTGGCGCTGGCCACCGTGGCGCGGCTGGCCGGCAACCTTTCCTTATCGGCCATGTTTGGTTCCGTGTCTGGTGCGCACTGGCTGCATTCCGGGCCGGTGCTGGCACTTGTAGTCATCGCGCTGATGATTGTGTTGCTGGCGGAAAACGCACGTATTCCGGTGGACGATCCGAATACGCACCTCGAACTGACCATGATTCACGAGGTGATGGTGCTTGACCATGGCGGACCCGACTTTGCGTTCATTGTTTACAGCGCGGTGCTCAAACTGTGGCTGTTCGCAGCGCTGATGGTCGGAATGGTACTGCCGGATACGGGTAACCTGTGGTTGAACGTCGGGCTGGCGGTGGGCGGGATGCTCGCCGTGGCCGTGGTTGTGGGCGTCATTGAATCAATCATGGCGAGGCTGCGCTTCTTGATTGTGCCACAACTCCTCGTCGGCGCGGGGGCGCTGGCGGCCGTGGCGTTTCTCCTGGGGCTGGCCTGATTCTTATGTTCACCACCAACCTCATCCTGGTCCTCGTGGTGCTGACCAATCTGAAGCTGCTGGGTTCCAGCCGTCTGGGCGCTTCGATTCGCGTGGTGGCGGCACAGGGTGTGGCCCTGGGGTTGTTGCCGATTCTGGCGCATTGGCAGGAGTTCTCGATTCATTTCGCGTTGCTGGCAATGGGAACCATTGCCATCAAGGGCATTGTTTTTCCGTGGTTGCTCTTCCGGGCGATCCGCGAGGCTGAGATCGCACGCGAAGTGGAGCCTTACATCGGTTACGCCGCCTCGTTGGTGACGGGTGCGGCGGCTCTGGGCGCGTCATGCTGGATGTGCACACGGTTGCCGATTCCCGATAACCTCGCCTCGCCGTGGCTGGTGCCGGTGTCATTCTTTTCAATTTTCGCAGGCCTGTTTCTTATCGTCAGCCGCAAGCGCGCGGTGAGCCAGGTCCTGGGTTTTCTCGTGCTGGAGAACGGCATCTACACTTTTGGCGTCGGCGTGGTGGTGCGGACGCCGTTCCTGGTCGAAGCCGGCGTGTTGTTGGATGTATTTGTGGCGGTGTTCGTCATGGGCATCACCATCTTCCATATCAATCGCGAATTCGACCACATCAACACCGACCGGTTGAGCACGCTAAAGGAGTGATGAAAATGTCGAATTACGTGTTACGCATTACGAACCGCCGATACCTGTCGGCCTTCGGAGAGTTTTATCATTCGGATTTCATCATTCGCAGTTCGTATTTCCAATGATTCTCGCCCTGATCATTCTGCCGTTGCTCGCCGGTCTGACGGCCTTTGGCCTGCCGCGTCCCGCGGCGCGGCGTGGTCTGCTGCTTGGCCTGGCGCTGGTACATGCGGTCCTGACGGCCGGCTGTTGGGAATCAACGCCGTCACCGGCGTTGGGCGGTTGGCTGGCGATCGACGCGACGGGATTGTTATTTCTGAGCATCACGAGCGGGTTGTTTCTAGTGGTGTCCGTTTACGTTGTGGGTTATCTCGGTCAGGAAGCGAACCGGCGGGCCACCGATCCCGAGGAAGGATTTCTGTTCGACAACGCGCCCGAAGCGGTATTCATCGGTTGCCTGCTGTTGTTTCTGGCGGCGATGACGCTTGTGACCGTCAGTCAGCATTTTGGTCTGCTCTGGGTGGCGGTTGAAGCAACGACGCTGGCGAGTGCGCCTCTGATCTATTTTCACCGCCACCATCGCTCACTGGAAGCCACGTGGAAATATCTGCTCATCTGTTCGGTTGGCATTGCGCTGGCCCTGCTGGCGAATTTCTTTCTGGGCCTGGCGGCCACGCAGGTCCCGGACGGCGGCCCTCCAATGGTCCTGTCCGATCTGGTATCACACGCTGCGACCTTGGAACCGGCGTGGTTCAAGGTCGCCTGTATCCTGTTCTTTGTTGGTTATGGCACCAAGATGAGTCTGGCGCCTTTGCACACCTGGTTGCCGGATGCTCACAGCGAGGCGCCGTCGGCCGTCTCGGCACTCCTTTCCGGAGCGGTGTTGAACTGCGCCTTCCTCGGACTCCTCCGCGTCCAGGAAGTATGTGTGGCGGCCGGTTTGGCGGATTTCAGCCGGGACATTTGGATCGCCCTGGGATTGATTTCGCTGGTGGTGAGCGCGGTGTTTATTCTGGGCCAGACCGATTACAAAAGGCTGCTGGCCTATTCGAGCGTCGAGAACATGGGTATCATCGCGATGGGGATGGGGCTGGGCGGCGTGGGGGTATTCGGTGCGATGTTGCAAGCCGTCAATCATTCCCTGGCCAAGGGCATGTTGTTCCTGCTTTCGGGCAATGTCCTGGCCCGTTACCAAAGCAAAAGTATCTCCAAGGTACGTGGACTGTTACTGGCCGCGCCGGCGACAGGATTGCTCTGGCTGGCGGGTTTTCTGGCGATCACCGGCACACCGCCGTTTGGATTGTTTTTGAGCAAATTCACCATCCTGAAAGCGGCATTTGATGGCGGGCATTTCTGCATCGCGCTCGTGTTGCTCGGGTTTCTGGCGGTGATCTTTATCGGCATGACGACTGCGTTTTTGGCCATGGCGCAGGGTGAACCGGAGAAGACCATCGCCCGGGGCGAAGATTGCTGGTGGCAGATCGTGCCGCCCGCCGTGCTTGGCTTTCTGGTGTTGTGCCTGGGCCTGACCATTCCCGCGAAATTAGGCAGCCTGTTACATCAGGTCGCATCGACGCTGGGAGGCACGCCGTGAAATCCGCCGCCACTCATCCCGCCCGCAATGGCGACGCCGTGCCGTTGTCGGGAATTCCGGATCTGAATGTGACCGAGTTTCGCGAACAGGTCCTGCAAACTTGTGAAAATAACGGACGCATCGCCGCATTATTCGGGCAGCCAACCGGTGCCGAGGGCGTTCGTTTGCATGCCGTGCTGGCCAACGACGCGGAGGGCCAGTTGACATTGTGCTCGACAGTACTGGCCGAGGCCTACCCCGCACTTACCGCAGACCTGCCGCAGGCGCATGGGTTCGAACGTGAAATCGCGGAACAATGGGGAATCAGGCCCGAGGGACATCCATGGCTGAAACCGATTCGTTTCCATCGTTCCTACCGTGAAAAACACGATGCCTGGAATCGTTCCGCCGAAACGCCAATCCAACCCGGGGTCGCGGATTTCTTCAAAATGGGCGGCGAGGACGTGCATGAAGTCGCCGTCGGACCGGTTCACGCCGGCATTATTGAGCCGGGACATTTTCGTTTTCAATGCCATGGTGAAACGGTTTATCACCTGGAAATTTCGCTCGGCTATCAACATCGCGGCGTGGAACGCGCACTCCCGGGCGGGCCGGACAAGCGGACGATTTCTTACATGGAAACGCTGGCCGGGGACACCAGCATCGGTCACACCCTGGCGTACTGCGAGGCCGTCGAGGCGTTGGCGGGTTGCCGGGTGCCGGCGCGGGCGCAGGCGTTGCGTGCCATTGCGCTGGAGCTGGAGCGCCTGGCGAACCATACGGGTGACCTCGGCGCGCTGGCTGGTGACGTCGGCTACCTGCCCACGGCCAGTTTTTGCGGGCGCATTCGCGGTGATTTCCTGAATCTGACGGCGTTAATTTGTGGAAATCGTTTCGGTCGCGGGTTGGTCCGGCCAGGTGGAATTTTGTTTGATCTCGATAATACCCGCCAGTCACAGCTGATCGAGCGGTTGGAGCAGGCCCGTAAAGATGTGACCAACGCGGTGAATTTGCTTTGGGACGCGCCTTCGGTGCGCTCGCGCTTTGAGAACGCCGGTCCGGTCTCACGTGATTCCGCCATGGAACTCGGTCTGGTGGGCGTGGCGGCGCGGGCGAGCGGAGTCGAGCGTGACGTCCGGACGCAATTTCCGTCGGGCCTCTATCGTTTTGCGCAGATTCCGGTATCGTTGTACCACACCGGCACCGTCTTTGCGCGGGCGCACGTGCGGTGGATGGAAATTCAGCGTTCACTCGCATTCATCTCAGATCAACTCAAGGCGCTGCCGAACGGTCCGGTGCTCGCGGAGGTTGGTCCCCTGGCGCCAAATTCCGTCGTGGTGTCCCTGGTGGAGGGTTGGCGCGGCGAAATTTGCCACGTGGCTTTGACGGATGGGGGAGGGAAGTTCACGCGTTACAAGGTGGTGGATCCGTCGTTCCACAACTGGATGGGCCTGGCGATGGCCATGCGCGACCAGCAGATTTCCGATTTCCCGCTCTGCAATAAAAGTTTCAACCTGTCCTACTGCGGCCATGACCTGTAAAATTTACGATTTACGATTTGCGATTTACGTGCTGCCGGGCATTGGCGCGTCAATCGTCAATCGTAAATCCAAAATGGAATGACTTTATGCTAAAAGCGCTTTTGGCCCGCGCCCATCAAAAGCACCGGACGATCGGTTTTCCGAAACAACCACCGGTGCTGTCGGACCGTTTTCGTGGTCGTCCCCGGATTGACGCCGCAAAATGCCCGGACGATTGCCACTTCTGTGCCGACGTTTGCCCCACCAATGCCATCACGATAAAGGGCAGGGCGGTTGAACTCGACCTGGGGCGTTGCCTGTTTTGCCCTGAGTGTGAGCGGGTTTGTCCGGAAGGCGCCATCCATTTCACCGCGGATTATCGTCTGGCGGCTTCCCGCCGCGGCGCGCTGGTCCTGGGCGAAAAGGAATTTCAGCTGGCCGGCGCGCTTGACGAAAAATCGCGCAAACTGTTTGGCCGGTCGCTAAAACTGCGCCAGGTCAGCGCCGGGGGCTGCAACGGTTGCGAAGCCGACGTGGATGTGTTGAACACAGTGGTATTCGATCTGGGCCGGTTCGGCATCCAATTTGTCGCTTCGCCCCGCCATGCCGACGGCCTGCTCATCACCGGGCCGGTGACGCGCAATATGGAATCCGCGCTGCGCCAGAGCTACGAGGCGTTGCCTTCACCCCGGCTGGTGATTGCCGTGGGCGCGTGTGCAATTTCCGGCGGCCCTTACCTCGACCATGCCGAGCAGCGAAACGGTGCGGAACAGGTGGTGCCGGTGGACCTTTACATTCCCGGCTGTCCGCCGCATCCCGTCACCATTCTGGACGGACTGTTGCGCCTCCTGGGCCGGCTGGATTAGCCTTGCCGAATTTCACCGATTATGGCATCAAATCATTT
>DATJYM010000147.1:0-32951 GCA_035499615.1 Candidatus Acidiferrales bacterium | reverse complement strand
CAATGGAGGAAATCCCGTAGTTTCCACGGCGTCACGGTGAACCAGACCCCGGCTACGACCAACCCGTAAGCCCACACTTGAATCACCCACACCCAATGTGTCTCCCCCAAATGCGGCCGGCCAGTGTCCACCATCAATTTGGCCAGCAACAACATCACCACCGCCAGGCCGCGCACGGCCAGGAAATCCTGGATAAACACGCAGCTCAAAACGCCCACCGCCACAAAACCGATCATCATCGCCGGCTTGAAAGACGCGAAATCGGAGACCGATTCGTTGTGAACGTTCCACACGAACCATGCCGTGCCGAGCAGCATGAGCACGACGCCTGCCGGCAGGTTGCGCGGAAACTTTCGGACCGCGGCCGAGAATTTCTGCGGCTGCGTGATGCCATAAACCTGCGGCACGGCCATGCCCAGTCCGAGCAAAATGGACAACAAGGACAAACTCATTTTCGGAAGTTAATCAGGAATGAGCACGCTTGTCACGCCGAACGAATGAAGGCGGGAGAAGAAATGAAATATTCAATGGACAACCTTTGGCGTGAAAAATAGCGTGGCCGGGATGAATTCAAGCGGGGCAAAAATGCATTACGCAGTTTCGGGCTCCGGCGACATCCCTTTGATTTGCACTCACGGCTGGGCCTGTAGCGGCGAACAATTCATTGAGTTAGGTCGACTTCTGGCACCGGATTTTTGCGTTTTTTACCTTGACCTGCCCGGTCATGGCCGTACGCCGTTGAACGGATTTGTGCCGACGTTCGAAAATTACGCCGACGCGCTGGCGGACTTTGTCCTGAAGCACAGACTGAAGCGGCCGGTGCTGCTCGGCCACAGCATGGGCGGCGTGCTGTCAATGATGACCGCGGCATCGGGCCGGCTTCAGCCGCGGGCGGTCATCAATCTCGATGGCAGTCTGCCGACGACAGAAAAAAGCCTGGCCGGTCAGAGGCAGATTCGGCGCTGGCTCGACAAACCGGGTTTTCGGAGGCGGTTGGCCGGGTTGTTGCGGAAAGCATTCTTCCTGCCGTCTGAACGCGATGCCCGTTGTGAAGTCATTCTGCAAACGATGTGCTCCGCACCGGAGGCCGTGCTGCGCTTCCTGCCGGAACAGGTCAATGACTTGCATCCAGAACGCATCCTGCCCCGAGTGAACGCGCCGGTGTTATATGTCGGCAGCGCGGCTCCACGATTTAATCCGCAAGAGGCTGCAGCTTCCATACCTCACCTGCAACTGGAACAGATTCCCGAGGCCGGCCATTTCCTGCACATTTACGCCGCAGAAGAGGTGGCGGCCCTGATCCTGAATTTTTTGAAGCCCTTGGTTCCGGGCTGAGCCGGTTCACAAATTCACAATCGCCGGGTCACCGTAGAGCGTGAAGGAACCGGCGCGGGTGATTTTCACATCCATGGCCTGGCCGCGATGCCGTTCTGAGCCATCGAACACCACAATCTTGTTACAACGCGTCCGGCCGGTCATCCGCACCGGATTTTTCCTGCTCGGCCCTTCCACCAGAATCTGCATCTGCCGTCCGACCAGTGCGTGGTATTTGCGTTTGGCGATTTCATTGATGACCTCCAGCAGACGCTGGTTGCGCTCCTCGCGCACTTTTTGCGGCACCTGATCCGGCAGCGCCGCGGCGGGGGTGTCGCGCCGCTGCGAATACTTGAAAATGTACGCCTGGTCAAACTCCACCTCGCGCGCGAGCGACAACGTCTCCTCGAAATCGTCCTCGCTTTCGCCGGGAAACCCGACGATGAAGTCAGTGCTGATGCCGATTTCAGGTTTGGCCGCGCGCAATTTTTCGATAATGCCGACGTAACGTTCGCGCGTGTAACCACGGTGCATGAGTTTCAGCACGCGATTGCTGCCACTCTGGACGGGCAGATGCGCGCTCTCGACCAGTTTCGGCAGCCGCGCGTAGGCTTCAATCAAATCATCACCGTAACCCTTCGGATGTGGCGAGGTGAACCGGATCCGCTCCAGCCCTTCGAGGTCGTGGACCGCTTCGAGCAGTTGGACAAACGGGGAAAGTGACGGGTGACGGGTGACCGGCGACGGGAACGCGCCGCCCGCGTCACGCGTCACGCGCCGCTCGTCACGCTTTTCGCGTTTTCCATAACTCGTCACAATCTGGCCGAGCAGCGTGATCTCCTTCACGCCCTGCGCCACCAACTGGCGGCACTCGCCCACTATGTCGGAAATGCTGCGGCTGCGTTCTTCGCCGCGTGTGTAGGGCACGATGCAAAATGTGCAATACTGGTTGCAGCCCTGCATGATGCTGACAAACGCCGTGACCGGTAGCGACGGGCCATGTCCGCCGCCATTTTCACCGCCATTCTTTGCACCATTTCCGTACAGCAGATGTTCGCGAATGGTCGCTTCGCTCCCCTGCTCTTCCGCCACGTCCACGATCTTTTCCGCCCGGCCGGCGATGATTTCGTCGAGGCAATCGGCCGCGCGATGGAATTTTTGCGTGCCGAGGACCAAATCCACGTCCGGCAGCCGGTCAATCAATTCCTGTCCGCGGCTTTGCGCCATGCACCCCATAAAACCGAGGACGACGTTGGGGCGGTCCCGGCGGATATCCGCGGCGAGGTTTTCCATTTTCCGGAGCGCCTTTTGTTCCGCCAGATCGCGCACGCTGCACGTATTGAGCAAAATCACATCCGCCCCGACCTCGGAAAGCGCGAGGGTATAACCCTTGGCCACAAGCCGCGCGGCGACGGCTTCGCTGTCGCGCTCGTTCATCTGGCAACCGTAGGTCTTGATGTAAACACTCGGCATGGGACCAAGGTAAGGGCAATTTAGGCCATGCCGATGACCTTGAAAAGGTGGAAAGGAGCGGGAGTTTCGTCCCACCGGGCGGGACGGCCGCGTAAACGCGGAAATCCAAACCAATTTCGACAAAATATTTACCAAAATTTGATTGGCAAGTTTGGGCAAGTTGGGGTTTATTACTTGCAGGTCATGGGAACCAACAGAGCAGTTCGACGACCGCTCGCCTTCGCCGCAGTCCGGCGCAGCAAGCCAAACCTTCAACCGGAGGACTTCCAATGGACATTCATCATCCGTTCGTGACGGAATTCCCCGAACATCGCGAAACCATTCGTTCGCTCAAACTGGCGGACGCCAAATTCCGCGCGATGTTCGAGGAATATCACAAACTCGACGACGAAATCTGCCGCATCGAAGAAGAAATCGAGTTTGCGACCGATCAGGAAATTGACGAACTCAAGTTCAAGCGCGCGAAATTAAAAGACGCGCTCTATTCCGCTGTGCGCAAGCACGAGACGGCGCTGGTGCACTGAGCGCCGGCGGATTTCAGTGGGCGGACGGAATTTCCGCCGGGCCGGTATCGCCCTCAGGGCTGGAAAGCACTTGAGCCGGTTCGAGTCATTCAATGTGTTTCCGCCGCCGTTTTCCGCTTTTTCGCCTCTTCAATCACTTTTTCCGTCGCCTCGCGCGGCATTTCCTCGTAATGACTGAATTCCTCCGTATGCACCCCGCGCCCGCCGGTCAATGACCGTAGCGTGCTCGAATAGTGATAGAGTTCCTTCGTCGGTACGGTCGCTTTTATCATTTGAAACGCGCCGTCGGTTTCCATGCCCATGATTTTGCCGCGCCGCGATGAAAGGTCCCCCATCACTTTGCCCATGCAATCCTCCGGAATGCGGATCTCAACGTTCTCGATCGGCTCCAACAAAACCGGCCGGGCGGCCAGGAACGCCTCCTTGAACGCAAAATAACCGGCGATTTGAAAAGCAATGTCCTTCGAATCCACCGGATGCATTTTGCCGTCGTAAAAATCAATTTTCACGTCGGTCACGCGGCAGCCGGCGAGAATGCCCTCGGTGCAGGCCTGGTGAACGCCCTTTTCCACCGACGGCACGAACACGCGATCCACGTTCTGGCCGACCAGTGAGTTGTTGAACTCGACGCCGGTGTCACGCGGCTTCGGCTCGATGCGCATCCAGACCTCGGCGAACTGCCCGGCGCCGCCGGTCTGCTTTTTATGGCGGTATTTGGAGTCGCCCTTGCCTTTGATGGTTTCGCGGTACTTCACCCGCGGTTCGGCCAGTTCGACGTGGACGTTGTGCCGGCGGCGCAAGCGGTCGGCGACGACCTCCAGGTGCAATTCGCCCTGCGCGGAAATGATGGTCTGGTGCAACTCGGGATCCACGACATAAAGGAACGTCGGGTCCTCATGGTGCAGCGCGGCGAGGCCGGAGGCAATTTTGTCCTCCTCGCCTTTGATTTTGGCGACGAGCGAGGCATGGATGTTCGGCTTGGGATAAACGACCTTCGGCAGGGTCAACGGATGCTTGGCGTTGCACAACGTATTGCCGATGTGGGTGTCTTTCAGCTTCACCGTCGCCGCAATATCGCCGGGACCGAGCGTAGGAACGGCCTCGCGGTTCTGGCCGTTGAGCAGGTAAATCTGCCCGATGCGCTCACTGATCTTGCGGTCGCTGTTGAACAAATCCATGCCGGTGGAAATCGACCCGGCATAGACGCGAAAGAACGACAGTTCGCCGAAGTGCGCCTCGGCCATGGTCTTAAAGATATAAACCACGGGCTCGTTGCCCTCGAGCGCCACTTCGATTTCCTTGCCGTTGGCGTCCAGCGCCTGGACGCGTTTGCGGTCCACGGGCGACGAGCCGTATTTGGCGATGAAATCCATCAGCCGCGCCACGCCGATGTTGTTTTCCGCCGAGGCGGCAAACAGCGGGATGAACAATTCCTTCTGCACCGCCGCGTGAATGCCGGCGCGGAATTCCTCCTCCGACAGATTGCCCTGCTCGAAAAACTTGTTCATCAACGCGTCATCGGACTCGGCGATATGTTCGATGAGCTGGCCGTGCAATTCCTTGACCTTGGCCGCCCATTCGCCGGCGGCCGGTTCCTCCTGGTATTTGCCGGAACCATCCGTCGCGTAGGTGACGACTTCGTTGCGAAGCACGTCCAGGACCTTGTTGAAGCCCGGCCCGGCATTCATCGGCACGGCCAAGGGGAATACGTGCCGGCCAAAATGCTCCTGCAACTGCCGGACCACGCCGTCAAAGTCCACGTTTTCCTTGTCCACGCCGTTGACCACGATCATTTTGGGAATGCCATACCCGGTGGCATAATTCCAGACCCGGTCGGTGCCCACGCCGAGGCCGTGCTGGGCATGGACGACCACCAGGGCGAAATCGCCAACGCGCAACGCGCCCAAACCTTCGCTGATGAAATCGAGATAACCCGGCGTGTCGATGATATTGAATTTTTTGCCCATCCAATCCGTGTGCAACAGGGAGGCGGAAACGGAAATCTGCCGGTTCTTTTCGCTGACGTGATAATCGGAAACCGTGGAGCCGTCGGCGATGCGGCCCATGCGGTTGATGACGCCGCCGCACAGAAGCATCGCCTCGCTGAGCATCGTTTTGCCCGACGACGCGTGGCCGACGACGGCGAAGTTCCGGATATCTGCAGGTTGATAGGTTTTCATAATTCCGAATCACACATTGAGTTCCTGTCCCAGGCCGCCGGCGAACGGCTCTGTGGGCGCGGGAACGCAAACCATTTGAAGAAGCTGGTCCCATGAAGTTCAGGTCGCCGGTTCATTGAATCTGATTAAATCAAGAATCCGCCGCGCGCGCAACTCACTTGCGGCGGCGGTTTAATTTTGTATGTTCAGGGCTGAACGGGTTGAACTGAATTGGGCCCGGCGCGTGACGCGGGACCGATTCACACTATGGAATCTGAATTGTTGAAAGTTTTATTGATTGCCGGCGACGGGCGTTTGGCGCAGGCCATCACCGAGAAGTTGCGTCGGGAAGGACAACCCGTTGAGATGGCCACGGTCCCGGCCCTGGATGCCGGGGTCACCAGGCTGGCGGCCGCTTCCTTCGATATCGTTCTGTTTGAACTTCCCTCGGCAAATGCCGCCGGTCTGTTCCAGGTCACCTTCCTCGCCACCAAGGCGCCGACCCTGCCGGTGGTGGTTTTGGGCCCCAACCGGGACGAAGCGTTTGCCGTGGAAGTGATTCGCGCGGGCGCCCAGGAATATTTTGCGAGGGAAGAGCTTGGCCAACGGCCGCTGAAACCGGTGATTCGCCTCGCGCTGGAACGCCATTTGGAACAGGCCGCCCTGCTCCGGGAAAAGGAGAATTATTACGGCCTGTTCGACCACCTCGTGGAAGGCATATTCCGCACCACGCAGGACGGGCATTACCTGCTGGCGAACGTCGCGCTGGCGCGCATTTACGGCTACGACTCGCCGGTGGAATTGATGGCGAGCATCAAGGACATTGGCCGCAGCCTGTACGTGGACCCGGCCCGGCGCGATGAATTCGTGCGGGTGATGCAGACCCACGATACCATCACCGATTTCGAGTCCCAGATTTACCGCAAGGACGGTTCCACCATCTGGATCTCCGAGAATTGCCGCGCGGTCCGCGATGCGCACGGCAAATTGCTCTATTACGAAGGCACCGTCGAAGACATTACCCAGGGCCGGCAGACCGAGATGAGCCTGCGTAACTCGGAGTCCCTCTACCATTCGCTGGTCGAGACCATGCCCCAAAACGTGTTCCGTAAAGATCTTCAGGGCCGGTTCACTTTTGCCAACCAGCAGTACTGCAAACATTACCGGTGCAAACTGGAGGACATCCTCGGCAAAACGGATTTTGATTTCTTTCCGAAAGAACTGGCTGAAAAATACCAGAAGGACGACCAGCGCGTGATCGAAACCGGCCAGACCTACGAAATTGTCGAGGACCATCATCCCCTCGGCCAGGAGAAAACCACGATTCAGGTCGTCAAGACACCGCTCTACAGCGCGGACGGCAGCATCATCGGCATACAGGGGATTTTCTGGGACATCACGGCGCAGAAGATGGCCGAGGAACAAATCCGCCGGGCGAATGCCGAGCTGGCCCGCAGCCGCGAGGAGTTGCGCACCAAGAACCTGCTGATGCAGGAAAACCTCCAGATGGCACGCGAAATCCAGTTCGCCATGCTGCCCCAACAATATCCGGTTTTTCCCCCTGCCGTCCCGGCAGAACAAAGCGCCTTCCGCTTTGTCCACCGTTACTCGCCCGCGGAAACCGTCAGCGGCGATTTCTTCAATGTTTCCGCGCTCTCGGAGGACGAAGCGGCCGTATTCATTTGCGACGTGACCGGACATGGTATGCGCGCGGCGCTGGTCACCGCCATGATCCGCGCGCTGGTGGAGGAATTAAAACCCATTGCGCGCGATCCGGGAATGTTCCTGCGCAAGATCAACGCCGACCTGTTCACCATTCTTAAGACCACCGGCTCGCCGATGCTGACCACGGCATTCTACCTCGTCGCCAACTGGCGCACCGGCGTGATGCGCTTCGCCAATGCCGGGCATCCCAAACCTTTGCTGGTGCGCCGCGCCGCCGCCCGCATCGAACCGCTCGTCAACGCTTCCGGCAAGAGCCAGCCCGCCCTCGGCTTGTTCGAGGACCCGCCGTACCAGACCACCGAAGTCAACATGGTACCGGGCGATTTCGCGATGCTGTTCACCGACGGCCTTTACGAAGTGCAGGGACCGAACGAGGAATTGTACTCCCAGGAACGGCTGATCATGGACGTGAAAGACCGCCTGCAAAAGCCCGCCGCGCAATTGTTCGACGAACTGCTGGCGGCCATCGGCCAATTCTCGGTGGACCATGAATTCGCCGACGACGTCTGCCTGGTGGGGATGGAATTCACCGGCAGACCATCGCCGAAGTCTTCGTAAGACCGGATCTTCCGGATTATTTGACGTCCAAGGCCGACGCGACGGCTTGCTTGATGAGGGTGTCCCGCAGATTTTGCGCAACGATTTTGCCGTCCGGGCCAATCAGAAATATTGAAGGAATGCCATAAACGCCATAATCCTTCGTCACGTGATCATCGGACCACTTGCCCAGAAAAGCGAGGCCGACGACTCGTCCAAGATTGCAACCGGCAGGGCTCAAACTGTCACTACCGCATCCTCACCCGTGCGGCAGGCACGTCACCGTTGTTTTACCGGTTACGCCCTTTGCCGTAGCTGCAACGGCGAAGCAAAAGGCGGTTAACTTCGCCATTGAGCAGGCGTCATTCCGTCAGAATTTTTATAACGCGTGATTTTTCGGCGCGTTTGCGCTGGGTCTCGTCGAGGATTTTCTTGCGGAGCCGGAGATTCTTTGGCGTGGCCTCGACATACTCGTCGGAACCGATGTATTCCAGCGCGCGCTCCAGCGAGAGTTTGAACGGCGGGCTGAGTTGGATGCCCTTGCCGTCGCCTTGCGAACGCATGTTGGTGAGCCGCTTCGCCTTGCAGGGGTTCACCGGGATGTCGTTCTCCCGCGCGTTTTCGCCCACAATCATGCCGGCGTAAATCGCATCGCCCGGTTCCACCATCAGCCGGCCGCGTTCCTGAATCATGTTCAGCGCATAGGCCATCGCCTCGCCGCTTTCCATGCTGACCAGCGAACCGTTCTTGCGGGCGGCAATCTCGCCCCGGTCCGGGCCGTATTCGTGGAACAGATGGCTCATCACGCCCAGGCCGCGCGTCTGGTTGACGAGGTCGGTTTCAAAGCCGATCAACCCGCGCATTGGAATCAACGCCTCGATGGTAACCTGATCGCCGTGATGGTTCATGTTGGTGATCTCCGCCTTGCGCCCGGAAAGGTTTTCCATGATGGGCCCCATAAATTCCTGCGGAATTTCGAGGAACAACTTTTCAATCGGTTCCAGCATGTTGCCGTGGGCGTCCTTCTTGTAGAGGACTTCCGGACGCGAAACCAGCACCTCGTGGCCCTCACGCCGCATCTGTTCGACGAGAATGGCAATCTGCATTTCGCCGCGGCCCTCCACCTCGAAAATCTTCGGGTCGGCGGTCTGCTTGATGCGCAAGGCGACGTTCGTGCGGATTTCCTTCTGCAACCGCTCCCAGATGTGCCGGGCGGTGACCAATTTGCCATCCTTGCCGGCCAACGGACCGTCGTTCACAGCGAACTCCATCTGGATCGTCGGCGGATCAATCGGAATGTATGGCAACGCACCCCGTTCCAGCTTGTCGGCGATGGTTTCGCCGATGAACACTTCCTCAAAACCGGTGACGCCCACAATGTCGCCGGCGTGGGCTTCCTGAATCTCCATGCGCTTCAGCCCTTCGAAATGGTAAATCATCGTGATTTTGCCCTGGCTGATCTTGCCATGGCCGTGCAGACAGCACGCGGGGTCGCCGACCTTCACCTTGCCGGCCATGATTTTGCCGAACGCGATACGGCCAAGGTAGTCCGAGTAATCGAGGTTCGCGACCAGGACCTGAAAGCCATCGCCGGCTTTCGCGCGCGGGGACGGAATGTATTTCACGATGGCGTCAAACAACGGCTCCATCGTGCCGCTGACGTGACTCATATCCAGCTTGGCGTAGCCGTCCTTGGCCGAACAATAGACAAATGGAAAATCCAACTGCTCATCCGTCGCGTTCAGCGAAATGAACAACTCAAACACCTGGTCGAGCACCTTCTTCGGATTGGCGTTCTCGCGGTCGATTTTGTTGATGACGACAATCGGCTTGGCGCCGGCTTCGAGCGCCTTGCGCAGGACAAAACGCGTCTGCGCCTGTGGGCCTTCGGCGGCGTCCACCACCAGCAGCACGCCGTCAATCATGTTCATGATGCGCTCGACCTCACCGCCGAAATCCGCGTGGCCGGGCGTGTCCACGATGTTGATGTGAAAATCCTTGTACTTGAACGCGGCATTTTTGGCGCGGATGGTGATGCCCTTTTCCTTCTCCAAATCCATCGAATCCATCAGGCGCTCCTCCGAAGTCTCATGCTGGTTGGCGCGAAACGTCCCGGACTGCTTGAGCAGGCAGTCCACGAGCGTCGTCTTGCCGTGGTCCACGTGCGCGATGATGGCAATGTTCCTGATGTGCTGCATTTTTTCTAAATTTTTAATTCTAAGTCTTAAGTTCCAAATCGAATCTGGCTGGCTTTTTCCCCTCCAACTCAAAATTCAAAACTCCACACTCAAAACTTGGTTTGAATTGGATAGAATGCCCTTTCAGCAGAAAAGGTCAAGCCAAGTCTGAGGAAAAAATAGACAGGGATTACATGGATTTCACCGATTGAATCCGTTTTAATCCGAGAAATCCGTGTTTAAGTCAGCCTTTTAAGCTTCACGTCTTCGCCGAGTTTCCGGACCAGTTCCTTTACCTTCTGCGCCTGACTTTTGTGCGCCAGCAATACCGCATCGTCCGTCTGCACCAGGATCGAATCCCGCAAACCCACCACCGCAATCGGCGTCCGGTTTTTGGTCCGCGCGTCGTAGATGATGTTTCGCGCGCCGTCCACGTGGATGAAATTCGCCACCACGCAATTGCCCGCCGGGTCGGCCTTGAGATGCCGTCCCAGTGCCGTCCACGACCCGACGTCGTCCCACTCGAACGCGCCGTCGGCCACGATCACGTTTTGGGCCTTTTCCATCAACGCGTAATCAATCGAGACTTTTTGGATGCCGGGATAATCCTTGGCCAGCACCCGGGCGAGTTTGGCCGGTTGGTTCGCCACCTTGAACCAGCGCTGGCAGGCCGCATACATTTCCGGCTGGTGCTTCTGCAAACCCTCCGTCACGGTCACGAAGGACCAGACGAACATGCCCGCGTTCCAGCGGTACTGGCCACTGTTGACGTATTCCAGCGCCCGGTGAAAATCGGGTTTCTCGACAAATCGTTCCGCCTTGAAGAACGTCGTCTTCGTCTTCTTCGCGCCCTGTGCCGGCGGCAATTCCTGGCCGACCTGAATGTAACCGTACCCGGTGTCCGGCCCGGTCGGTTTGATGCCGATGGTGATAATCGCCTGCCCGCGCGACGCCAGCTCAAACGCGTCATTCAAGACCTGCTGAAACTTCTTTTCGTCGGGAATCACGTGGTCGGCCGGCAACACCGCCATGACACCGGTCGTCGACCGCGCGCCCACCAGCGCCGCGCCCAGCGTGACGGCGGCGGTGGTGTCGCGGCCCACGGGCTCGGCAATGAGATTGGCTTTGGGAATTTTCGGGAGCTGCCGGCGGACTTCCGGCAATTGCACCTCGTTGGTGATGACAAAAATGTTCTTCGCCGGCACCAGTGGCAGGACGCGGTCAACCGCCTGCTGCAGGAACGAGCATTTGCCGAGCAACGAGAGCAGTTGTTTGGGCATCCGGTCCCGGCTCACCGGCCAGAAACGTTCGCCGCGCCCGCCCGCCATGATGATGACGAACCGGTCTTTGATGTTGGGTTTAACTTTCATTGTTTTTTGGCCGCAGATTTACCCAGATGAAACACAGATCTTTTGTTTGTGAATATCCGTGTCCCCCTGTGGTTCATTTCACTGCTTCACCGAGCGTTTTCACAAACTCTGCAACGCGCTTCACCAGATCCTTCGACTTGCCATGAATCGCAATCCGGTTCACCACCGCGCTGCCCACCACGACCGCGTCCGCGCTGTGCGCGACCCTTTTCGCCTGTTCCGGTGTCGAGATGCCGAACCCGACGGCGACGGGCAATTGTGTGTGTGCGTGAATTTTGGCGATCTGTTGGGCCAGATTGGACGCCACCTGCTCCTGCATCCCGGTCACGCCCTCGCGCGAGATGTAATAAATGAATCCGCTCCCGCGTTTGACGATGAATTCGATGCGGTCCTCCGGTGTCGTCGGCGCCACGAGATAAATGTGGCAAAGGCCGTTCTTCTTCATCAACGCCTCGTAATTGTCCGATTCCTCGGGCGGCAAATCGAGCACCAACAAACCGTCCACGCCCGCCTTGGCCGCGTTCTGGATGAACCGCTCCAGGCCGACGCGATGGATCAGGTTGAAGTAAATGTAGAGAATAACAGGAATTTTCGAGCGTTTGCGGATGGCGGCGACGGTGGCCAGAACCCTGGGCGGCGTGGTGCCGGATTCCAGGCCGCGTTGCGCCGCGAGCTGGTTGACCAATCCGTCGGCCAAGGGATCGCTGAACGGCACGCCCAGCTCCAGAATGTCCACCCCCGCCCGGTCAAAGGCAACGGCAAGTTCGCGCGTGGCGGCCAGATTCGGATCCCCGGCACCGATATAGACGATAAAACCCTTCCGGCCGGCGCGTTTGAGCCGCGCAAAGCTTTCCTCGATGCGATTCATTGCATTTACGATTTACGATATACGATTGACGTGTCAGCTACATTATGCAGAGGAGGCGCGTAAATCG
This sequence comes from Candidatus Acidiferrales bacterium, assembly GCA_035499615.1. Taxonomy (GTDB): domain Bacteria; phylum Verrucomicrobiota; class Verrucomicrobiia; order Limisphaerales; family UBA11358; genus UBA11358. The sequence goes on along the minus strand of DATJYM010000147.1, from coordinate 20,737 downwards.
TAAATCGCAAACCGTAAATTTAATTTGAGCCTCGTTACCTCGGCTCCTACAATCAAAACATGGCCAGCACCTTCGGGCAAATGTTCCGCATTACGACGTGGGGCGAATCCCACGGCGGCGGCGTCGGTGTGGTCGTCGACGGCTGCCCGCCGCGCCTCAAACTATGCGAAGCCGATATCCAGCCCGACCTGGACCGGCGCCGGCCCGGCCAGTCGCGCATTGTCTCGCCCCGCAAGGAGTCGGACACGGTGCAAATCCTGTCCGGCACGTTCGGCGGCAAAACCCTCGGCACGCCCATCTGTCTCTGGGTAAAAAACACGGACGCGCGGCCCGAAGCCTATGCCGAAATGAAGATCAAGTTCCGCCCGTCCCACGCCGACTTCACCTACTTTGCCAAGTATGGCATCCGCAACTGGCAGGGCGGCGGCCGGGCCAGCGCCCGCGAAACCGTCGGCCGCGTCGCCGCCGGCGCCATTGCCAAAAAAATCCTGCGCGAGCGGTTCGGCGTCGAAACCCTGGCCTACGTCAAACAGGTCCGAAAAATCATCGCCGACGTCAACCCGGATCGGGTGAAGTTCAAGGACGTGGAATCCAATATCGTCCGTTGCCCCGACCGCAAGACGGCAGAGAAAATGATCCGGCTCATCGAAAAGATGCGCAAAGCCGGTGACACCGTCGGTGGCATCGTCGAAGGCGTCGCCCGCGGCGTGCCCGCCGGCTGGGGCGAACCGGTCTTTGACAAACTCGAAGCCGACCTGGCCAAGGCGATGTTGAGCCTGCCTGCGTCGAAGGCGTTTGAAATCGGCTCCGGTTTCGGCGGCATCCTGCTGACCGGCCGGCAGCACAATGACCCTTTCCGCGCGCGGGGCGGCAAGGTCTTTACCACGACAAATTTTTCCGGCGGCATCCAGGGCGGCATCTCCAACGGCCAGACGATTTTCTTCCGGATTGCTTTCAAGCCGGTGGCCACGGTCATGCATCCGCAGGACACCGTGGACGCGCATTTTCACAATACCACGCTCAAGGGACGCGGGCGTCACGATCCGTGCGTGTTACCGCGCGCCGTCCCCATGGTGGAGGCGATGACGGCGTTGGTGCTCGTGGACCACGCGCTGCGGCACCGGGCCCAATGCGGATAATGGCCGGACAGGCGTCCTCCCTGTCTTCCGATAGCGAAGCCGTCGGCAAGAAAGCGCTTCGGTAGAAAAGCGACGGGCCCGAAGCCTGTCCGGCGAAAAGCACACGGCGCGATGCGGTTGATTAAAGACGCTTCGGGATTGATTTTTGGCGCGGCAGAAGCAATCTTAATCCAACAAAGCAAATAAAATGGCAGAAAAAGAAATCAGTGAAATTTCGCGGGACGCGAGGGTCCTGTATACCAAGGCCAACGAGGCGGCGCAACGGGAGAACTTCGACTACGCCATCACGCTTTACAACCAGGTGCTGGAGAAGGAGCCGGGGTTCTTCGAATGCCGCAAGGCGCTGCGCGAAATGCAGATCCGGAAGGCCGGCACCGGCGGCGGCTTTTTCAAAAAGATGTTGAGCGGCGCCAGTTCCTCGCCGCTCGTGGCCAAGGGGCAAATCGCGGTGCGCACCAATCCGGCCGGTGCCCTGGCCATAGCTGAGCAGATCTTGAACAGCGATCCCAACAGTTCCGCCGGGCATCGCCTGGTGGTGCAGGCCGCACAGGTGCTGGAACTCCCCCGCACTGGCACGATGTCCCTGGAAATTCTGGTGAAGAATTCACCAAAGGACAAAAGTCTGGCGATTGAATTTGCCAACGCACTCTCCGCCAGCGGCGGCGACACCCGGCAGGGGGAACGAATCCTGGCCGAACTCCTGCGCCATTCGCCCAATGACGGCGAATTAAGCCAGGCGCTGAAGAACCTGTCCGCGCGCCAAACGATGGACGAGGGCGGTTACGCCGCGCTGGAAGGCGGCAAGGGCTCCTACCGGGACATATTGAAAGACAAGAAGGAGGCCGTCTCGCTCGAACAGGAAAAACGCGTCGTGAAGACCGAGGACACCACGGAACGGCTCATTGGCGAATACGAAACGCGCCTCGAGACCGAGCCGGCCAACCTCAAGCTCGTCCGTTCCCTGGCCGAGCTCTACACGCAAAAGAAACAGTTCGACAAGGCCATGGCCCTGTTCGACCGGGTTAAGAGTTCCGAGATGGGCAATGACCCGTCGCTCGAACGCGCGTTGGCCAACACGGTGGTGCGCCGGTTCGACCATCAACTGGAACAACTCGATGCCGCGGCGCCCGATTACGCGGAGCAATCGGCAAAAATCCAGGCCGAGAAACTGAATTACCAGATCACCGATTGCCAGCAGCGCGTGGAAAAGTATCCCACCGACCTGGCCATCCGTTTTGAAATGGGCCAGTTGTATTTCCAGGCCGGCAAAATCAGCGAGGCGATCCTGGAATTTCAAAAGGCACAGGGTAATCCTCACAAACGTCTGGCCGCGATGAACTATCTCGCGCAATGCTACGCCAAACGCAAGATGTACGACATGGCCGCGCGCCAGTTACAGAACGCCATCAAGGAAAAGCCGGTCTTTGACGACGAAAAGAAGGAGATGATTTACAACCTGGGCTGCGTGCTCGACAGCATGGGCAAAAAAGAGGACGCCGTCGAGCAATTCAAGCTCATCTACGAAATGGACATCGGCTACAAGGACGTCGCCGCCAAGGTGGACGCCTTTTATGCCGGACAGTAGGGGCCGGCGCAGCACGTAACCGCCGTTGTTAAAAGGCGGAAGCCCCCGCGAGCGCGGGCATCCTGCCGGCCAGATCAATCCAACAGCCTGAGAGCGGAAAAATTTGCCGCCAAGCCAAAAGTTTGGATGACGCTTTTTCACTTGCCCAGGTTCGAGCCGTGCAGACAGCCATCGGGAACATTCGGGAATCAATACCGATCGTGCCGTTATTATCCATATTCATGATTGACATCATCGGACCGGTTTTGCTCAGTTTCCCACCGCGGCGCGGACAGCGCCACGAACAGTGAACCTTCAATCCAGGAGACAGATCATGAAAAAAGCGGAATTGAAGAACTTCGGAAAGCCGGACGAATTCCGGGAGTTTCCCCGCGGAAAGGTGGAGTTGGTCAAGGTCGGTGGAGCGACCATTGGGCATGCCGTTCTCAAACCGGGCTGGCGCTGGGCCACATCGGTTCAGCCCATCGCAAAGACCAGGAGTCGCGAAGCGCCGCATTTCCAGTATCACGCTTTGCGCGTGCTGCGGGTTCGCATGGATAATGGGACGGACCTGGATTGCAAGCCGGGCGACGTTTCTCTGCTGTCGCCAGGCCATGATGCATGGGTGGTCGGCAGCGAGCCTGCTGTTGTGGTTGATTTCCAAGGCATGATGAATTACGCAAAGTCACTGTGATGCCGCGTGGCCGGACACCACGGGCGAGACCAGTCTGCTTTTCCTCGCCCCCCTCGGATACAATCACCCGGCCCGCGTTACAACCGTGGCTTGTCTCGCGATTCCGACCTGGCCCGGTTTTGATATGATTAACCTCCCAAAAGACCTTGCGGATGCGTTGAAGCGCGCCGGGCTGGCTGCCTTCTTCTCCGATTGTACAAATGCGCATCGGAATGAATATCTGAAGTGGATTGCCGGGGCAAAACGACCGGAGACGAGAAAGACCCGGATCGGAAAAGCCGTGCAGATGCTGTCCCAAAAACGCGCCGCGGAGGAAAAGCGGGCGAGGAAACATGGCTGACACGCCGACGGCGGTTGGGCAACAGCAAGATCGGACCTGATTGCGCCTGCGGTTGACGCCCGTTGCGGCGTGGGTCAGCTGATTTGGCCGCCCCCGACTATGCCGGAAGGGAAAGATTTCCCACTCCAACACACCCGCCAGAAACCGCCTATTGAATGAAAACTAAATCCGCTGCTCATCCAGATCAATCACATCCACGAACGTCTTGACGTCATCCCGGTGCAGTCCATTGCATTGTTCCTTGCGCATTTTCAATCGCGCCTGGGCGGCCTCGTCACCCGGCAAGGGGCGGCTTAAGATGTCTTTGGCAAATGCCGCCTTGTCGACTGCGGATTTCTTCACGTGCTGGCGGACCCAATCACAGACCTGACCGTCGGTAATGGAATTTTTCACAACATCCAGCATCTGCGCGTGAGTGATGCCGGCGCATTTTAGCCACATGCCGTCGAAACCTTTGCCGAGATTTTCCTGATAATCGGCATGCAATTTTCCCGCGAGATGCAGGCGGATTTTGTCAATGTAACGCGGCAAATACATCCAGCCATCCAGGGTTTCGCGCGGGCTGCGCGGGTAAATTCTCTCGTTCATGCAATCATTATCCGAAAACGCGCGGGGATTTTCAACCCGAAAGCCCGGGGGTTGAAATTTGAAATTTGCATTTCTACCGCGCGCTCGCATCTTGTCCGGTCATGAAGCAATTCGATTATGACGTGGCCGTTCTCGGCGGCGGCAGCGGCGGTTACGCCGCGGCGCGTACGACAGCGGGTGCGGGCTTGAAAACCGTGGTCATCGAAGGCGGTGAAGAAGTGGGCGGGCTATGCATCCTGGGCGGCTGCATGCCGACGAAGGCGCTGCTTTACGCCGCCGAGGTGATGCACCTGGCCAGCCACCCGGAACCCTGGGGCATTCGCGCCGGAAAAACCGGGTTCGATTTCAAGAAAGTGATGGCACGGAAAAACAGGCTCATCAAGGATTTTGCCGGTCACCGGGTGATGCAACTCCATGCGGGAAAATTTGAATTCATCCGGTCCAACGCACGGTTTGTGGATGAGCACACGGTGGAACTGTCTTCCCCCCTCTCCGCCAGGCGGGGTGAGGGACGGGGCGAGGGGCGCCGGAAAAAAATCACGTCAAGAAATTTTGTCATTGCCACCGGCTCCCAAGTTGCGCCGTCACCGCTGAGGCAACTCGACGAGCTGGGTTATCTCACGAGTGACGAGGCGCTGGCGCTCAAACGATTGCCGAAGTCGGTCATCATCCTCGGCGGAGGGGCGGTGGCGTGCGAATTCGCCCAATTCTTCGCCCGGTTCGGCGTCAAGGTCACCCTCGTCCAGCGCAGCGAACACATCTTAAAGGAATTTGACACCGACGCGGCGGCGGAAATTGAAAAGGTTTTCCGGCGGGAAGGCATCGGGGTCTTCACCGGCACGAAGCTTGTGGACGCGTGGCGGAAGGGAAAGCTCAAGACCGTCTCTTTTGAGCACCGAGGCAAAACGGTTTCCGTTCCCGCCGAGGAGATACTGTTTGCACTGGGCCGGACGCCGAATACGGCATCGCTGGATCTGAAAAGGGCGGGTGTAAAAACTGAAAACGGCCGCATTGTAGTAGACCATTCGATGCAAACCAGCGCGCCACATATCTACGCGGCGGGCGATTGCACTGGACCGCACGAAATCGTTCACCTTGCCGTCCAGCAAGGTGAAATTGCAGGACACAATATCGTAAGCCGGGATTCGCCGCGCGGGATGGACTACCGGCTGCTGATTTCAGTCGTGTTCACGGAGCCGCAGGTGGCGTTTGTCGGGTTGACGGAGAAGGAAGCAAGAAGGCATGGCATTCCGTTCCTGGTAGCGAGTTATCCGTTTAATGATCACGGGAAATCACTCATCATGGAGGCAAAAGACGGTTTCGTGAAGTTGTTGGCGAACCCGAAGTCCGGTGAAATCCTCGGCGGCGCGTGTGTCGGACCGGTGGGCGGCGAACTCATCCACGAGATTGTCACGGCGATGGCCGGGGGTATGACCGTTCAGGAACTGGCGGAGATGCCGCATTATCATCCGACGCTCGCGGAAATCTGGACCTATCCGGCCGAGGAATTGTCCGGACAAATTGCCTGATGCGGCGTCTGAAACCGGCCCAACCAGGCTAATCAGGCTGGTTGCCCAGTCAAAGCCGAAGAAGGCTGACTGGGGATATTATCCGAAAGAGACGGGCGTTGGGCGGACGTGTCCAAGGTATCCCGGATCAACTGGGCCACCTGTTGCGGCTGATAGGGTTTGGCCAGAAAGGCAACATTATCCGGCCCAAAGTTCCTGCCGACAAAGGCGGATGTATAGCCGCTGGCGTAGATGATCTTCAGGTCGGGTTTCCGCCGTTTCATTTCCCTGGCCAGTTCATCGCCCGTCATGCCACCGGGCATGATCATGTCGGTCAGCAGCAAATCGATCTGGCCGCGGTGCTCATCCCAGATTTGCAGTGCCTCGCTGCCACAAGAAGCGGTCAAAATACGATATTTATATTGCTGGAGAACTTCCCGCATCAGATCCAGCAGGTCCTTTTCGTCCTCGACCAAAAGAATGGTTTCCGGGCCACCCTGAACCGTTTCGGATTCGGGCTGGGGATTGCCCGATAATTGGCCGGCATCGCCGGCCGCCGGGAAGAAGACCTTGAAAGTGGTGCCCACTCCCACCTTGCTCTGGACGGCCACCCAGCCGTGATGTTGTTTGACGATGCCGTAAACCGTGGCCAGGCCCAGCCCCGTTCCCTTGCCCACCTCCTTGGTCGTGAAAAAGGGTTCAAAAATTCGCTGCAACACGCTGCGTTCCATGCCGCATCCGGTGTCCGTAACCGTCAGACAGACAAACCGGCCCGGATGAGCTTCCGGATGCAACAGCACATACGAAGCGTCGATTTCCACGGCGGCCGTCTCGATGAGCACCTGGCCACCCTTGGGCATGGCGTCGCGCGCATTGACCGCCAGGTTCATCACGATCTGCTCCACCATGGCGATGTCGGCGGCGATGCGCGGGAGGTCGGGGCTGCAACGGACTTGCAGGGTGATATGCTCGCCGAGCATTCGCGGCAGCATGTATTCCAGATTGTGCAAGACATTGTTCAAATCGAGGATCTTGGTCCGGTAAACCTGCTTGCGGCTGAACATGAGCAGGTGCCGGATGAAACCGGCCGCGCGCTCCGAGGCGGCGGAAATCTGCTTCAGGGATTTCACCGCATCCTCGTCCGGGGACATGACGTTGAGCAGCAATCCGGCGTGCCCTTGAATGATGGTCAAAATATTGTTGATGTCGTGGGCCACACCTGCGGCCAGCTGGCCGATGGATTCCATTTTCTGGGAATGCCGCAATTGGGCCTCCAATGCCAGCCGCGCGGTGATGTCTTCGACCGTGACCACCATGCCGTCAAACTTGCCGCCGGCATCAAAAAGCGGCGCGGCGTTCACCGACAGCAAGGCACGATTCCGGTGGTAAGGATCCGTTCCCGTCGGTGAACCGGAGTCAACGGCATAACAGGCATCATGCACCGGCTGGCCGGAATCCAAAATTTGTTTCAGGGAGGAGGCCGGCCCGGACAGGGGATTGCCCTCCGAATCGGTCAAATGCCAGTCCAGGACACTGCAGGAATTTTGCGTAATGACGTATTTGGTCAGACCGAGAATCTTTTCCGCCTGCAGGTTGGCAAAGGTGATCTTTCCCAGCTGGTCGGCCACCACAATGCCCACGGGGCTGGTTTCCATGATGCGACCGATGAGATCGCGTTCCCGGCGAAGGTGTTCCTTCGCGTGCTGGCCCTGGATGGCATAACGGATGGCGCGGTCCAGTTTGTCAGGGTCAAGCTGGCTCTTGATCAAGTAGTCGGCGGCGCCGGCCTTCATGGCATCAATGTCAATCTCGTGGTCTCCCTGTCCGGTCAGCAAAATCATCGGCAACCGGTCATTCAGGGATTTGGATTCGCGCAAGAGTTCAAGCCCCGTCCGGCTGCCGAGGCGATAGTCCAGCAAACAGATGTCGTGTACGTTACGTTGAACGGCGGCCAGGGCGGCATCATAATTGTCCACCCATTCCAGTTGATAGCGGCGACCCCCGATTTCGGAGATCAGATTACGCGTGATGACATAATCATCTTCATCGTCATCCACCAACAGGATTCTGACGGAGGCATCCGACATAGGCGGGTATTTCCTTAATCCTGCGGCAGTTCGACCACTTCAAACCAATATTGTCCGAGGACCTTGATCAACTCTACCAGCGATTTGAAGGTGACGGGTTTGGTCACATAGGAATTCACGCCCAGATCGTAGCTCCGCAAAATGTCTTCCTCCGCCTTGGACGTGGTGAGGACGACGATGGGAATGCGCCGCAAAACGGGGTCGGCCTTCATTTCCTTGAGCGCCTCGCGTCCATCTTTGCGCGGCATGTTCAAGTCGAGCAGAATCAAGCCTGGCAAAGGGGCGCCGTTCAATTTTTCATAGCGGCCGCGCCGGTGCAGGTAATCCAGCAACTCCTCCCCGTCCTCGACACAATGGAGTTCGTTGGCCAGACGGTTTTGCGCAAACGCATCGCGCGTCAACTGGCGATCATCCGGATCGTCGTCGGCCAAAAGAATGGTGATCATTTTTCCTTCCTTACTCATGGTTTCCTCCTGGGGTGTGCGGTTCCTTGGGATGGGTCACCGGCAAAGTCACAATGAAGGTGGCACCCTCTCCCGGTTTGCTTTTGGCGGTGATTTGACCGCCCTGGAACAACGCGATTTTTCGCGCAATGGCCAGTCCCATGCCGGTACCTTCATATTCATTGCGCGAGTGCAGCCGTTGAAACACGTTAAAAATCCGGTCCAGGTATTTTTCGTCAAAACCGATGCCGTTGTCGCTGACGGTCAACCGGCAAAATTTCCTGGCAACGGTTTCGCCTTCCTCCGGTGCCGGACCGGAAATGATTTCCGCGGCAACTTTCACCACGGGCGGCACGTCGGGGCGCCGGAATTTGAGGGCGTTGCCGATCAGATTTTGAAACAGCTGACGCATCTGCAACGCTTCCGCGTCGATCAGGGGGAGCGTGCCCACTTCCACCCGGCCCTTGACCTGTTCAATCCGGCCTTCCAGATCGGTGATGACTTCGCGGGCGACCTGGGCCAGATCCACCTGGGTAAACGGCCGGGCCTTGGTGGTGACGCGCGAAAACGTCAATAGATCGTTGATCAGCGTCTGCATGCGCGCCGCGGCCTTCTGCATCCGCTCCAGAAAATCCCGCGACTCCCCGGCCAGTTTCTCGCCTTCCTGTTCCTTGAGCCGCTCGCCAAACACCACAATCTTCCGCAACGGTTCCTGTAAATCGTGCGACGCCACATAGGCGAAATCCTGCAACTCGCGGTTGCTGCGCTCCAGTTGAGTCGTGAATTGGCGCAATTTGGCCTCGCTGGACCGCAGGGCGTTCTCACTCTTTTTCAAATCGGTGATGTCGGTGTTGATGCCAAAAATCTGCCAGCGGTTTTCCGTCAGCTTATGGATGGTAATAAATTCCTGCATCCAATGCTCGATGCCATGCTTGTCGGTGCAACGGAACTCGTTGCGGTAAAACGGCGCATTATTCAGGAAGGCCTCCCGGGTAACCTTGTGCATCGCATTGAAATCATCCGGATTGCGATGCTCCGTCCAGACCTGCTGGTAGGTCTTATTCGGTGGCACGTCGAGCGGAAATACTCCCTGCGCCGCCTCCACATTCATCACCGGAAAATTCCAGCGGAAAATCGTCAGTTCCTTCATGGCCCGCTCCCGCCATCCTTCCGGCGCCTCCACTTCCCCGTAATTCAGAATGCAACGGGTGCTCCGCACAACTTCACGCAACCGTTCCTCGCTTTCCTTCAGCGCCTCGGTCGCCCGCTTCTGTTCGGTGATGTCCCGGCCAATGCCCACCAGTCCGATAATCTGTTCGTTTTGATCCCGCAGTGGCAATTTGCTGGTCAGCAGCCATTCTTTTTTGCCGGCCTCGTTCAGGAAATATTCCTCGCGGTTGATGACCGGTTGACCTTGAATCACCTTTATGTCGTCCGCGTGGAATTTTTCGGCGATTTCCTTTGGGAAAAGGTCAAAATCGGTTTTGCCGATGGCCTCGGCCTCGGTTTTGCAGCGAAGGTTTTTCAGGTCCGCCGGATTGGCCAGGATCTTGCGGCCGGCCGAATCCTTGGCGTAGATCGCATCCGGCAGGTTGTTGATCAATGTGCGCAACAAGGATCGTTCCTGGGCGAGCACTTCCTCCATCCGCTTGCGTTCCGTCATGTCCCGGCCCACGCCAATGAAGCCGGTCACTTTACCCCGGGAATCGCGCAGAATCACTTTGGAGGTTGTAACCCAGCGATTTTTCCCCCGCTTGCTCGCATCCACGGTCGGCCCCTCGTGGTTAAACAGGCCTCTGCCCGACCGGATCATCTCCTCTTCCTCGGAATGGTAGCGCGCCGCCAGTTCAGGCGGAAACAAGTCGAAATCGGATTTACCAATAATCTCATCCGTGGAAGAAAATCCCATCTGGCGTGCCACGGCCAGGTTGGCGAGGATAAACCGGCCTCGCTCGTCTTTGATATAGACGTAGTCGGGTAGGTTATCAATCAAGGTGCGCAACAACAGGCGCTCCTGCGAAATCTGGGCCGTACGCTCGGCAACCCGTTTTTCCAGTTCGTCCTGGGTCTGGCGCAGTTGTTCTTCCGCCTGTTTCAGATTGGTAATGTCCCGGTTGATGCCCATGAGACCAACGATTCTTCCCTGACGGTCTCGCAGCGGCAACTTGGTGGTCTGCAGCCATCGTTTTTCACCGGTCTGGGGATTTACCACCGCCTCCTCGCGGTTCAATGATCCGCCCGACTCCATCAACGTTTGTTCGTCCTGATAATAGAGCCGGGATAATTCCGGCGGGAAGATGTCCAGGTCGGTTTTGCCAACGACTTCGTCAAGATGGTTCGCCCCCAAGGTCCGTACATGCGCCAGATTGCTGATTAAAAAGCGGCTCTGGCGGTCTTTAATAAACATGTTATCCGGCAGGCCATCGATCAGCAGGCGGAGTGAATCCCGTTCCTGAGTCAACTTTGCGTTTTCTTCGACCAACCGCGCATTTTCCCGCTCGAGATCCTGGGCGGCCTCAACCACCGGTTGCCCGTCCAAAACGCCTGTGTCCCGTCCATTCTTCGAACCCGGATTGGCGGGGGACGTTGGCATTTTGTCAGGGCGAATCGCCTTCATATTAATTGTTTATGACCCAGTTTTATTGAGGCTGTTCGGGTGGGTTAACGATAGCAGTTTGAGTGCCCTTTTCCCCGGGTTCGTCATCATTATTCGGTTTGCGGCCTCCGCGCGGTTTTTGTCCCCAAATGAGACAAGCAAAAGCCTTCAACAACCTTTGCCGAAAAAAAACTCCCGCCGTGGCTATAAGGATATCGGCGCAAACCCAAATCGCTCCAGGACCTCCGCCGGCTGGTAACCGTGAAGTTTGACAACCTTGTGCCGTGATTTGTGGCCGCGCACCAATTCGACGCGACCGCGCGCGCAATCAAGTCGGCGAACCAGCAGTTGAATCAAGGCTTCATTCGCCGCGGCGTCCACCGGCGGCGCGGTAACCCGGATCCGCATTTCATTGCTGTTCCCATCATATGGCACAATTTTATTGGCGGACGCCCGCGGTTGGAGCTTTACGGAGAGCAGGACCCCATCCGGATGCGCGCGAAGGAAACCGGGAATATTGGCGGCGGCCATCTTTAATCGCCGCAGTTCATTTGTCCTCCGGATTGATGAAGCGGAAGGCCACCGCCGCCAGCGCGCCGCCGGCAAAATTGGCCACCAGGTAAATCCAGAGGTTGGAGATTTTTTCGAGGTGCATCACGGTGATGCCGGTAGCGATCGCGGGATTGAAAGCGCCACCGGATATACCGCCGAGGGCAAAGGCCATGGTCACCACGGTAAAACCGATGGCCAGCCCGAAGTAGGAATTGCCGGCCGTGGCTTTTGCCGTAGCCACGTTTAGCACGACGTAGCAAAGCGCAAACGTACCGATCAATTCGGCCACGACCGAAGGAACCGTTTTGATTTCTGCCGGCACCACCACAGGGTTGCCTTTCAGTTGCAGCACGACGTAAGCAGCCGCAAAAGCGCCAAGGATTTGTGAAATCCAGTAGGCGGGAACGTCCGCCGTCGGACAGCGGCCGCGCAACCATACGGCCAATGTGACCGCGGGATTATAGTGGCCGCCCGAAACGTGGCCACCGGCATAGACCAAAACCATCAATACCGAGCCGATGACCAACGGCGCAAGGCTGCCAGCGCCCGGGTCAATGACCACCATGCCCACGGTGAGCACAAACAGAAACATGCCGATGAATTCAACGAGATATTTTTTGGTATTCATATTCAGGGTTGGTTTGGCAGATAACTGACAAACGCGATATTCCGGCTGTCCGGCGACCAGGAGGGAACGTTGATGGTCCCCTGCCCGCCATACAGCCTGGCCAGAATTTGGATTTTCCCGGTGGCCAGCGTCATGAGCCGGAGCATGACTTCCTTGCCTCCCGGATGCCCCTTCACGTCGCTGGCGTAGGAAAGAAAAACAATCCACCGGCCATTGGGCGACGGGTGGGCAAACCAGTTGTTGTAATCATCGGACGTGACTGGCTCCTGGTCCGAGCCGTCGGGTTTCATGCGCCAGATTTGCATCAGCCCGGAGCGCTCGGAGTTGAAGTAAATATATTTGCCGTCGGGGGAATAATCCGGGCCGTCATCCAAACCCGGCGCCGTCGTCAGCCGCGTTTCCTCTCCACCGGTGACGGGAATGGTGTAGATATCGAACTCCTTGTTTCGCTCCGCGCAGTACGCCAGCGTTTTGCCGTCGGGCGACCAGCCATGCCAATACGAAGGCCCGAGCAGGGTAGCCAGGCGCGGTTTGCCGCCGGAAACCGGCAGCACATAAATGCGGGATTGGCCGTCCTGGGCCTGGTCACTGATGGCCAATTGCTGTCCGTCGGGTGAAAGACCGTGGTCATTGTTGCACCGGGTCTGGCCGCCGGTATCAAGCAACTCCGGCGCACCGCCCTTGACCGGCAGCCGGTAAATCCGCCCCTTGCTGTTGAAGAGGAAAAACTTGCCGTCCCGCGACCAGTTGGGCGCCTCGATGTGATCTCCGGTATGATAAACCACCTGCCGGTCGGTCGAGGCGATTTCCAAGGTCTCCAACGTGCTTTCCATCGCCGCCGGCTGGCTGGCTCCGGGCGGGATGGCTTGGAGCACGACATTTGAGAAGACCGCCTGCTCACTGGTCTTGTTGTTATGGGCGCAAACGCCGAGCCCGACATAAAACGGTTCCTGGAATTGAACCCGGTACCGGGCGCCCGCGGAGTGCAGCGGTTCTCCCGCCGCGGCAACAGACAGGGAGACATAACCGCCGCGCTTTTCCAGACCCACCCGCGCCGGTCTGGAGACATCTGATTGGATCTCACGTGTCGTGTCGCCGGCGGTTTCGCGGTACTGGAGGGCGGTCAATCCAATCCCATGTACGGCCACGTCCGCGTAGGCCGAATTCGGCTCCAGCGACTGGCGGATGACCAGACAGGCCTTGCGATGCGGATTTCCGTTCGTGCCCGCAAACCGGATGTCCGCCGCCAGAGTCAGGTCACCCGACATCTTCACCCAGACAAAATGAAACGCGTCGTTGGTAAACCACATGTTTTCACCGCCGCCGGTGATGAGGTATTCGCCGTTCGCCGGGTCGAAGTTGACCGAGCCGGGCTTGGCCACGTTGCCGACGTCGGACTGAGCCGAAAAGAGGCCCAGGTCGGCGGTGGAACCACCGAAAGCCAGTTTCGCCCCCAAGGACAAAACAAAGAACGCACGGGTCAGTATTTTCATAAGTTAAAATCCTGATTTTTTACCATCTCACTGATTTGAGATAGTAAATACTCTGCGGGATTTGTTGCTCGGAGGCCGGCGATTCGTCCTCGATGAAGTACCATTTCACGCCGATTTTTTCGGCTTCGCGCAAAATCGGCGCGTAATCAATCTTACCCAGGCCCAGGGCTACATCGTTGGTCACATCCGAATGGCCGGTGAGCAGGCCGGTGGGCGTGCTGTCGCGCATCCCCTTGAGATGCATCAGCTCCCAGCGTTTGCCGTATTTTTGCAGCAACGCGACCGGGTCCTGCCCGGGATGCACAATCCAAAACACATCCATCTGATAGTGAACGTACCTGGGGTTGGTCTCTTCCATCATCAAATCCAGCAGCGTGCCGCCCTGGTAAGGCTGAAACTCGTAGCCGTGTACATGGTAGAAAAACCTCAACCCGTGTCTGGCCAGCACTTCGCCGGCGTGGTTGAATACGGCAATTGCGGCGCGGCAGGTCTGTTCGTCGAACGGTTTGTTGTCGTCGTGCGGGATCCACGCGCACCCGACGTACTTCAATCCGAAGACCTTCGCGTCGCGAACCACCGCGTCGAGGTTCGTCCGATATTCGTCGTAGGGAAAATGTCCGCTGACGGCCCTCAGTCCGCACAGATGCAACTGGGTCTGGAACTGTGTCGGCGACAGGTTATAGGTGCCGGCCAGTTCAACGTTCCTGACACCCCAGCTTTTCACCTCTGCCAGCGCGCCCGGAACGTTGGTCGCCAACTCGGCACGCAGACTGTAAAGCTGGAGGCCCCACGGCCCCGAGAAATGGCCGGCGACACACGGGGAGACGGTCAATAGCAACGCGGCCGTCATCGTGAAGAGAAACACCGGCTTCATAAAGGTCGTGGATCAGGTTTGCAAACGGTTTCGGTCATTCAACGCAGAGGCGTGGAATTTAGCAAAACAAAACTTTATCGCACGCCCCGGTCAGCCGGAAGGCAGCCGTTTCAAAATCTCTATGCCGAACAGACCGCTGCGGAGCGGTTGCGCGCCGATCTGGTATACCGGTTCGTAGTTTTTTCCAATCCATTGCATCACGTCCTGACCATAACCGGGAGAACCGCCAAAATAGCCGACGCCAAACTCGGACATGTCCCGCGTCACCAGACAAATGTAGTCGGGCGGATTTTTTTCAAAGGCCGTGGTCATTCCCGCCTGGCCAAAGGCGGTCAGGACAGTCGGCGTCCAATCCAGACAGGGTGTCGGATTCGCACGGCGGCTGAGATAATTAATGGTGGTGCCTTCCGGCAATACCGCCAGCGTTCCGTTGCGCGGTACGTTTTTGTCAATCCACGCCAGGGCCAACCGGACACCAGCGCCCGCCGGATCCAGTCGCGGGTCGATGGCGAACATCCGGTCACCTCCCTGCCCCACCGCCAGCGTTTTCGTCGTGTACCATGATTCCGAATCCCGGACTAAAATTCCAAATCCAATCATCAGCACCAGCCAAACCGCGAGGCGAAACGGTCGCGGAGCCACATCGTATTTTTTCTCGAGCAAAACCGGCAAAAGCCAGAACAACAAATAAATCGCCGTGATAGCCGCCGGCATGGCGAGAGCAAATCCGTAGTGCCAGATACGGGAAAACAATCCGAGTTTTGCCAGCAACACCAGCCCAAACACGCTCCACAGGAGGGGAAACGTGACCGGTAACGGGTGACTCGAGGCACTGCCGTTTCGTGTCACTTGCCACTGGCCAGTTGCCACTTCGCGTACCAAGAGAACACAAGCGGCCAAACCCAGCAACGGCAGGGAGGCGCCGCAATCGAGCCAGTTGAACCAGGCGGTGGCCGCCAGGAGGGGAATGACTAGCACCAGCCAGGTGGTTCGTTTCGTTCCCAAACCGGTCTCGCGCTGGAACAATCGTGCATAAAGCGCCACCAGCAGCGCGACGCAGAAAAAGTGGATGGCCATTTGACACAGATGATAGACCGGTGTGTCGAATCCGGCACACCACAGGTAATAATGATCCCGGGCAACCGGTGTCAGCCACAACGGCGCCCAGGCGAAAGCGGTGGAATACAAACTGTCGCGCCAGCTTTCCTGGTGCAGGAAATAAAGAATAAATCCAAGGATCGGAAGCGCGGCCGACCCCAGAAATACCGCCACCGATTTGGCCATAAATTCCTTCTGCCGGCACCTGACCCGACCAAGAACGAAAGCGGTGATGACACCGGCGGCCAGCGCTGCGAAGATTTCCGGCTTGGTCAGAAATACCAGGCCAAAACAGAAGCCCGCCGCGAAAGCATACCGGATTTGTTGTTTGCCGACCCAATCGGACAGGAACGCGATGGCCAGAATGGAGAGGGCCAGGCCGTGAAAAAGTTCATGGGAATAGGGCGCGATATAATTGTAGTTGCCGACGACGGTGTAATCACTGAAAGCGAACACCAGCACGATGCCCAGGCAAATCGTGGTCGCCGTCCACCGGTCGGCCGCCGCCAAAAACCGGTGGTAAATCAAGACGAGCAGCCCGGCGGTGATGATAAGGTTCGCGAAAATGAGCGTGCGGAACGAAACCCCAAAGATTTTGAACAGCAGGGCGTTGAAATATTGGGACAGCGGCCCGCCGGACAGATAATGCATGTCCCGGTACAACACCGCGCCCCGGTCAATCTGCCAGGGCAAATAGAGTTGCAATCCGAAATCGATGAGCACGTTCGGCCATTTGCGCCAGGAGAGCGCGGCCATGGCAACGAACGCAATCGCCACCACTGCCAGCCCAGCCCACGGGGAGTCCAGCAGGACACTTTTTACCCGTTTTAAGCGAGGAACAGGCACAAAAATTGGTTCCCTTTTAGCCGGTTTCGTGAAACTGATCGCCAAAAGGCAAATGGAAAAGCCAGCCGTCTAGAGCCTTTTTGCATCCGGCAATTGCGTTAAACAGCAAACGCAATTCCGGGCAAAAAGGAAACCTCTTTTCTGCGGTGAAAGCGTCCACGGCCGAGCATCAGGCGTTGTAAGTACTGGAGGCCGTCGTGCCGCCGCGGCCGGTCCAGTTGGTGTGGAAAAATTCGCCACGCGGTTTATCCACGCGTTCGTAAGTGTGCGCGCCGAAATAATCGCGCTGCGCCTGCAATAAATTCGCCGGCAGCACGGCGTTGCGGTATTGGTCGTAAAACGCGAGCGCGGTACCGAAGGCGGGCACCGGGATGCCCTTTTTCGCCGCCGCGGCCACCACATTGCGCCAGCTCTTCTGGCACCGCTTGATTTCGCCCCGGAAATAATTGTCCAGCAGCAGATTCGTGAGCTTGGGATTGGTATCGAAGGCTTCCTTGATTTTGCCCAGGAAGCGCGAGCGGATGATGCACCCCCCTCGCCACATCAACGCGATGCCGCCGTAGTTGAGGTTCCACTTGTGCTCCGCGGCAGCGGCGCGCATGAGCATGTAACCCTGGGCGTAGCTGACAATTTTGGAGGCGTACAGCGCATCGCGAATTTCAGTGATGAACTGCTTTTTCTTCACGTCGTTCCTGGCCAGGCTCATCAACGGTTTGGGCCCCTTCAATTTCTTCGCCGCCTTCACCCGGTCATCTTTCAAGGCGGAAACGCAGCGGGAATAAACCGCCTCGGCGATGAGCGTAATGGGAATGCCCAGGTCCGCGCTGCTCTGCACCGTCCATTTGCCGGTCCCCTTCTGCCCGGCGGTGTCGAGAATTTTATCCACCAACGGTGTGCCGTCAGTGTCCTTGAAAGCCAGAATGTCGCGGGTGATCTCAATCAGGTAACTGTCGAGTTCGCCCTTGTTCCATTCTTTTAAAATTTCATGCATTTCGGCAGCGGACAGGCCGAGGCCGTTTTTCATGATGTTGTAGGCCTCGCAGATCAACTGCATGTCCCCGTATTCGATGCCGTTGTGGACCATCTTCACGTAATGCCCGGCACCCTGTTCACCCACCCAATCGCAGCACGGCGAACCGTCGGCCACTTTCGCGGCGATGCTCTGGAAAATATTTTTGACGTGCGGCCACGCGGCGGGCGAACCGCCGGGCATGATGCTGGGACCGTGCCGCGCGCCCTCTTCACCGCCGCTCACACCCGTCCCGATATACAGCAGCCCCTTGCTCTCCACATACTTGGTGCGGCGATTGGTGTCTTCAAACAGCGAGTTGCCGCCGTCAATGATGATATCCCCCGGCTCCAGCACCGGCAGCAGGTGCTCGATGAATTCGTCCACCGCCTGGCCGGCCTTGACCATGAGCATGACCCGCCGCGGCTTTTTGAGGAGCGCAGCCATTTCCTGGAGCGAATGCGCGCCGATGACCTTGGTGCCCTTGGCCTCGTTATTGAGGAAATCGTCCACCTTGGAAACGGTGCGATTGAAGGCCACGACGGTAAAGCCGTGGTCGTTCATGTTTAAAATCAGATTCTGGCCCATGACGGCCAGCCCGATCAATGCAATGTCAGCTTGTGGTTCCATTTGTCGTATCAGTTAAAAATAGGGCCCCCTGCCGCGCTTCTTTGCGATGCTTTGTTTGCAAAAAATGCGCAATGGCATGGGCCGGCCCCACGCCAGAATTTTGCGTGATGCCTTTTTCGCGGAAAATTCCAGTGGCACGGGCGAACTGACGATACAACAGCCCGTCGGGCGCGCCAGCAGTATTTTATGAAAAACCACCCCAAAATTGTGTACTGGGATTTTTAGAAGCCCGCCCCGCAGCGTTGCCAGACAATCCCGTGTCCTTCGCGTGCCGGACACCCGTTCCCAATCAGGACAGACACCTGAATGTTCGCAGTTGGTTCAAGCAGTCGCACCCAATTGCAAACGCTTGTCGCTTTCAAGCATGGTCTTCAGATTCGCCCAGTTTGCTTCGTTCATATCATTGAAGGCATTCAGATACACGGCGACGGCTTCTCCCGGGTATTTGGCCAGCAACACGTCAATGGCGGCCTTCAGCTTCGCGTCGTCCATCGTCGCCGGCAAATCATCCACCACGCCTTCGTTGTTCGGCAGGCCGAGCGCGTTGAGGAAATCCACGAGCATCTGCCGATGCTTTTTCACCAGCCACACGCGGATGAGACCGGAGGCGGCGGTTTCGAGCCCCGGTTTGGACAGGGTGGCAATGATCGTCGCATGGCATTGGGCGCGCGGCTGGCGTTCCAGAAACACCGGGCGCACGTGGCGCGCCTGGGCCACCGCGCCGAGCGTGGCCTTGTAGGTGGGCTTGTCCGATTCATGGGTGTAACCGAGGATTTCATTCGCCAGGTTGGGCGACATGAATCCGAATAATTCGTGAGCGGTGAGCATGGGTCAGTGATTGGTTAAACGAGTAACTGGCTAAACACATTAAACGAGCGCATCCATCGCCTATTTGAACGGTCACTCATTTGGCTTATTTAACCGGTTTAACCAATCACCGTCACGGAAATCTTATTTTTTTTGGCCAGTTGTGCGCAAGTCTCCTGTTCCAGCAACAGCGTCTTGCCGGCTTCGAGCGCCAGCACGGACACGCCCGACGCGGCACAGGTTTCCAGGGTTTGCGCGCCGATACAGGGGATGTCAAATCGCATGTCGTGATGGAGTTTGGCGACCTTGACGGCCACGGCGCCGCCATTTTTGCCCGCCAGCTGGCCGCCGCGGGCGAGGCATTGGTCCGTGCCTTCAAAGCCTTCGACGGCGAGCACCACACCGCTTTTGACGACCACGGTCTGGCCGATTTCGAGCCGTGACGTCTCCTTGGCCATGCGAAAACCAAAGTCCACGTCGCCTTTTTGTTCCGCGGAAAGTGCCGGGCCCAGTCGGAAACCGGCCTCGGGCATGAGCGGCTTGAGCCACGGTGTGGCTTCAATCAATTCCACACCGTCCTTCTTCAGTTCATCCGCAATGGCCCCGAAAATGGTGTGGGCGTTCTTTTCCTTCAGACGCAACAGCAATCCCATGGCCCGCAAATCGGGCCGGAGATCATACAGATGTTTGGGCGCGATCTGACCGACCATGACACATTGCCGGACGCCGCGATCCGTGAACGCGGCAATCATTTTGGACAGTTGACCCACCTTGAGCCAGACGACTTCATCCACGAGCGCGGCCAGCGCCGCGTCGGTTTCATTCTTGAACGCGACCGCCACGAGGCGTTTGACGCCGGCCGCGCGCGCCTGACGGGCAAATTCCAGCGGCAACGTGCGGTTGCCGGCAATCAGGCCGAGGGAAGCGGGCGCGGCGTTCATGGCGAAAGCAGAATGGAGAAGGAAAAAGGAAGAAACAAGTTGGAAGCGCGGTGGGGGTCCTGATTTGCAGGCGACGAGGCAACGAATCGTTTGTGCGAGCACTCCTTAGGCCGCGCCCTGCTTTCTTCATTCCTGCTTCTGCCTTCCGCTTTTTCCGTGTCCTGTCCCGGCACAGTTTGTCTTGAAGCAATGGATAAGGCGTCAGGAAAATGTGGCCCGCCGGCTGCTTTGCAGGATGGTGATGTCGTCTTTTGAATCATTGGATAAAAACATGGATTCGCCGCTTCAACCAAACGGCGGAGAAAATCATAATCACAGGTCTGATTCCGACCGGCATATTTCGGCCACGCTGGCGCATGAGTTGAACAATCTCCTCACCGTCGTCCAGGGCCATGCCGACCGTCTTTTTTTTAACCATCGGGAGGACGCCACGCTGGCGTCGAACTTGAAAAAAATTTCGGAAGCCGCCCATCGCGCCGCCGAGCTGGTGCGCAACGCGCCCAAGCCCAATTTGGATTCCCCGGCGGCATAATTTTCCTGGCGGTCGCAAACCTTGTCCGGGAAATCATTTTTCATCCGCGCTCTATTTATTGGGGAGCTGTGCTGGCTGAGATCAACCACGCCAAATCCCCCGAGTTCGGATCTGCGGGCCAATTATCAGTATTGCCGTTCGGCGGTGATGGTTGTTCGGTGATCATTGAACTGTCGGTCCACCGATGGACATCCGAATGCCCGTCGGCAAACGCCAGCACGCTGGCATTGCCATGCAGAACCGCCGGACTGTTGTACCATCGGGTCGTTTCCCTGGGGTCTATGGCAAAAAAACCGTCGTCAATGGTGAAGGGGTTTTCTTCAATAAAAACCCACGTCTTGCCCGGACCCGGTTTGGCCATGCTCGAT
>DATJYM010000146.1:0-7032 GCA_035499615.1 Candidatus Acidiferrales bacterium | reverse complement strand
GGGCCGACTTGCAGTACTGGAAAAAACATCACTCCCGAATAGCCACGGCGGGTTATTTCGTGATTTCGTGTTTGCATCTGATGCTGCGCACGCTGGGATATTCGCTCGCATTTTTGTTTCACCATGGGGCGCAGCCCGGTTACCAGTATAAAGTGAAACGGAGCCTCGCCTGCCTGAAATGGTTGTTTCGTGAGTCTTCGGTTGCCCTTTGAACAACCCGTCTTACCGGATCAGGACGGGATTGTGTTGGAATTGATCTGGAAACAAAATGAATGATTTTCGATACGTGCTATTGACCGCGGCCAAAAACGAGGAGGCTTACGTCGCTGAGGTTATCCAGTCTGTTTTGCGCCAAACCGTTCGCCCCTTGGCGTGGTTTATTGTCGATGACGGTTCGACGGACCAGACGGCTTCGATAGTCAAACGCTTCGCAAAGGAGTATTCAGTTATCCGCCTCCAATCCGCCGATTCGCGCGGGGGGCGCAACTTCGGCTCCCAGTATAAAGCCATCACGGCGGCGTACGATTTGGCCAGACCCTTGGAATTCGATTTCATCGGAGTTCACGATGCCGATATTATTTGCGCGCGGGATGACTACTATGAAAATGTCCTCAAGGAATTCCAACGAAACAAGCGACTGGGCATAGCGGGCGGCTTTATTAGTGAGCGCAACCATGGGGTTTGGAAGTGCAGAACTAGCAATTCGGAGGATTCTGTAGCCGGTGGCGTCCAAATGTTTCGTCGAGCGTGCTTCGATCAAATTGGCGGTTACACGCCTCTTTTTCATGGCGGATCAGATTGGCTCGCTCAAATTTCGGCTAAGATGGCGGGCTGGGAGAACAAGGCATATCGAGAGTTACCCGTGCTTCACTGCCGCCCTTCCTCGAGTGCGGGCGGTCGCTGGCGGGGACTCTTTCGCATGGGACAGATGGACGCTTCGTTCGGCTCTCATCCGCTCTTTGAACTGTTTAAATGTTGCCGTCGAATTGGAGTCAGTCCGTTTCTAATTGGCAGTTTGGTTCGTTTGTCCGGGTATTTGTCCTGGATTATCAGCCGCCGGAAACCGTGCATCCCACCGGAGCATGTCGCTTTTTTACGAAGGGACCAGATGGAAAAAATAAGAGGCAGATTGCAGACGTTGACAAAGGGGAAGCCCCGATTGGTGAATAAATTGGGGAGCGTGGAATTAAGAGGATAACGTTGCACTACGTGCAAAAACGTTCATTTGCCATTCTGAAGCCGGGTGGATTAACGGGTTGTCGCGAGCTTTTTTAGGTATGCCTGTCCACCATGGACCTGTGCGCGTACTCTATAGTTTTCCTCATCGGTTGGGAGCGGCGCGCATTTGCACCACCGCCTGGTATCAGGTCAAGGGAATCGCGACAGCCGGCGCGGACGTCACCGTTCTCGCCGGTTCCGTCAGCCGGGCGTTGCCGGCATCCGTGCGGGTTGGTACCACACTGGCATGGCATAGACTGAGGCTTCCCTATAAGCTGCTGGGAAGCCGGCGCGCTTGCGCGCTGCATGACTGGCTGGTTGCCCGAAAATTAAGAAACCTGGCGGGGAAGGTGGATGTCGTCCACGTATGGCCTTTGGCGGCATTAAGAACCATCCGGGCGGCAAAACAGCTCGGCATTCGCACCGTTCTGGAGCGACCCAACGCGCATACGCGCTTTGCCTACGAGAGGGTTCAAACAGAATGCCGGCGCCTCGGGGTGTCCATGCCAGTCCGCCACGAACACGCTTACAACCCCGCAGTGCTGGAGCGCGAAGAATTGGAATACAAGCTGACGGATTACCTGTTGTGTCCTTCGGATTTTGTCGCGCGCACCTTCCAGGAAGAGGGATTTCCGCCGGAGAAACTGATGAGACATCAGTATGGTTACGACCGTGAGTTATATTACCCTGACTCCAAGCCGCCGGAGCGTTACCGGGGTTTAAACGTTTTATTCGTGGGCGGCTGTGCGCCCCGCAAAGGCTTGCACTATGCACTGGATGCCTGGCTGCAATCGTCGGCCCACAAGAAAGGGAAGTTTTCAATCGCCGGTGCCTTCATCCCCGGATATGCCGAGTTGCTCGCCAAACCGCTCAGCCATCCCAGCGTGAAAGTTCTCGGGCATCGCCATGACCTTCCGGATCTCATGCGCCGCAGCGATGTGCTGTTGCTTCCCAGCATCGAGGAAGGGAGTGCCCTGGCAACCTATGAGGCCCGCGGTTGTGGTTGTGTGCTGCTGGTGTCGGATGCCAGCGGTGCCGTCTGCCGTGATTCCGAAAACGCGCTGGTCCATCCGGCGGGCGACGTGGCGGCCTTGACCCGGCATCTGAATCTGTTGGCTGAAGACGACGCCTTGTTGGGTAGAATGCGGGCGGCATCGCTCTCCACTCTGAACGAAATCACCTGGGACGCCGCCGGCGTCAAACTGGTTCAAATTTATCGGGATGCCATTGACCGCCCGGCGCCAACGATATGAAAGTCAGCGTCGTTATCCCTGCCTACAACGCGTCGGCCACGATTGATGCGGCCGTGGAATCCGTGCTCGCGCAAACCGTTGCGCCCGACGAAATCCTGGTAATGGATGACGGCAGTACGGATGATACGCTTCAACATTTGGAGACATTTAAACCCCGGATCCGGGTTTTCCGCCAGTCCAACCGGGGCGTGGCTCACGCCCGAAATCTCTTATGTCAGGAGGCCAAGGGCGAAGTAATCGCCTTTTTGGATGCGGATGACATCTGGCACCCCAAGTACCTGGAGGTGCAATGTACGCGGTTAAAAAATGCCTCTGCGATGGCTGCCGTCTTTGCCGGGCATGTCAACTTTCGAAGCGGCGGCGCTTACGTTTGGAACCATGCACCCGTTGTCGCGTCCCCGGACTACCAACTGATCGAACCGGAACGTTTTGTGGAACTTTATAACCGATGCCCCGGTCCGTTTGGGTCCATGAGTTTTTGTTGCATTCCCAAACGCGTGCTGGCGCAAATGGGGCGGGAACCGTTTCCGGTGATATTGACCGGAGCCGAAGATTTCTTTCTAATGAACGTCTTGCCGTTTTTCGGTCCGGTTGCATATACGGCTTTGCCCCTGGTCGCCTATCGGGAAACACCCGGTTCTCTCTCGTCCAATCGTCTGGAAACGGTCGGTGTGGCGGTGCGCGCCTTTGAACTTCTGGCCGGCTTGCATGAAAGTGCGCCGGGAGGCGGGTACGTTCAACCCTTCAAGCGGGCGTTCGCGTCGAAACGGCGCCACTATGCCAAGTTGCTCATGGGCTCGGGAAGGGCATTTGAGGCGCGAGCGCAGTTGAAGTCTTCCCTCGCTGACCCGTGTGGGTTGGCCTCGCTGATCAAATCCCTCGGGCTGTTATTCTGCACCTACCTGCCTGTGCCGTTGCATCCCCGCTGGCCGGCCAGCCATCGGCCGTCAATGCCGTCAGGAACCGGTGAACAAATGAAAGTAACCCGTTTGAATGAATGTTAATCCGCTAGCACTGATTTTTCTGCTGGCGATGTCTTTTGTCATTTTAAGGTCGAGTCGCCGGAACGCGGTGGGAGCCATGCTGGCCATCGCGGCGTTCGTGCCCCTGGGCCAACAAATTCCATTGTTTGGCCTGCATTTTTATTTTTTGCGGATTCTGGTCCTGGTGGGTCTTTGCCGGATATGGATGCGTCGGGAAACGGAAGGATTCAAACTGACGACGATGGACAAGCTCTTTATCGGCTGGGTGCTGGCAGGATTTGTCTGCGAGATGTTGCGGGGTGGCAGCGCTCAGACATTTGGCGCCGTTTACGACGCCACGGGTGCTTACTTTTTATTTCGGATTTGGATGCGGACCCATGAAGATGTTCTGGCTCAGCTTCGGCTGCTTGCCTTTGTGGCGATTGGCATTGGAATTTGCATGGCATGGGAAACGGTAAAGCATCAGGACCTGTTTTATATCTTCGGTGGTGTTCCCAAAGTCCCGATGGAACGAGGTGATCGGTTTCGTGCCGAAGGTCCCTTTCTCCAACCCATTCTGGCAGGCACTTTCGGAGCCACGCTTTTTCCTCTCCTGGCGGGACTTTGGCGGAACGGCGGCCGTGGTCAGTGGCTGACGATCGGAGGTATTATCGGGACCCTGATTATTACCATCGCCTCCGCATCCAGCGGTCCGCTGCTTACGTTCCTGGCGGCCATGATTGGTTTCGGTCTCTGGCCGATGCGGGAACGGATGTACATTTTCCGGCGCAGCATTGTGGCTTTGCTGATCGCGTTCACGCTCTTTATGAATGCGCCGGTTTGGTATCTGATCGCGAAGGTGAGCGACGTGGTTGGCGGCGGTGGCTGGCATCGATCCTGGTTGATAGAACAATTCCTGACACATTTGGGCCAGTGGTGGGTGGTGGGCACTTCCTACACGGCGAATTGGGCTCCCGGTGGCGAGGTCATGCCCAATAATCCGAACATGATGGACATCACCAACCAATATGTGGCCGAGGGGATTCACGGTGGCATTTGGGGGCTTGGCTTGTTCGTGGCCATGATTGCAGCTGGTTTCAAGATCATCGGCCGGGCTGTCCGCCATGAAGTCAAACCGGCCGTTGACCGGATGTTAATATGGGCACTGGGCGTCTGCCTTGCTTCTCATTGTGCCGCGTTTATTTCGGTATCCTATTTCGATCAGATTCAGGTTTTTTGGTTCTGGCTGCTCGCCCTGATTGCCGGCGTGCCGGTGTGGGCTTACCAGGAACTTACAGAAACAGCGGTGCAGCACGCCGCCGTGCCGGTTGATGGCGCACGCAATTTGGAATCAGCGGTCTTGAGTTAAAATTCGGAATCGGTCAGGAAGAATGAAATGCCGGGCACGCAAAGAGATGAAGACTTTGTATAATTTTGGGCCATTGCCGTGGAATTTTTTGACTCGGAGTGTTTTCGAACGGGACGCTCTGGGATTAATTTTGTCAGCGCTGAAGTTTAAGTCGCACGTGGACAGGAACGCCGTTTTGGCAGTAAACCTGCTAAAACCAGGCGACGTAAAATATGAAAAGTTGTTTTTTGTGCGGCTGGCCGTTTTCAAGCAGCTGGAAAGTTGTTGCTCCCGATCTTACCGGTATCCATTCAAAGACAAAAAAACTTGCAGCGAGATTTTTGTTGTCGTTGATTTTTTTCACCCTGTTTTCTGCCGAAGCGGCCACGACGTGGTACGTGGACAGCAGCGCTGCCGGCACCCACAACGGGACGTCGTGGGCCAATGCCTGGACAAGTCTTTCGCAAATCTCCGGTGTCAGCGCCGGGGACACCGTCTATATCTCGGGTGGCGCCGGCGGCAGCTCACACACCTATTCGGTGTCCAATTGGAAACCGGCCGGGGGCAACAGCGGTGCGCCGATCACTTATCAGATCGGCCAGGATGCGGCGCACGACGGCACCGTTACCTTCAGCGGTTCGGGAACGTGGCTGACAGCGCCAAGCTATAGCGTAATCAGTGGCGATGCGGGTGACGGCAATGAGCATTTTGTGATTTCGGGCTATAGCCAGGCGGCAAATATCAACGGTACCACCGGCGTGAGGATTTCCTACATCAATCTGGGTTCATCGTCCGGCAGTTTGAGCGACGGCATCGACGGGCAGGGGGTCAGCAACTTTGAATTAGACCACTGCTATGCGTATCTGACCAGCCCCACCACCGACCATTTTATGTCGGTGGGTTTTAACGGCACGACCTGGCACCAGAATTTGATACACGACAACGCCGTTTACGTTCCGCATCAGGCGGGGGCATCGGGTGATGGGGCCGATGGCTTTCAGTTGGGAGGTGTGGGTTACAGTCTCTATAACAACACGGTGGTCGGGTACGATACGACCTACACCGGCGGCCAGCATCAGGACGGATGGCAATCCACCGGGCCGGACAGCTACCTGGAATTTTACGGCAACAAAATCGTCAATATTGGGAATTACGCGCTGTTTGCCGATGCCTATTGGGGGGGATTCACCCATGTCCGGGTCTATAACAACCTGTTCTTCATGGGCGGTAACTATGTTTATCCTGGGGCCATCGTGTTCGGCACCGACGGCGGGTACACGGGCACTTCGCCCTGCCAGTATAATGATATTATTATCGCCAATAACCTGGCCGATGGATTTGGCGCGCAGGGTACGGTGGTGCTGGAAAACCCGACCGGGAGCACGCATCCGACGGTCTTTGTGGGCGACATCGTGGCCAACAACGTGAGCATCAACGGGGGTCACCTGTCATTCAATAACGACAATACCGTAGTAGCGGTTAACAACCCTTTTCTGACCACGGCCCAGGGCCCGGCCAATTTCGTCAGTTACTCATCTAGCGGAGGCACCAACAACAATTTCCATCTATTGGCCGGGGCGACGACCTTGATAGGCCAGGGCACCAATTTGTCGGGGTATTTCACGACGGACAAGGACGGGAACAACCGGGTATCGACGGGGAATTGGGATATTGGGCCATATGCGTATACGACGAATGGGGTGGTGGTGAGCAACACTCCCATCATTCAAGTGACGCCGGGAAGTATTGCGTACGGGACGATGCTGGTGGGGACGAGCAAGACGAACAGTTTTACGGTGCAGAACAACGGGACGGGGACATTGAGCGGGAGTGCCAGTGTCGCGTCACCGTTCAGCATTGTATCGGGGAGCAGCTACAGTCTGGGCGCGGGGCAGACGCAGGCGGTGGTGGTGGTGTTCAGTCCCGTGGTGGCGAGCAATTATAATCAGAGTGTAAGCTTCAGCGGGGGCAACGGGACAACCACGACGGTGACGGGCAGTGCGACCAATGTGCCGGTGCCCGCGCCGATCATCCAGGTAAGTCCGGCGAGCATCGGGTACGGAACGGTGCTGGCGGGGACGAGTGTGACGAACAGTTTTACGGTGAAGAACATGGGGACGGGGACATTGAGCGGGAGTGCCAGTGTCGCGTCGCCATTCAGCATTGTATCGGGGAGCAGCTACAGTCTGGGTGCGGGGCAGACGCAGGCGGTGGTGGTGGTCTTCAGTCCGCAGGTGGCGAGCAATTACAG
>DATJYM010000145.1:0-9394 GCA_035499615.1 Candidatus Acidiferrales bacterium | reverse complement strand
GGTCGGCGCGGCGCGCCAACCCGTCCGTCTCTGTTTTCGGTCGCCTCGGCGAGACGACCCTACCTCCATCGGACTTTGGGCATTGGGATTTCCGAATGAATTCCGCCTCGTCACCTCGGCGGCTACATTAACCGGCCGCCTGCCAATCGAGTACCTTCAATTGCACCGTCGTTCGGCCGTTGAATTCATTGACACCGGGCGCGAAGGCAAGATCGAATTTTCCGACCGGCAACGATTCGCCGCCACCATTCCACCAGACCGCTTCCAGCGTGGCCGCGGCATCCGTCACCCACATCTTGACGTGCTGCTTGTCTGCGCCGATGCGCTGGAGCGGCCGGGCGTGCGTCAGACTGCGCGCACAAAATTGCACGCCGGGATTGCCCTGTCCGGTCGGCTTCAAACGGGACAGGGCCTGGAGCATTTCCAGTGTGATTTCTTCCAACCCCACTTCCGAGTCGAGACGGAGTGGCGGCTGTAAATCCCCGGGTTTCAATGCGCGACGCGCATGTTCGTTCAACCGCTGCCGCAGTGCATCGATTTTATCAGGCTCGATGCTCAACCCGGCGGCCATCGCGTGCCCCCCATGATGCACGAGCAAATCGTCACATTCGCGCAGCGCGGCGGCGAGATCGAAACCGGCGATGCTGCGGCCCGATCCCCGCCATTCCTTGCCGTCACCCCCGAGGATGATGGTGGGCCGGTAGTATTCCTGCAACACCCGCGACGCCACGATGCCGACAACGCCGATGTGCCAGAGCAACTGCCCTTCCACGATGACAAAATCGGTTTTCGGGTTGAACCGGGCGCGCACCGCTCCGGTGACTTCCTCGACGATGCCGCGTTCGATCTTCTGGCGTTCGCGATTCCGTGCGTCGAGATTTTGGGCAAGGGGCATCGCCCCGGCCAGATCCGCGGCAAGCAGCAACCGCAGGGATTCCTCCGCGGTTTCCAACCGGCCGGCGGCATTGAGGCGCGGGGCGAGTTGAAAGCCGACGTCGTGTGTGCCCAGAACGGGTGGTGATTGCGCTGCCTGCTTCAGAGCCACGAGTCCGGGCCGCTGCGTCGTGTTGAGCCGCCGCAGGCCGGCGGCCACCAAAATCCGGTTCTCACCGGTGAGCGGAACGATGTCGGCAATCGTGCCCAGCGCCACCAGATCGAGCAACGGCCGCAAGTCGAATTCTGCGGCGCCGGGCAGATTGATTTCGCGTCCGCGTTTGACCAGCGCGTGGGCCAGTTTGAACGCCAGGCCAACGGAACATAATTCGGTGAACGTAGGACAGTCTTCGCGCCGGTCTTCCTCCTCTGATTTCCCGGGGGCGGCATCCTTGTTTTGATTTGAGACAGGCGCGACACATGTCCTACGAACTTGTGGATTCACCAGCGCTACAGCCTCCGGCGCCGGATGGGAAACCTGGTGGTGATCGAGCACGATCACGTCCACGCCGCGGGCGCGGAGCGAACGGACGGTGTCCGCCGCGGTGGAGCCGCAATCCACCGCGAGCAAAAGGGTGACGGGGAATTTTTTGAAACAATTTTCCACGCCCTCGGTACTCAAGCCGTAGCCTTCGTCCATGCGGTTCGGCAGATAAAAATCCGTTTTCCAGCCGAGCGCCCGCAGGACTTCAACCAGCAGGGCGGTGGAAGTGACACCGTCCACGTCATAGTCGCCGAAAATCACGACGGTTTCGTTTTTTTCACGGGCGCGCAGCAACCGTTCCACCGCCTTCGCCATGTCGGGCAGCGCGAACGGGTCGGCCAGATCCTTGAGGCGCGGATGCAGGAATTTTTCGATGGCCGTGGGGTCGCTGAAACCGCGGTTGAGCAGACATTGCGCCAGCAGCGGCGGGAGGTTCAGCCGGGCCGCCAGTTGACCGGCCAACAACGGTTGCGGCGGCGCGAGGGACCAGCGGAATTTCATTTTACTTTACCACGGATGAACACAGATAAACACGGACAAAACAATCAAAAACCTGTCCGCAAACTTGTCGGCGAATCGGGAGGTTTCCCGCGGGAGAAGCCGGAAGCTGATATTTCATCCCTGTCCATCTGTGCTTATCCGTGGTTTATTTTTTTCACGCCACGCGGCGGCGACGGACAGCGCGATGGCGGTTAACAGAATCATGGCCACAACCAGCAGCGAAAGGCCGGTCGAAATTTGGACTTGAAACCATTGTGCCGCCGGGCCGTGGGGCTCAATCAGCATTTTGACGCCGATAAAAACCAGCACTGCCAACAATCCGATTTTCAAATAGCGAAAATAGTCCATGGCCCCGGCCAGCACAAAGTAAAGCGAGCGCAAGCCGAGAATGGCGAAGACGTTGGAGGTAAAAACGATGAAGGCCTGGCGCGTGACCGAGAACACCGCGGGGATGGAATCCACGGCGAAAATCAAATCCGTTGTCTCCACCAGCAACAGCACCAGCGTCATGGGGGTCAACGCGAAACGGCCATCCAGGCGGGTAAAAAACTTTCCGCCGGCAAAGTCGGGGGTTACCGGAAACAGCTTGCGCGCCAGCCGGAGGGCAAAATTCCTTTCCGGCTGCACGATTTGTTCGCCGGCAAAAATCATTTTGATGCCCGCAAAAACGAGAAAGGCGCCAAAGACATAAAGGACCCACTCAAATTCGCGGATGAGAGCGATACCGCCGGCAATCATGGCGCCGCGCATGACCAGCGCACCGAGGATGCCCCAAAAAAGCAGCCGATGCTGATACGCCGGCGGCACGTGAAACCAGCCGAAGATCAGAGCAATGACCATGACATTGTCCAGCGACAGCGAAAGTTCGATGATATAACCGGCAGTGAATTGGACTGCTTCGTCCCGTCCGCGCCAATGCGCCATGGCGCCGGCGAACAACATGGCCAGGGCGAACCAGAGCGCCGTCCAGGCGATGGCCTCCTTGAATTTAACCACCCGCGCCCGGCGATGAAACAGACCCAGGTCAAGCGCCAGAAAGATCAGAATGCAAAAAATGAACCCCGTCCAGTGCCACCGGGTGATGTGAATTGAGGCAATCATGGTTCGGCGCACGGGCCGTTCAAGTCCCAATCTTAACCGTCATCCTGGCCTGAATCCGCATTGAAGGACAGGATTAAGAACCCCGGGATTACGGTTGCGATCCGGCCGGCAGTACGGCTTTGGCCGTGGCCGTGCCTTGGATGGTCACCTGGGATGCGCCGATGTTCGGGCGATTGCCCTTGTGCCACCACAAGACCAGCGCACTGGCAATAAAGATACTCGAATACGTGCCCGTGACGATTCCAATGAGGAATGTAAAGGCGAAGTCGTTGATGACGCCGCCGCCCCAGATAAACAGACAGAGTGTGGCAATCAACACCGTGCCGCTGGTAATGATCGTCCGGCTCAGTGTCTGGTTCAGGGCCTGGTTGATCACCTCGCGGAACGTGCCGCGCACTCCCAGCTTCAAATTTTCACGGATACGGTCGAAGATGACGACCTTGTCGTTGAGCGAGAAGCCGATAATGGTCAGGACGGCGGCGACGACGGTGGCGTTGAATTGGCGGCCGGAAACCGCGTTGGCAATGCAATAACAGCCGATGGTCAGGAAAACGTCGTGCACCACTCCGACGATGGCGCTGACGGCGAAGGAGAATTCGTAGCGGAACGCGACATAAACCAGGATGCCAAACATGGACAGGAGGCAGGCAATGATGGCCGAACGCTGGATTTGCCTGCCTACGGTTGCGCCCACCTGCTGGCGTTGAAGGGCCCGGAAATGCGCCTGCGGAAACTGCTGGAGGAGCGTCTGTTCCACTTTCGATTCCGTTCCGCTGGAAGAGGTGACGCGCAGGTTTTCGGAGCCGCCGCTGGCGTCCTTTTGGTATTGGATACCTGCATCCTTCTCGCCGATCGTGGTCAGGGCCGCACGGATCTGGTCCACGCCGATTTTTTGGACAAAGCCGAACGTCGTGCTGTCACCGCCCAAAAAGTCCACGCCGAAGAGTTTTTGACCGCGCGCGAAGCCGCCGTAACCCAACGAGAGGACAATGAACGCCCAGGTAATGATAAACAGCGGGGTGGCGGCCCCCATGAAATTGACCTTGGCGCTCCGGATGATGTGGAGCATGGGCAGCGATTTTAGCCAGTTGCGGTCGAGCATGAAATTAAAGATCAAGCGCGTTACGACGAGCGCGGTGAACAGGCTGGCGGCCACGCCGATGGTGAGCGTGACGCCGAACCCCTTGATTTCGCCGGTGCCCATCAAAATCAAAATGACGGATGAGATCAGGGTGGTGACGTGCGAATCGAAAATCGTGCCGAAGGCGCGGGCATAACCGGCGTTGATCGCGCCGCGCAGGGATTTGCCCTTGGCCAGCTCCTCCCGGATGCGTTCGTAAATCAGCACGTTGGCGTCGACCGCCATGCCGACCGTGAGTACGCCTCCGGCGATGCCGGGTAGCGTAAACGTCGAACCGATCGAACACATGACGCCGAGCAGAATAATGATGTTGGTGACGAGCGCGACATTGGCCGCCAGGCCGGCGACCAGATAGTAGATCAACATGAACGCGGACACAAAAATGACGCCGTAAATCGAGGCCTTGATGCCGCTGCGAATGGAATCCTTGCCGAGCGTCGGGTCCACATCGTAGGCATAAACCAGTTTGAGCGGGGCCCGCAGCGGATTGCGGAGGACGTTCGCCAGTTCCTGGGCTTGTTCCGGGGTGAAATGGCCGGTGATCTGGCCACTACCGGTTTCAATCGCACTCTGAATCACCGGCGCGGAATACAACTGGCCGTCCAGTACGATGGCCAGTTGCCGTCCGATATTGTTGCGGGTGACCTCGGCGAATCGTTTGGCGCCATTATCGTTGAGCTCAAAGTCAATCAGCGGTTCACCCATGTTGCCCCGATCCACCCGCGCATTTTTTACAATATCACCGTGCAGGCCGTTCTCCGGCCGCTTCTTGACGATGGCCTCTTCAATTACTGGCGGTTGGTTGTTGGGCTGCGGCTCGATGTGCCGGAGCAACTCGTAACCGGGCGGAATCGGCAGGTGATTGGCAATGATTTGCTGGCTGTCCTCCTTGACCATCCGGAACTCGAGATACGCCGCCTTTTGAATCTGCGCTTTGGCGCTTTCCTTGACGGCCTCGGACAAGCCGGGCAACTGGATCAATATCTGATCGGCGCCCTGCGGCTGGATCACCGGTTCCGCGACGCCGAACTGGTCCACCCGCTTGCGCAGGACTTCGACGGCTTGGGAAATCGCCCCGGCGGTTTCCTCCGAGGACGCGACGGCGTTGGTTTCACCGGCATTAATGGTGGCGAGCGCATTGGTGTCCATCTCGACCACGAATGCCGTGCCGCCTTGCAGATCGAGACCGAGTTTGATTTTGCCCGCAGCGTCGCGTTGCAGCCGGTTTAAGATGAACGTATTCGGATTCACCTGGGCCTTGGCGTTGAAGAACGGGAAATAACGCTGGATGTCGTTGGTGCCGATGGCCTCCTGCAAATTGGCGAATTCACGGTCCGGGCGCTCCTGCTGCAGCGGTCCCACCTGCGCCACAATGTTGGAGAACGCGGCATCCCGGTTCACCGCGCGCGTTTCAAATTCCTTCACCAAATCCCGGCTGGTGGGCGGGTAGATCTCGTAAAACGACCAGCAGATGATGAAGGCCACCAGGATGAATTTCCAAAAATCGTTGTTTTTCATGGACGGCCTAGGAATCGGTCGTACTGCCGCTCGACTCGAGAATTTCCGTCACTGAAGATTTGGTGACCTCCAGTTTGGCGTCCGCCGAACGCAGCGAAACGGTTTTGTCCTTGACGGTAATGACGAGCCCGACGATGCCGCTGGACGTGACCACCTTGTCGCCCGACTTGAGCTGCTTAAGGAGTTCAGACTGCTGCCGGGCGCGCTTCTGCTGGGGGCGGATCAGAATGAAGTAAAAAACGACGACCAGCAGGATCATCGGGACAAATGAGATCCAGACCGGCTGTTGCGGTTGATTGCCCGAGCCCGAGGGGGGCGGCGACATCAATGCCAGAATTCCGTTCAGATGATTCAAATGCATATTCTGAAAAGTGGTCGCTCACTGTAAGCAGCCGCGCGCCTTTGGGCAAGCGTTATTGGCTGCTATTTGAAGAGGCCGGGCGGTGCCGCCGCCCGGTTATTCGCCGTAGGAAAGGCTGCTGTCGAACCTGTCAAACAATTTGTCGTCCCCCGGTTCCAATGACCGCTTCGCCAGATGCAGATCCACCCAATTGCCTTCACAGGCAAAAAAATAATTTACATTGGGCTGGCCCTGCGCGCTGTAGGACACCTTGATGAATTTATCTTTTCTTTCGAATTTCA
This sequence comes from Candidatus Acidiferrales bacterium, assembly GCA_035499615.1. GTDB lineage: Bacteria > Verrucomicrobiota > Verrucomicrobiia > Limisphaerales > UBA11358 > UBA11358. The sequence goes on along the minus strand of DATJYM010000145.1, from coordinate 3,074 downwards.
CCGACTGCGGGTCGATCAATGAATCATGCGCCATGTTTGACCAGTAGAAGTTATAGACGGCATCATTGCCGGCCAGGTTGTTCGCCGGGGCGGTCACAAAAAGGACCAGATCGAATCCCAGCGGTCCGGGCAGTCCATGCACGACATATTGGTTACTGGCGTCCCGCTTCTTGTCCCAATTGCTGAATCCCAGATTGATGAAGCCGATGTTCCATCTTTGATTGGGTATGGGGATGATCACGTATTGATTGGTGGGAGCGGACTGGCTTTGGGCTCGCGCTTGAGCATCCTGATTTTCCTGTGTTTCCTGTGCCACCTGATGGTCCTCCTGTTCGGCCTGTAATTCCCCCGTATAGGCGAGATAGTAAGCGTTGGCCACCCCCTGTTTCACTTCTTTCCTGATCACACCGGCGGCCAAGGCTTGATACTTCTGGCTGATATCCGGTGGCAGGTCCTGGTATTTGACCTTCATGGCCATCGTGCCGCGTTGCAGGACCAGTCCGTCAGCAAGGATTTGGGTAACAGTCGGGTTCGCCAGAACGTCACCGTATTTATTCGTGAGGGAAAGCGACAATCGGTCGCCAATACCCGGCGCGGCGATAACCGGCTTCACCGTCAGAAGTAAAATCACTGCGGCGGCCAAAAGCGCAAAAGTTTGTCTCATAAAACCACCGACTTTACAGCCGTTTTCGTGCCGGAAATGAGCCCTAATCCATTGAATTCCACCCGGGATATGGCTTCGAGCCGGGCTTCTCAACGCATTAAAATATTCTGTCAACCAACGCCTGTAGATGGTAAAATTCGGGTGTGGAAAAGGTCGCCCGCAAATTTCGCTCTTTTGCCGAAGCCGACAAGGCAGATCGCGAATCTTATCAATCGTTCACGCCGGAACAGCGCTTGGAAATGCTCTGCGATTTAATCGCCTCCGCTTACCCCGATGAAATTAAGCAAAGACTTGAGAGAGTTTGTCGCGTTATTAAACTCCAGGAAGATTAAGTTTCTGCTGGTGGGTGGACATGCCGTCGCCTATCACGGCCTGCTTCGATTCACAGAAGACATTGACTTTCTCATCGAAACCTCGCCGGAAAACGCCGCCCTGGTTGCCGCCGCCGTCATTGACTTTGGATTTCCGGAATTCAAACCGGATGACTTCCGCAAACCCGAAACCGTCGTTCAATTGGGCCGCGCGCCCAACCGGATTGACCTGTTAACTTCCCTCACGGCGGTTTCATTCGAGGAAGCCTGGAAAACCAAGATCGAAACGAACCTCGACGGCCTGCCGGTCTGGGTTATCAGCAAGGAATTGCTCGTGCGAAATAAACTGGCTACCGGTCGGGCACAAGATTTGGCGGATGTGGAGCGGATTGGCGGGAAGGAATAAAACCCGAATGGATTTACCAGAGCCGACGCCGTATTTGTACTTTGGCGATTGAAAGAATGTCTTGACGTCCGCCTTCATCCCGGCCTTCTCCCCCAGGAGAAGGAGAAACGTTTGCCGCCGTTTTGGAATATGGTTCGACGGGACTGGCTGGAGGTGTCATCGCGCAAACAAAGATCGTCCATCGGCTATTCCCTCTCCTTGGGGAGAGTAGCTCTGCTGGGTATTGCACAACGCCAGATTTCCATAAAATTCAGCCCAAAAACACGAAAACAAAATACTACTAAGCCGTTACCGACGAGCATAAAGACGCTGGGCGACCTCATTCAAGTCAAACGAGTGGAGAGAAACCTTACACCCGGCTACTTGGCGGCAAAAATGGGTATTGCAGCAAATTTGGTTCGTTCCTGGGAGGACGGCACCAGCAAGCCCGACAACGGGCAATTGGAGGTATTGGTAGGACTTTTGGGGCTTGATGCAGGCGATTGGCCTTTTAAATAATTAAAAATGCTGTTTCCAATACGTCTTATAGTACGGAAATTTGAATGGTGAGAATGGTCTGACCGCTTTTCAAAGGAGCCAGCAAAGCGTTGTTTATTCGGACCGAGTTTGCCGACTCCAATGCGCCATTTAGCGCATTGGACAATTACACAACGGTCAATTCACGTCGTTTTTGCTCACAAATCATCGGCTTTAAGACTTGAAAATCCCATTTTAGCTGGAACTGTCGGTGATGTAATCCGCACCGCCCGCAAACCGCACCGAACTGGAACGCATCAAGCTCTTTAGCTACCTATTATCTTATGAATTCCGCGAATTTCCGAGGGAGATTCCGATAATGATATTTTTGAATTCTGAAATATCATTTCGAGCTTGAATCTGGTCAGTTTGAGCACAATGTCGTGCCACGCAGCGATGCTGGTTTGCCGGTCAACTTACACACACCTAACAATTGGAAATTAATTTCTGTTGGGCTGCATTTCATTTACAAATTGGAAGGGGAAATGCAAATCGATTTATGCAGGACGAGAATGGAAATAACCGCTCCGATGATGATCCCAGCCGGAATGCTGCTCAAAATGGCCAAGAGGGCATAAATCCTAATAAAAAAGACATTTTGATTGATGCCTCTGAAATTGCCGGGGGGATTATTTTTGGTGGCATTGCAGTCGCTTTGGCCGATGCTGGGTTTCATTTTTGGGGTTTCGTCGTTGGCTTTCTGGCCGTTAGTTGTGGACTCATTGTCCTTGCACATCTTTTTGAAAAGTTAGGGGTGAAGCTCGTGAAGTCGGGGTTAGTGGCAGTGTTAATTTTGACGGGAGTTCTGTTCTTTTTTTTAGCATTCCACAAACCAATTGGGGAAATAAAGGCGTCTCCACATTTTACTTTTTCGCTATCCACTCCACAGTCAGACAAAGTTGAACTCACCAATGATTTTCTCATTGTGAGAGACATAACATTCCACAAAGTCCTCGGAGTTTTGTATGTTCCAGCGGATACAGCACAGTCAAGTTTGACGTTGAATATTTGGGCAAGAAACGATTCTAAAGCTGTTGCTGAAAATGTTGAAATCGGCATTTTTGTTCCGCAGAATTGGCAATGCGTCCCTGATGCGGGGTGGTTAAGGGTAGAACCTATGAGGCCAGACTCAGTCGGTGACGCAATTGAAACGACTCCGAATACGTTTTTAACAAAT
>DATJYM010000144.1:0-7790 GCA_035499615.1 Candidatus Acidiferrales bacterium | reverse complement strand
GCCTTGTGCCATTGTACCTGCGACAGTTTTTGGGATCTTTCTTTCGAGCGAGTCACTGATGTGCTGGGATTCTGAAAGTCGAGCGGAACTATGGAAGGTTGGTTCGCGTTAGCAAAAAATAATCCTTACAAATTTGAACTTGGATTTTGGGATTGCTGCGAGCAGAGCCGTGCTTTGGTCATGCCGCTCTTTACGCAGTTCGCATGTTCATCAGTTTGATCACAATCGGGACGGTTTCCTGGTAGAGCGTAAGACGGGCGCGGACTTGCGTGGCGACGCTGGCGTCGGTCACATTTCTGATTTGCGTAGTGACGGCTTTTTCAAATTCCGCCAGCGCGGCTAAAAGGTCGGGCATGGGACTTTCGGGTTTGCCCTCCACGCGGTCGGCAAGATTCAGCATCACCTCGGCCAGCGTGGCCCGGAATCGGGCCGCCTCCGCACGTAGCGGCTCCGGCACATAGGACGGCCGCAAGTCAGACCGATGCTGGATGATGACGAGCTGATGCAGAAACAACGCCTGCGCCGTGTCGCCAACGACTTCCAACCACCTGCGCTGTTCTGCGCCGGACTCGAACTTCGAGCTTTCGAGCAATTCATTGACCGCGCCGAAATTCTGATAAATTTGCAGGCGCAGGGCGTAAGCCTCCGTCAATCGCAGTCCGTGATCTTCATCCGTGTCGGGCAGGCTGGCGAGTTTTGCAAGCGTGCGCAGAATGGACGCCAGTTTCACACGCAGGTTTCCCAGCGCCGTCACCGGCCAGAGCCGGCTGTTAATTAATCCGAACACCAGGAGTCCCAGCGCGATGCCGATAAGCCGGTCGCGCACCACGCGCAACTCGGTATAGGTGCCATAGGTTTGCAGGACACATTTGTAAAAGGCCAGGCCAATCTGGAAGCCGCAGTAGGAAATCCGCACACTGCCGAAGTTGATATAGGCCGCCAGTGCCGTGACCGCGCCGAACGGCAGCCAAAATCCTCCCAGTGTGTCGAGATTCGGGAGGATATACATCAAGGATATCAGTCCGAGCAGGCCGCCAACAGCCGCGCCGGCGAAACGCAGGATGCCCTTCTGCACACTGGCACCGACCGTCGAGAGTGAGCAAACGATACAGGTGATGGTTGAAGTGTAAATGCCTGGATAATCCCACAGCGTAAAAATGAGATAGCAGATAAAACCGGCGAGCGCTCCTTTGATGGCAAAACGAATGTATTCGGGATTTGTGAAGGCATCAGGAACGAGAACTCCGCCTTTCTCCTGGCCAGGCACCGGCTTCAACTCCTCCGGCAATTCCCGGCCCGGAAAGGTGAAGGGCATCAACTCGGCGGCGCGTTCCATTTCCGCCAGCGCCGGCAAGGCATCTTGATCCGAAATGGTTCCGGCGTCGGCGGCTGGCGCTGAGGAAATTGCCGGCAGCTCGTGACGCTGAATCGCGGTGCGCCAGCGGGCGCAGGCTTCCGCCAGGTTGAGGAGCCGTTTTTGAACCGCTCCATTCGCGGATGGAACTCCCTGCGCCTCGAGCACGACCGCCGCCGTCACAAGGCGGTCAACGACGATGAATTGCGCGCGCAGTTCGGCCGCGTATTTTTTGAGCCAGGGCTCGACTGCGCCGGTCAGCTTGAGCTGGCGCATTTGTTCCACCACGCCTGCCATGGCGAGGGGAACGAGTGACGACGGATTTGCATCGGCGGGTTTGGCCGCAGCCAGCCGCAGCAGCAGCCTTTCGACCGCGTCGAGGCGGCTGGTCAATCCGCGCAGGAGCACCGACTTGGAAGTTTCCGGGCGCAGCAGCAATTGCACCCCTAGATTGACACTGAGTCCCAGCGTCCACGCCCACCAAAAGTAGAACGGCAAACGGTTCAAAGTTTCGATCGGGTAACCGCTGTCGGGAAGTGTAATGCCAAAGCCGAGTATGATGCCGATGGTTAATCCCACCACCCCGATTGTCATGATCCGGGTGAGCAGTAATCCCAGCGCGATGCCTGCCGGAATCCACAACACGCGCAGCCACGTCATGTCGAGCACGCAGAGAAAGCTGAGCAGCAACAATCCGGAACCGATAGTGGCAGCAAGGATTCCTATAAGCGTTCCCATCACCGTGGTTGAGATGTCAGTTTTGGAGACGAGGAACATGTTGATCATCACAAAGAGCGGCTCTTTCAAATGAAAGGCCATTACTGGAATCGTGCAAGCGATGCAGGCCAGCGTGATACGCAGCGTGGCCTGCCAACGGCCGGGCGTGGGAGCGAGTTCACGGCGCAGGAATTCCGCAAATTGGGAAATCCATAAACTTGGAGCTGTCAGCGTCGCGGTCACAAGTGCTCTAGTTCTACGGATTTGCCGCCGGGTTTGGTTCCGGAGCCGGTCCGGTAATGGTCACCACGGCGGAAGCTCCGACGCGGAAACTGTCGTCAGGATTTTCCACCTGGATGCGCACCGGGAAACGCTGCGCCAGCCGCACCCAGTCCAGATTGCGCGGCACATCGGGCAAACCCATCGCGCTGGTTCCATCTTCGGGAACGACGGCCCACGCGAGACCGACGACTTTGCCTCTGAACCGCTTCCCGCCTTTGAATTGCAGATAAATTTCCGCTGGCGAACCTTCCTCGATATGTTTGAGATACGTTTCGCGGAAGTTGGCGACGACATACCATGTGCGCGTATCCACAAGGGTGAAGACATCTACGCCTACCCGCGCAAACTCACCAAGGGAAATGTTGAAGTTCACTACCTTGCCGTTAAATGGCGCGGTCACACGGCAGTATTCCAAATTCAACTCGGCTTCGTGGAGCTGGGCCTCGGCGGCGGCGATCCGCGCGTTCACATCGCCTTCCTGGCCGATGTCATCGTCAGCCTTGAGGCGTTGGACTTTTGCTTCATCCACAGCGGCTGCCGCCGCCGCCTGAAGTCTCTGGGCCTCGCGAACACTTGTGTCTGCCACTAATCGCCGTGTTCGCGCATCTTCGAGCTGATCGGCCGTGGCGAATTCTTTTGCCAGCAACGGCTCAAGCCGTTTAACATGGTCATCCGCTTCCTCGTATTCCGCTTCGGCGCGTTCGACCGATGCCTCAGCCGCAAGGAGCTGCGCTTCCGCCCTGACGATCGAGGCGTCTGCCACTTTCAATGCCTCTTGCAAAGCCCCGACTTCCTTGCGCGTGAGACTCAAGTTGGCTTTCGCGCTGGCAACCGCGTCTTCGTAAGGGCGTGGGTCAACCAAAAACAACTGATCGCCCTCTTTGACAAATTGGTTGTCCTTGACATCCAACTCGACGATATGGCCGCTAACTTGCGGAGCGACGCCGATGAAATTCGCGCGCAGTGTCGCGTCATCCGTCTCCGGCCGGTAATCATGCGTCCAAGCTGCGATGGCGGCCACGAGCAGCGTGGCGATGACGATAGCCAGAGCGATTCTTTGACCGATGATTTTGGGATCCGGCTTCGGATCAGGTTTTGAATCCGATTTGGTTGGCTCGGCTGGAATGGGATTTTCTTCGGGCATAATTTCAATTCCTGAAAAACAGCAACCATGAGAGCAGCGTGATTAAAATCCAAAGACAGATATAGACGGGCACCCGCCAAGGCAGATGCGGTTCAATGTTTATCTTGATAAAAACCAGGCGAAGCAGCAGTACTCCCACCACACCGATAGCCATGCAAAACATCCACCCCGGAAAGAACGAACCCAGCACATTGATGGACGGTGCGCCCCGGCAGCCGGTCAGTAAAATCAGATTCATTCCGGCGGCCGTTTGCCATAGCATCCTGCTGATAAAGCGACCGCCGACTGCCGCGCGGATTTTGTTGGGTTTGATCAAATTCATGGTTCAGTTTTCAGGTCTCCAAGGTTTTCGTTCCAGCAGTTGCCGCCCGAGGTCGCCGGAGGCAAAGGCCAACGCGGCAGTGGATTCGAGCAGCGTCGCCCGCGTGTCGAGCTGCGTGTAGCGCGCCTGGCTCAGTTCACGCCGCGCCGACAAAACATCCACGAGACTGCTCAATCCGTTTTGGTAAGCCTCGAAAGTTTGTTGGTACGATTTTTCGGAGGCGTCAACCAATGCGGTGGCCACGTCCAATCGGCTGATCGCCAGCTTGGTGTCAGTATAGGATTGCCAAACCTGCGAGATGGCCTCATCGCTAGAATTCTCCAGGGCGTGCTGGGCCGCCGCGTGCTCGGCCTCGGCCAGCTCCAACTTATGCTTGCGCGAGCCTCCATCAAACAACGACCAGGTCAACGAAAGCCCCGCACCCCAAACCGGTTGTTGGGTGGACGACCACGGAAGCTCATTGCCGGCAAATTTCATTTGCGAATTATCAAACGACCAACCCGCCTCGCCCACAAACGCAAGGGTCGGGTAGTAAGCCGTGCGAGCGTGGCGTACTTCAGCCTCCTTCTCGCTCAGAAGGGCCACTTGTGCCATGAGGTCGGGGCGCTGTTTCAAAGTCCGGTCAATCACCTGTTCGACCGTGTCCTCAAGATTGGTAGGCACAGGCAGCTTTGAAAAATCCACCACGTGCAGGGGAACCGTGGGCGTGATGCCGATGGTTTCAGCGAGAACCACCTGGGTGTCACGTTCCTTGGCCTGCACGTCCTCCAGATCGAAGGTCGCCGAAGCCGCCTGCTGTTGCGCCTGCGAAACATCGGGCGCGGTGGCCAGACCGTACTTAAAACGCTCCTCCACCGCCTGCTGGACCTCCAGCGCCGAGGTGAGCGCGGACTGTGCCACGTCAATGCGCCCGCGTGCCTTGCAATATTCATAAAAGGCGCTTTGCACATTGAAAATAATCTCCTGGTGCCGCGCATTGAAGCCAAAGTTGGCTGCGAGCAAATGATTTTTCGCTGCAACCACGCTGGATTTGCGCCGTCCGAAGTCGAGCAGAACCCATTCGAGCGTTGCGACCGGCTGCGCTTGTTCAGTTTTGAGATCCAGGTAGCCCGCCGTGGTGGCGGATTCCGGCACCGGGACAGGCTCGCGCGAATAACCTGCTGAAGCGTTCAACGCGAGGATTGGAAAATATTCGCTCTGCGCGAGGCCGACTGCTGCTGCTGCCTGTTTAGCCTGTTCCCAGGCAAATTTCGTTTCCGGATTGGCGCGTTCGGCAAGGTCAATGAGGTCGGCCAAATCGTAATTCTTTTGGGGATCAGCTTCCGGTTGCACCCTGGCCTTAATCACCTCGGCAAATCCCATCATATCCGGCGGCCGCCAGGGTCTTTCAGACGAGCCGGGTGCCATGAGTCCCTTCAGCACATCATCCGAAGAATCTGACTGCGCAGGCGCGTGAGACGGGCATAAGACGCCGATTGCCGCGAGCCATGCAACCACTTTGAAAACGGCGTATGCGCCATTAGTTTTCATCTGAACTGACGTGTTCGAGTTCAATCATGCTTTAAGTTTTTACGAGCGATGCCGATTGTTCAGGCGCTCCATATTCATTCAACAGGATAATCAAACAAAAAACTGGAAACCATTGGGCGTCAGGCAGGCATTGAACTGTTCACGTAGAGGGAATTGGAGCGTTGCCTGACGGGAGATTTTGCGCTCTCCCATTAGAGGGAATTCGGGACAGGTTGGTTGAATCAAACCGCTGTCTGCAAAGGAACAAGTTGTCGCGTGGCCCGGTAGCGTGCTTTTAATTTCCGATCCGTTACAACTTGAGAAACCGTCTCACCAATCACGGCGACTACTCCAAATAAAGGCAGCGCGAGAACAAGTCCAGTTGTTCCAGCGACTGCGGCGCCAAGGCAGAGCATCAACACACTGAGCAAAGGGTGAACGCGAAGCTTGCGACCGATTGTGAGCGGCATAAATAGAAAATCGTCGAGCATCCGAACGCTTAGAAACAGAAGCAGGCAGGCGTAGGCAATCCAGGCCCTGTCGGGAAAGTCGGTGGCGGCAACCAATACAACCAGGACACAGCCAATGAGAGATCCCAAAGTGGGAATCCAGGCAAGAATTGCGGAAGCCAACCCCAACCAGATGGCATTGGCAACTCCCAGGGCTTCGAGTCCGATTGCCAGACACGCGGTGTCAAGAAGAGTGAGCAAAAACAATCCTTGAAAATAATTCTGGAGGGTGGCGTCCAAACGGGAGCACAGAAGCAGCCCCTTTTCGAAGAAAGCATTGGGTACACTCTTGATGATGTATTTCTTGAGCCGCGCGGAATCGTTTAACATGAAGTAGATAAAATACGGCACGAGCAGCAGGGACGGCAGCCACTTCAATGACTGCAAGCTGACCGGCAACAGGTTTCTCCCCGCAAATCGGTTGGTGAACTGCTGGATGACCTGGTCAACTTGCCCGCTCAAATCCATGCTTTTAAAAACCGGAATATTGTTCTCCAGCATCCCGGCGGTTCCCTTGAGCAGGTTTTCTCCGCCAGCGACATATCGGTTGAAGTCAGTTTGCCACGTACCGGCTTTGGCTACGAATAGCAGCCCTACGGCAAGGACGATTGTCGCCATGATCGATTGGAGCAGAATCCATACGGTTTTTGCGGCCGTCTCGTGGCGCATCCCGCGAACCACGAGCGCTTCCACCGCCGGGCGGAGGCAATAGAAAAGCATCAACGCCAACAAGAATGGCACAACCAGCCAGATCACTTTCTGGAATAAAAAAAGCAGCGTGCAGGTAATTAGAATAACCACCAAGAGCGTGATGGCACCGGGTTGCGGGAAAGACTTCATAAACTCGGAGCGTGCTTTTCCTGGAGAAGAAGTTGCCGCGCCCGACGGCTCAAGGTTCGAGCAATCTCAACCAATACCTTTACGCCGATACTCTTATTTTTCAGCAGCAGTGAAGAAAATTCCGCTTGAAACAAAGCCACCGTCACCGTGCGCTCAATGGCAACAACCTTTGCCGTGCGTGGCGCTTCGTCGAAGAGAGACAATTCCCCCACCAATTCGCCGGGGCCAAAATCAAGAACTGCGTTCTTCAACAAATTGTGGCCGGGGTCAGCGCGAAGTTTGCCGCTGACGACGATAAATATTCCATGGCCCGGATCGCCTTCCTCAAAAATGATTTCGTTTTTTTCATAGATGCGCTCATGCAGGAGTTCGTCCACCTCCAGAATCTCCTTGCGGGTAAGCTCGTGAAAAATCGGAATGTGTTTCAACATCTCTATCTTCTGTGCGCTCCTATCGGCACCGAAGAATTTCATCTCGTCCAGTCTGTTCAATGCAATCGTCCACATTGGTCTTCATTAGAGTAGTGTTTGCGTAGCCGGAACACGACTGGACTTAAAGCAGGCTCCCGCCTATTCACAAAGAGAGAGCTAAATTATTGCAAGCCACTTAGGCCAGATGAACAAGTCCGAGATGAACCGCCTCTCTTACCGCCGCCGTCCTGCCGGGGGCTTTGAGTTTGTTCATCAGGCTTTTGACGTGGGTCTTCACAGTACCCTCGGCGATACCCAGTTGATCACCGATGATCTTGTTGCTCTCACCTTCCGAAATAAGTTTAAGAACTTCCAACTCCCGTGAACTCAAGGCGGGACGGCTCATATTTTCCGCCAGCTTTTGTCCGATGCGCGGTGGAATACACGTCTTGCCGCAGTGCACTTGCCGGATCGTCTCCAACAGCGTTTGTCGGCACGTATCCTTGAGCAAATAGCCGCGCGCCCCCGCCTTGAGCGACACATGGACATCCTGTTCGCTTTCGAACGTTGTCAGAACAATCACTTTGCTTGGGACCTGCCGCAATTGGATTTGTGTAATGGCTTCCAGCCCGTCCAGGCGCGGCATTCGCAAGTCCAATAACACAATATCGGGCAACAGCTTTTCAGCCATCTCCACGGTTCC
>DATJYM010000143.1:0-14332 GCA_035499615.1 Candidatus Acidiferrales bacterium | reverse complement strand
TGAAACTCCATCGTTCCATTTGAATAAAATCCAAATGAACACGTTACTAAACGGAACACTTGCAATCACAGCAAAAACAAAGGATTCCCCTCCTGATTCTGCTGCTGATGCTGTAAGTTTTGGATTATGGGTTTTACCTCGGTCAATTTTCGCATCAAATGATTTCTTTAAACCCTTTGCAGTAACGAGAGGGAGAATACTTCTTTCGCCGGAAAAACTAAAACAGTTGCAAAATTAATCGTCACGATTCCCACCTGTTTATGCCCACGAAAACCTACAGAATACAAACCGTGTGGAACGACAACGGTCGCCTTGCCCACGTTGATGGAGAGATCGAGTGGGATCGAGATGATCCGAATTCCATACCACACTTGCTTCACGACGACGGATCAAAGGTCGCAATCGACAAACGACATCTCAAAGAAATCAATACAAACGAATTGGATTTCGTTTATGAGGCCCCTGGATTTATTCGTCCATCCGGGTTGTGATTCAGAAAAATGTCGGCCAACAAAATCCAGCGCATGAAAAAGAAGCGGCTTACCCTAAAAGAGCTTAGGCTGCGTTGGTGGTGGAAACGAAAGGAAATCCGCCGGCACGGAGTCCAAGGCGTGGACTGGGATAGCGCCGAGGAGGCGGCCCGCAATTATGAACTGATGCGTCGTACCTTCGGGGTAAAACGATTTCCCAGAACCTTTTTGCAATTGGACAGAAATGAAAAAGCGCTGGTTCACACGTTATGGGCGATGTGGCCGCAATTGCCTCGCAGGGAGGCAACCCGGCGGGAACAGTATCATGAATGGGGTTGGTCGCCCTTTCATGAAACCGAGCATCGGCAATGGAATTTGCGACTGGCAGACAAAACCTTGATTGACGAATTCATCAGGGAAATACGCACTTTGCGAAAAATTCAACACACCCGTCCGCAACACCCGCTCACGGGCCAAATAAATCGCCTCTCGAGGGGCTACATCGAGCTTTTAGACCGCAAACGATATGGCAATGGCAAGTTCAACGACAGCGAGCGCCACGTGCTCAGCGTCGCGCGAAAACGGGCCAAACAATACTATACCCAAAACAAGCACGCGTTGGCGGGACAATGGAAAGGTCAGGACACTGCTTTGGATTCTTACGCGCGGGCCGACACCGAACGGTTTGGGTCTTAGGCCGAGTATTTAGTTTCAAAAGCTAATGACTCGTGGCGTTGCATAAAAGAACGGACTTAAGATTTAGGCGTGAGAAAACGAACGCCTACACCCGAAAGGATGGAGGAAACCCCCGCCTTGCCCCGGCAGGCTTACACCATGCGAGAGACCGCTGAGGTGCCGGGCGTCTCATACATGACGATTCACAGACTGCTCAAACGCGGTCTGCTTCACAGTTCATCGGCTCTGCGTCACAAACTCATTCCGGCTTCTGAAATTGAAAGGTTTCTAGAGGACACATTAGAATGACACGAACACCGGCACACATTTTGATTCGTGCCGGTGCCCTTAAGATGCAACAAGACAAAGAACATTTTCTGAATTTGAAAAACCCTCCAGCACGGCTGACGGCGGATGAAGCCGCGTGGTTTGTGGGATCTTCACCACATGACATTCCTATGCTGGTCAATGCCGGGTTGCTCAAAACGTTGGGACATCCACCAGCCAATGGCCCGAAATATTTCGCCACGGTGGAACTGGGGGAATTGCGCCGCAACAGCAAATGGCTGGCAAAAGCTTCCGATGCAATCGTGAGCTATTGGCAAAATAAAAACTCATGCAAAGTTTTCGCTGCCGAATCACATTGCGCACACTGAATTTCAATTGCGCGCGGCCCGCGCCGGTGCAGGCAATACGGTAAACTGTTTCCGTTGCTGTTCATATTCACTCAGCGGCGGCAATTCCACTTTCGCCTTGCGCGCGTAGGCCCAGTGAACCGCCTTGCTGTTGTGCCCAAGAGCTTCCTGCGCGAACCGCTCAGGATAACCGGCGGTCTTCGCCGGTTCCGCCCACGTATAACGATACGAGTGTAGCGAAACGCCTGAAATCTCTAACCCGTCGCAACGTTGACGAAATTCTGTTGCCCGGTTCCCCACCCTCACCGTGCGAAGGTAGTGCTGTATTATTCTGAAAGGCCATCGGCTGGTTGGCGTCTCTGGCTTTAAAGCGAACAGGACGGATCCTTGAAAACATGATTGGCAACCTTCAGTTGTTTCCATAACGGCAAGGAGAATTAGCCTGATAAAGTTCAATCTCCTTTTGCAATGCGCTCGCTAGCCTCGGGTCAGATTGACTTGTCGCCAATGCTAATCCTTCTCTTGCCGTTGCCAGCGCATTGGAGAATTGGCCCTCCTCCGCATAAGCCGCCGCCAACGTACGTAAAATCTGCGGACTCTTGCGCGTAGTAAGGTGCTCAGCCTGTCTGGCCAACGCTACGGCCCTTTCTCCATTACGGACCGACGGCACCGGCCACGTAGCCAGTATCCAAGCCAGTTCTAATTTTGCAGGTATAAATTGAGGTCGAAGCTCAACGACTTTTCCATAACAAGCTATCGCTTTGGCTGCCATCCCTTCTCTGTAATAGGTGGTTCCCAGGATGTAACATACTTCGTAATTGTCTGGCTGAATTTCCAATGATTTTTGGAACTGATCAACTGCGTCATCCAACCGCCCTGCACGGAGCAGACAATAACCAAGCTCGTTATGAGCTACTGCAGATTCAGGCTGGAGGGCCACACGCTCCTGTAACTGAACAATTGCCTCATCCACCTGTCCCAATCTAAGAAGGCTGCGCCCCAGATTGCCATAGGCCTCCGCGAAGTCTGGTTTGATTTCCAAGGCCTTTTGATATTGAGTCTTTGCTCCGGCTATGTCTCCGATTTGTAAAAGAGCATTGCCTAGAGAGTCGTAACCATATGCGGAGTCGGGTTGGAGTGCGATAGCTTTCTGATATTGTATGATTGCTTCAGGCACTCGTCCTTGTGCGCAAAGAGCATAGCCGAGGCCGAGATGACGAGTCGCGGACTGCGGCTCCAGGGCCACCGCCGTTCGAAGATATCGAATCCCCTCGTCCACGCGACCCTGATTGACAAGGGTGGTACCGTTGGAATAGTCGGCCGCAGCATGGGCTTCGACACTCGCCAGCAAGTTAAACATCAACGAATAGACCAATAACAGGCACCACCCCAAGCGCACTGGGAACCGCCAAGGCGAGCCCACCAATACCCGCTCCACACCGAAAATACCAATAACGGACAGCAACATAAGAGCCGGTAGAAAATCAATTTCATAGCGGGCGCTGGCTGTAAAGAAGAGACAAAGGGTCAAGGCACAAACTGCAAAAGACGTGAATACGGCCATTACAAACCAACGTAAGCCGGAAGCGTCTTTCGCTTGTCTCCCTCGCCACGCTAACGGCGAGGCTAGAGCCAACCAAACCAATGGATAGTTGCCCAATATCCCACTATAAGGTTCTCCCACACCAAAGTAACCCGATGGCAGAGGCGACAGAGGAATGGCCTTCAAAAAAGGAAAATGACCCGCCCATCGCATTGGATCTAAAAAATAGAATCGAAAATTCACCCACAAATAATGCGGGCTGAATTGTCTGGCCGTATTCGAGACATAAGCAGTTGCCAATTGATAGTGCCAGCCAAATTCGAATGGGTTGCCGAAGCGCAGATTATTGTAAAGCATCAGCCCCAATCCAATAACCGTCAACGGTATGACCGCCGCCGCCAACAACCATCCTGCCCACCGGTACGAACCTGGTTCGGCTCTCACGCGCCACGCTTGAACCACCGGCACCAAAAGAATTATCGCTCCGAAAACCAATGATGGCCGGCACCCTATCGCCAACCCGTAGGCCAGACTGCCGAGCCCCAACCACAAAGTTTGTCGTTTCAGTTTCTGCGGGGCCTGCCATATCGCTGCCAACGCCAGCATTACAAACACAAACCCGCCGCTTATTGCAACCTCCCAAACATCACAACGCGACAGAAGTTCCGGTATGCCGGTAACTAAACCTAACGCGAGTAGGCCCGCAACCACCACCCAAACATTCATTTCAGGAAAGTAGCGCCGCCAGACCGCACGCAACAGGCCCGCAGCCACCAAAAAGCCCAATGCGCAAAAAATCACGACCGCATCTTTATGCAGGAGATAGTGGCCAGTGAGAATCAAATACGGCCAGAAAAGTACCAAAGCGGGCGTAACCCCGAAATATAGGTATAACTTCCCTTTGTGATAACTCATGTCCAGCAACAGAGAACGACTGTTCCATACGTAAGGTGCATTGATAGCTGGATCGTAGGGATTGGCTAGTTGAGCAAGTTCGGGCGGCGCTGCTCTCGGCAAGTTGAGTTGCCCAGCCCGAAAACCCCGCACTAACAGATTGTAGTAGGTGTCCTTCGGTTGAAGACTGGTTAATTCAAGAAAACCGGGTTCAGCGCTCCAAACAAAAATTCCAGTGACCAAGACACACACCATGCCCAAGAGCACGTCATACTTCCACTGGATAATGACTTTTTGGGTTGCAATCTTTTGCATGACTATCCCGTTAAAGGTTACAAAATACACCCTGATCGGCGCAAAGAAAATAGCGCGCCGCACCAGCTCCCGGAGTCAACTCGCTAACTTTTCAACATCACAATGATGCAATACGCCAACCAGGTGGTGCACTCATCGGTCACTAGACGGAGTCAAAATGAAAATCCAGAACCCAAATTTCAAGCTTTCGACATCAACTGCCTTAAGACAAAAGGCAATTAACGGCGCAAAGGATTGGCGGGATCTACTCGCAGAACCGTCGTAAGACGGCGTTTATAAAACCAAAACGGGATATCGAAACGGCCTTGTCGAGCTCCTTTTGCTCTTCCACTTCGACTTTTTCAACAACCGGGCCGTACTTCGCCTCGTCCTGACCGAGATCCGCTTTCCAACCGTCAACCACTTCCTCCACTTTCTGCAACTGGTCCTTGTCCATCCAGATGCCTCCGCACTGCGCGCACTTGTGAATAATAATGCCGCTGGTATCGCCGTAATTGAAATGTTCCATCCGCACAGTCCCGCAGACCGGACAGTTCAGTTCATCGTGATCGTCCTTTTCCGCCGTAAACATTTCCTTATTGACGGCGTCCAATGAGGCGATTTCATCGGAAGTGAACACTTCATCGTGGTGCTCCACCAGTTTCTGCAACTCGCCCGCATGCAACCATTCCCCCTTGCAACCCGGGCAAACTTCAACCACCTGGCCGTCATATTCAACGGGACTGAGGATGGAATTGCATCTCGGGCATTTCATAATCGGAATGGATTGGAATTATGCCTTCGCCACCAATTGCCGCAACACAAAAGGCAAAATGCCGCCGTGCTGGTAGTAGTCGATCTCGATGGGCGTATCAATCCGGCAACGGACCGGCACGTTCTCCACTTTGCCGTCCCGGCGAGTGATGCGAAGCGTCAGGTCCTGCTGCGGCATCAGGTTCGGACCAAGCCCGATGACATCGTAAGTTTCCGTGCCGTCAAGCTTCAGGCCCTGCGTTCCGCATTGCGGAATGCCTTCCTTGAATTGCAGCGGCAGCACGCCCATGCCCACCAGGTTGCTGCGGTGAATCCGCTCGAAACTCTGCGCCACGACGGCCTTCACCCCCAGCAGGTTCGTGCCTTTTGCCGCCCAGTCACGCGAACTGCCGGTGCCATATTCCTGTCCGGCCAGAACGACCAATGGCGTGCCGGCTTGTTGATATTTCATGGCCGCATCGTAAATGGACATTTGTTCGCCGCCCGGCTGAAACCTGGTCACCCCACCTTCAACGCCCGGCACCATGAGGTTCTTGATGCGCACATTGGCGAAGGTGCCCCGCGTCATCACGCGGTCGTTCCCGCGCCGCGAGCCGTAACTGTTGAAATCCGCCGGCTCGACGCCATGCTCCATCAAATATTTTCCGGCCGGCGACGTCTTCTTGATGGAGCCGGCGGGCGAAATGTGGTCGGTCGTCACACTGTCGCCGAACATGGCCAGCGGGCGCGCTCCCCTGATTTCGCGGATTTCGCCGGGTTGCATCGAAAAATTCCCGAAGAACGGCGGTTCCTGGATGTAAGTGGAGTTGCCATCCCATTCATAAACATTGCCGGTGCTGGATGGGATTTCATTCCACTTGGGATTTTGCGCGGCGAAATCCTTGTACAACTTGCGGAAAACGTCGGGCTGCAATGCGGTCTGCATGAGGTCGCGGATTTCGCCCAACGACGGCCAGATGTCCTTCAACCAAACCGGCTGGCCGTCCTTGCCTTCGCCGAGCGGTTCGTGCGCGAGGTCAATGTCCACGCGACCCGCGAGCGCGAACGCGACGACGAGCGGCGGCGACATGAGAAAGTTCGCCTTGATGTTCTGGTGAATGCGCGCTTCAAAATTACGGTTGCCGGACAACACCGCCGCGGCCACCACGTTATTTTTAACAACGGCCTCCTCGACCACCGCCGCGAGCGGACCGGAATTGCCGATGCAGGTTGTGCAACCATAACCGACGAGATTGAAGCCCAGCTGGTCGAGATACGGCTGCAGACCGGTCCTACTCAAATAATCGCTGACGACGCGCGAGCCGGGCGCAAGCGAAGCCTTGACGACCGGGTCCACCTTAAGACCGCGTTCGACCGCCTTCCTGGCGAGCAACCCGGCGGCCAGCATCACGCTGGGATTCGACGTGTTGGTGCAGCTGGTGATGGCCGCAATCAGAACCGAGCCGTTGCGAATCTCACTTTTAAACGTCCGCCTTCGCGCCGTGGTGTGATCGGGCGTCGGATGATTGTTCGCCATTTCGGCCTCCGTCTGCGGATTTGTATTTTGCAACTGCGCTTTTTGGGCGGAAACCGGTTCCTGACTGCCACCACCATCGGCGATTTGGCCGTCGCCGGATACCAAAAATGTCCTCCCCAATTCCTCGGGTTTCATCCCAAAACCGTTTTCCGTGACTGGTTTGCTGAAGGTGCTGACGAAGCTTTCCTTAAGCTTCGGCAATTCAATCCGGTCCTGCGGGCGTTTCGGGCCGGCGACACTCGGCAGCACCGTACCAAGGTCGAGTTCCAGTTCCTGGGAATAGGAAATGTCGCCTTTTCGGGGAACGCCCCAAAGACCCTGCGCCTTGTAATAGTTTTCATAGGCGCGGCAATGCTCCTCGCTGCGGCCGGTGGCGCGCAGATAATTCAGGCATTCCCCGTCAATCGGGAAGAAGCCCATCGTCGCGCCGTATTCGGGCGCCATGTTGGCAATGGTCGCACGATCCACCACCGGCAAGGCCGCGGCCCCCGGGCCAAAGAATTCCACAAACTTGCCGACGACCTTCGCCTTGCGCAGCATCTGTGTCACCGTTAATGCCAGGTCCGTCGCGGTAACGCCTTCCTGCAACACCCCGGTCAGGTGAACGCCGACCACGTCGGGAGTCAGGAAATAAACCGGCTGGCCGAGCATGCCGGCCTCGGCTTCGATGCCGCCGACGCCCCACCCAACGATGCCCAGGCCGTTGATCATGGTCGTGTGTGAATCCGTGCCGACCAGGGTGTCGGGATAGTAAACAGTTGAGGGTTGAGAGTTGAAAGTTGAATCTGCGGACAAGACGCCTTTGGCCAGGTATTCCAGATTGACCTGATGGACGATGCCGATGCCGGGCGGCACGACCTTGAAGGTGTCGAAGGCCTGCATGCCCCATTTGAGAAATTGATAACGCTCGCGGTTGCGTTGAAACTCGATCTCGAGGTTGCGCCCGAAGGCATCCGCTGAGCCGTTCACGTCCACCTGCACCGAGTGGTCCACCACCAGATCCACCGGCACCAGCGGCTCGATGATTTTCGGATTTTTGCCCAGCCGCGCCACGGCGGAACGCATGGCCGCCAAATCCACCAGCAACGGGACTCCGGTGAAATCCTGCAACACGATGCGCGCCACGATGAACGGGATTTCCTCCGTCCGTTCCGCGTTCGGCTGCCAGTTGGCCAGCACGCGGACGTTGTGTTCGGTGACCTTCTTGCCGTCGCAATTGCGCAGGACGGATTCGAGCACGAGCCGGAGGGAGACGGGCAGCCGGGAAACCGGGCCGACGCCGGCCTTTTCGAGCGCGGGCAGGGAATAAAATCTCCCCGGCCGGCCGTTACCGGTTTCAAACGATTGCAGGGTGGCAGACAACTGCGGTGGAGTGCTCATGTAATAACTTCAATTATGATTTAAAATGAAGGTTGAACGCGGGTGTGTCAAGCGGACGGAATCCCGGCGGGCGGTTTATATTCAACTTTCCGTGGAGCGAGCGTCGATCGGACTGTAGCCGGCTAAGACCGATCCTCGCGGGGCGCCGTCGCCTCGCATTGTCGCCCTAAAACCGGCTCATCGGCAGCCTCGCCCACCAAGCGGTGTCACTGCCGAATCCCGGGCACTCTCCGGATTCGAAATCTGCTGGATTTTCAGCCGTGCTTGTTTCAATTTTTCGCCGGCAACCCTGAAAGCTGCCGGCTTCTTATTATGTTTATAGGATTTTCAAGTCGCACGAAAGAAGAACACGACTTTCGGCATTATCTGATAATCGTGATCATCATAGCCGCGTTCCTGACACTGGGGGTATACGCATGGGTCCTGTTTCGTGCCAAGGCCCAGTCCGAGAAAATCCTGGATCAACAAGCTCCTCCCCCCGCGGTCTCATCGGAGCCGGGAAGCAGCGTTGCGCCTATCCTGGCAGGAGAAAATGCGGGTACCAACGCGCTCCCGCTTGCACCACTACCGGTCGGCGATACCAATTCGAATTAAGGCACTGCGGAATCCTGGAACCGGGAGCCTTGCCACCCGAATCTGCGAAGCGGAATTTATTCCCGCCCATGCCCGGTGCCGTTCGCCCGCGGAGTCTCCGGGTGCAACAAATCGGCAATCCGGCGTTCCAACCGGACCAGATCGAGGGGTTTGGTGAAAAAATCATCGGCGTGCATGGCCACGGTGCGCTTGGTCACCTCGCTGGAAAGTGCGCTCATGAATATGACGGGGATTTTTTTTGTGGACGGCTGGCGGCGGAGGATTTCGCAGACCGATATCCCATCGAGGTCCGGCAGCAGGATGTCCAACAAAATGAGGTCCGGCTTGAACTGTCGTGCCTGGGTGAGCGCCTGCACCCCGTCGCTGGCCACGATGAATTCACAGCCCAAACCGGCGAGGCGGAATTGCACCAGTTCAACAAAATCCCGCTCGTCGTCCACGATCAAAATGCGAGGCACCACGTTGACAAGCTAAGCCGGTTTCACGCCAATTTCCATGACGGCGCGGTTAAAGCTGTGTCACGAAATGGAAACGAAAATCCGGGCTAAATAACTTGTTCCACCCGGGCCGTTTTGGTAGCTCTGCGCGGCGATGCCAACGAAACAAGGCTCCATTCATCTGTTCCGCCTCTTCGGGATCGATGTGTATCTGCATTGGGCGTGGTTCTTCGCCGCCTGGTATTTCATCAGCGCTGCCAAGGGCTACTCTTCCTCCATCTGGAGCGTGCTGGAATGCCTGTCGCTGTTCCTGATTGTGCTGATGCACGAATTCGGACATCAACTGGCCTGCCGGCAGGTCGGCGGTCAATCCCACGACATCATCCTTTGGCCGCTCGGTGGCGTCGCCTATGTGTCACCGCCGCAGCGTCCCGGCGCGCAATTGTGGAGCATCGTGGCCGGCCCGCTGGTCAACGTCGCGCTGTTTCCCATCCTGACCGTGGTCGTGTTTCTGGCACGGTCGGCGGGTTGGGCGGATACCCAGCCCGACGCCTACCTTTTTGTTCTGACGCTTTGGTATATCAACACCGTTTTGCTCGCGTTCAACCTGATGCCGATTTATCCGCTCGATGGCGGACAAATTCTGCGTTCGCTTTTGTGGTTTGCCTTTGGCCGGGCGCGCAGCCTGATGATTGCCACCGTCATCGGCTTTATCGGCATTGCCGCTTTCATCCCGGTGGTCATCATGGCCAATCAAATGTGGTATTATCTCCTGGCCGGATTCGCCGTGCTGAATTGCTGGGGCGGCCTGATGCAGGCGCGGGCGTTAATGAAAGTTGCAAATGCGCCGCGTCGGGACGGTGTTGCCTGTCCCAATTGCAAAGCCGCGCCTCCGCAGGGTGCGTTCTGGGCGTGTGGCAAATGCCGGAAGCCGTTTGATACGTTTGCCACGCAAGGCGCCTGCCCCCATTGCGGAACCCAATACACCGCCACCTCCTGTCCCGAATGTGGAGCGATGCGGCCGTTCAGTGAGTGGGTGACGTCCACCGGTGTTCCACCTCATCTTTAAATTGGCTTGGAGCTCCGTCGCGCCGTCGGGAAGGAACCCCAACTCGACGAGCTGCCCTGAGGAAGCAGCAGCCGACATTACAAACTGTGTTAAAAATCCATGTCTTTTAATGACAATGGGCGGGCGGGTAATCTGATCGGGCAAACCCATCGCCTCCACCATGAGTCGACTTTGCGGACCCGAATGGTTTGGGCGATGATGTTGCCTCCGACATTCTGCCACGTCGGCCCAATATTTTTTGAAAAAGCCCTGACGCTGTCTTCCGGTTATGCACCGCCAACTCCAGGGTTCTAGTCGGGTGCGTACCGGTTGATCGTCGAACGCAGGGTCTCCAGTTCGAAAGGTTTGCAGATGATGGAATCAACGCCGCCCAGGGGGCAATCGGAACACTGAAGTTTCTCCATGAAAGCCGTTATCATTACCACGGGCTGCTTGGGTGAGCGCCTTTTGATGGTGGCGGCCAGTTCGTCCCCCTTCATTTCCGGCATGAGATAGTCGGTGAAAATCATGTCGAACTTACCGGGCTCAAACAGGGCCAGCGCTTCGAGGCCGCTTCTGGCTTCGTCTACAATATAGCCGTCATCCCGGAGCAACAACTGCACGGTGTAACGAACGAGGGGTTCGTCGTCCACCACCAGGATATGTTTTCGCGGTCCAATGTGTTGATTCATCAGTGCTGAAGTGGGCATATTTCGTGCCAGTTCCTTCCGGTCGCCGTGTCTGATTCGGCACCAGACCCGAAATCAAAACCCTGTGGCAAACGCATGGATTTCACGGATTAACCCCCATTAAAGTTCCGAAGCCAGCAACCATAACCGCCAAGTCCGGAGCGCCGTTTCTACGGAAGAAACGAATGGAAACAACAATAAAAGCAGGCGGACCGGGAATACTTCGTTCGTCCCTTTATTCCTGCTGCTCGTGCCTCTTTGCCGCCAGTCCGTTAACGTAAAGACCGTACGCCGGACGAATACAGGTCTCAGGCCGGTTCACCAAAGGGCATCCGGAACCTGATATTTGATCGGAAAAGGGATTTGCTTTAAGACGGTTGATGGCTTACTTCACCGGCCGCCACTTTTAAATCATGAAGAGAATAACCCCCTTCGCTTTGATGGCCGCTGTCGCGGCCAGTGTGCCCGCCACCCGCGCCGCCGATGCCAAACCCAACATCATTTACATCGTCGCCGATGACCTTGGCTGGAAGGATGTCGGTTTTCATGGTTCGGACATCCGGACGCCGAATCTGGATAAGCTCGCCGAAAATGGTGTGCGACTGGAACAATTTTATGCCCAGCCGATGTGCACCCCCACGCGCGCCGGCCTCCTGACCGGCCGTTATCCATTGCGTTACGGTTTGCAGACGCTCGTCATTCCTTCCGGCTACACTTATGGCCTGGCCACCAATGAATGGCTCCTGCCGCAGGCGCTGAAGGAAGCCGGCTATCGTACCGCCATCATCGGCAAATGGCATCTCGGCCATGCTGACCCGGCCTACTGGCCGAAACAACGCGGGTTTGATTATCAATACGGCCCGCTCATCGGCGAATTGGATTATTTTACACACCAGCAGCACGGAGTGACGGACTGGTATCGCAACAACAAACGCGTCGATGAAGAGGGCTATACGACGACACTGCTCGGGAACGACGCCGTGAAATACATTGGCCGGCAAAGTATTGCCACGCCGTACTTCCTTTACTTGGCCTTTAACGCGCCGCACACACCGTATCAGGCCCCCAAGGAATACTTGGACCAGTACCCGAACATCACCGACCCGGACCGCCGGGCTTACGCGGCGTCCATCACGGCCATGGACAGCCAGATTGGCCGGGTGGTGGCGGAACTGGACAAAAAAGGCATGCGCGACCATACGTTGATTCTTTTCCAAAGCGACAACGGCGGCACGCGCAACGCCATGTTTGCCGGCGAACTCGACATGTCCAAGGTCAAGATTCCCTGCGACAACGGTCCATACCGCGACGGCAAGGGTTCGCTCTATGAAGGCGGCACGCGGGTGGTCGCGCTCGCCAACTGGCCCGGCCACATCACGCCGGGCATCACCGCGGATGGAATGATTCACGTCGTGGACATGTATCCGACCCTCGCTTTGCTCGCCGGTGCCTCAACGGCAAAATGCCTGCCGCTCGACGGCCTGAACGTCTGGGGAACCATCAGCGAAAATAAACCGTCGCCGCGCACGGAAATCGTCTATAACGTCGAGCCATTCCGCGCCGGCATCCGTGAGGGCGACTGGAAACTGGTCTGGCGCACGCCCCTGCCGGCGTCGGTGGAACTTTACAACCTCGCCCAGGACCCGTCGGAAAAGAACAACCTTGCCGCCGAACACCCGGACATCGTGGCGGCGCTGCAAAAACGCTCCAACGAACTGGCGTCGCAGATGGTCAAGCCGCTCCTCTTGCAGGAGGAATTCGGAGCCATGCGGAAGCGGCTGCATTTGCCCCCTGCCCTGCCCGAAGACGAATATCAGTTCAACAATGACGATTTCACTGACGACGCCCATTAGACCTGAACCGCTCATTCACGCGAACCAGCACCGATGCGGGCTCAATGGCGCGTTGAATCAGGCGAATGCCGGTTTCGGGATGTTTCACAAATCCGCACTCCGAATTCTCGACTCGGCATTTCCACGCGCCCTGCGCTCATTTGTTGAATCGGAAGTTCACCACGTCGTAATCCTGTATCACGTACGTTTTAAGTTCCAATCGCAGTTTGCCCGCCCGCTTGGCCTGCGTCTCGCCACCCGCCGCCACCAGATCCGCAAAACTGATGACCTCGGCGCGGATGAAGCCATGTTGAATATCTGTGTGGATGGTGCCCGCCGCTTCCCACGCGGTCAGACCGGCGCGGATCGGCCACGCCCGGTTTTCCTTGCCGCCCACCGTTAGAAAGCTGATGTAGCCGCTCCCGGCAAAAGCCCGCAACAACATCGCGTCCGGCGCCGCCAGTTCAGCCTCGCCGGCGACCACCACGGGTTTGTTGGAAAAAAAATTATGCGCCGATACAGCCGCCAGCTCGCCGGCGGTGAGACCCGCCGCGGAAACGGGTTGCTCACTCACCAACGCGTTGGCAAGCTTCTGCAACACCGCTTTTTCCACCTCCCCCGCGTCGCGACTCATTCGCGTCTCCACGAAATCGAGGTCTTTCATCAACAAATCACTCAACGCGGCGTGACTGGTCAGAATGGCATCGCACGTGAGCAACTCCTTTTCCTCCACCACGTCCATCTGGGCGCAGGTTTTTTTTTGCGCCTCCACCAGCTGGTCAACCTGGTCCAGCCGCGGGTCCTTGATATTGTGTTTGCCCGGAGGGATGCCGGAAATGCCGAAAAGGCAGAGCTTCATGCAGACTGCTTATGCCCGGTGAAGCGCGCGGTCAAGGCGGAACCCGTCGGTTGAACGCCGGATTTTAACCGCCAGGATGCAAAGACTCGTGGAGCTGGCCGGCTGCCTGCTGCCGATTGCTGGCTGATCCCCTTCGCCTTCTGCCTTTCGACCACTGCCTCCGAGCTCTGTCTACTGTCCGCCGTCTTCCACCTTTTATGCCGCGCCACTTTCCAAATCGCCGACTCGCAGGTAGCTTCTGCCCGGCATGACGGGGTACCTGGTGGACATTTTTGTGTGGTTGTTGCTGGCCGTGGCGGTGCTGGCGCTGCTGGCCCGCCGATTCCACATTCCTTACCCCATCTTTTTTGTTATTGGCGGATTGTTATTGGGTTTGATTCCGGGCTTGCCCAGGGTCCGCCTGGATCCGGAACTGGTCTTCCTGTTCTTTCTGCCGCCGCTGCTTTATCCCGCGGCGCTGTTCACCTCGTGGCGGGATTTCCGCGCCAACCTCCGTCCCATTTCGCTCCTCGCCGTCGGACTCGTCCTCTTCACCACCGTGGCGGTTGCCTGGCTGGCGTTCTATTTCCTGCATCTGCCGCTCGCGGTCGGATTCGTTTTGGGCGCGATCATCTCCCCGCCTGACGCCATCGCCGCCACCGCCATTGCCGAACGTCTGAACGTGCCCCGTCGCATCGTCACGATTCTGGAGG
>DATJYM010000142.1:0-8715 GCA_035499615.1 Candidatus Acidiferrales bacterium | reverse complement strand
TGCTGCAGCAAAACGTTTCTACCGGGTACGAGTCGACTATTAACCGTGGATGAATTGGCCGTTATCCTGAACGTTTGTCTACCGTGACCCATCCAGCCAATGCTTCAACTTCGCCAAAGCCCGGGACCGATGACTCAGTTTGTTTTTCACCTCATCGCCCAGTTCCGCGAAGGTCTGTTCGAAGCCATCCGGCACAAACAATGGGTCGTAACCGAAACCATTTTGTCCGCGCGGCTCGAAGATAATGCGTCCTTCACAAACGCCCTCGAACACCTTGGTCTGCATTTCGAATTCGTTGGCGTAACAGACCGGTGATGCGGCCTCGACCTTTTTCGGCAACACCGGCGTCAAGGCAATGACGCAATGAAACCGGGCGGTGCGTTTTTCCAACGGGACGTCTTTGAGCAGGCCGAGGAGTTTGGCGTTGTTGTCGGCGTCGGGGGTGTTTCCTGATTTCGCCGAATCCGGCGCGGCGAACCGGGCCGAATGCACACCGGGCGCGCCGTTCAACGCGTCCACGTCCAAACCTGAGTCATCGGCCAGAACGAACTTCGGTGCTGAATCTTTCCCCGCCACCCACTTTGCCAGTTCGACGGCTTTTTTCGTCGCGTTGCCGGCAAAAGTCGGGGCGTCTTCCACCACCTTCGGGGCATCGGGAAAATCGTTGAGCGTCAGCCAGCGGAACCGATTGCCGAGGATGGCGCGGATTTCGCCCGTTTTGTGGGCGTTGCGCGTGGCGATGAGCAGCGAAATTTCAGACATCGGCGCACGAAGGCTTGCGAAAGATTGGCTGGCGGGCAACACTAATTGCACGAACGGACACTCCGCAGGACGGGGTGTGCACATGCGAGTCACCGGAGATGGACCAGATTTATGGCCGGTTCGAATAATTCCAACAATCAACGTACAGCCGATGTTGTGCGTGAAGCCGCAACCCGGGACATCTCCGAGGTTCTGCAATCGCTCGGCACGTCGTCGAACGGCCTGACGGAGGCAGAGGCAGAGGCGCGGCTGGAGCAATACGGCCCCAACGAGGTCGCGCATGAACGGCGGCACGAGTGGCTGCACCGGCTCTGGGTCGCCATCCGCAATCCGCTGGTCATTCTGCTGACGATCCTGGCCGTCCTTTCATTCGTCAGTTATTACCACGAAAAGCCGGAAGACCGTGACGTGTCGGAGTTTTACGGCGGCATCGTGATGCTGGCGATGGTGGCGCTCGGTGTGTCGCTGCGATTGGTGCAGGAAACCCGCGCCGGGAACGCGGCGGCCAAGCTTAAGGCCATGATCAAGGTCACCGCCACGGTTTTGCGCGACGGGCAGCCGAAGGAAATTTCGCTCCAGCAACTTGTCCCCGGTGACGTGGTCAAGTTGTCTGCCGGGGACATGATTCCCGGCGATGTGCGGCTCATTTTGGCCAAGGATTTGTTCATCATCCAGGCCACCCTGACCGGCGAATCCTTGCCGGTGGAAAAGTCCGATGTGCGCGATCTACGCACGAATGTTTCATCCATCGAACACACCAACATCTGCTTCCTGGGCACGAGCGTGGAGAGCGGCGCGGCCACCGGCGTCATCGTCGCCACCGGCGCGCAAACCTATTTCGGCAAGATGGCCAGCAGCCTCGCCGGGCAGGCGCCGGACACGGCTTTTGATAAGGGTGTCAAGCGCTTCGTCTGGCTCATGCTGACCTTCATGCTGGTGATGGTGCCGATGGTTTTTATTATCAACGGGCTGCGAAAGCACGATTGGAAAGAAGCGTTCTTTTTCGCCATGTCCGTAGCCGTCGGCCTTACCCCGGAAATGCTGCCGATGATTGTTTCCGTCTGCCTGTCCAAGGGCGCGCTGGCGATGTCCCGAAAGAAGGTCATCGTCAAGCGGCTGAATTCCATCCAGAACTTCGGCGCGATGGACGTGCTGTGCACCGACAAGACCGGCACGCTGACGATGGACCATGTCATTCTGGAACTGCATTGCGACGTCTTCAAAAACGAAAGCGAAACCGTCCTGCGCGACGCCTACCTCATCAGCCATTTTCAGACCGGGCTGAAAAACCTCCTCGACCGTGCCGTACTGCAATACAAGCAACTGCACACCGAGCTGGGCCTGGACAAATACAAAATGGTGGATGAAATCCCTTTCGATTTCTCGCGCCGCATGATGTCGGTGGCGGTCGAAGGACCGGATGGTGAGCGCCAGTTGCTGACAAAAGGTGCGCCGGAGGCGGTTTTTGTGAAATGCACGCAATTTGAAAGTGAGGGCGAAATTTTCCCGATGGAACCGGTCCTGGTGGGGGACCTCGTGCAACAGGTCAATGAGTTGAGCGAGGACGGATTCCGGGTACTGGCCGTGGCCACCAAAAAACTTGGCCAGCAAACCACTTTTACCAAAGCGGACGAGGGCAATCTTGTTTTGACTGGCTACCTGGCGTTCCTCGACCCCCCCAAGGAAACCGCCGCCAAAGCGATCACCGCGCTCCGCCAGAACGGTGTGACCGTCAAGGTGCTGACCGGCGACAATGATCTCGTCACCCGCAAGGTTTGCAGCGAAGTCGGCATCCACGCAGAAACAATCCTGCTCGGCAACCAGGTGGAAAACTTGAACGATGAACAACTGGCCGCCGAGGTGGAAACCACGGACGTTTTCGCCCGGCTTTCGCCCACGCACAAGAAACGCGTCGTGCAGGCGCTCCAACGCAGGAAGCATGTCGTCGGCTTCATGGGCGACGGCATCAACGACGCCCCGGCGCTGCGGGCCGCTGACGTGGGCATTTCCGTGGATAACGCCGTGGACATCGCGAAGGAGTCTGCCGACATGATTCTTTTGGAAAAGAGCCTGATGGTGCTGGAGGAAGGTGTGCTGGAAGGCCGCAAGGTGTTCGTGAACATCCTGAAATACATCCGGATGGGCGCGAGTTCGAACTTCGGCAACATGTTCAGCGTGCTCGGCGCCAGCGCCTGGCTTCCCTATCTGCCGATGCAACCCATTCAGGTACTCACGAACAATCTGCTTTACGACTTTTCGCAGGTGCCAATCCCGACGGACAATGTTGGTCCACAACAAATCGTCAAGCCCCGCCCATGGGCGATGGGGGAAATTGCAAAATTCATCATGTTCATCGGCCCCATCAGTTCGATTTTTGATTATACGACGTATTGTCTGATGTGGTTTTTCTTCAAGTGCAGCAGCCAGGCGCTCGCGGCGCCGCCGGCGCTGGCGGCGCGGTTTGCTCAGCCCCTCAATGCCGACCACAGTTATGCCGCCGCCTTGTTCAGCACCGGCTGGTTTGTCGAATCGCTGATGACCCAAACGCTCATCGTCCACGTCATTCGCACCAATCTGATTCCCTTCATTCAATCACGCGCCAGCTGGCAACTGACGATGACCACCATCGCCATCATGGGCGTCGGCGCGTGGCTGCCCTTTTCGCCGGTGGCGCGGTATCTGGGGTTCGTGCCATTGCCGTGGCAATTCTGGCCGTTCCTGGCGGTCACGCTGATTTGCTACGTCGCTTTGACGCAGGTCATCAAGACCTGGCTCATCCGCAAGTCGTGGGTATGAAAAAGTGGCAAGTCACAAATGACGGGTGACACGATTTCGGCATCGTCCGCACCTCGACTTTTCCTTTCTCGTGTCATTTGTCACAATTCCCCGGAAAAGGAAGCCGTCCCGCATCACACGGGACGGCGTTACCAGGTCTGTGCGGATTGATCGGGCCCGCTCAAACCTCAAAGGATTTTCCACAACCGCAGCTCTGCTTCGCATTGGGATTGGAGATCTTAAAACCCCCGTCCGTCAGGGCGGCACTGAAATCCACCACCGCGCCTCGCAGATACGGCGCGCTGAAGGCATCCACCAGGACGGACACGCCGTCCAACTCGGCCGCCCAATCGCCCTCGCGGTTCTCGTCAAAGACCATGCTGTATTGCATGCCGGAACATCCCCCTTGCTCCACAAAAAGGCGCAGCGACTTGCCGGCATTTTCCGGTTTGGCGAGCAGTGATTTAACTTCCTCCGCCGCACTCCGGGTGAGCGAGATTACTCGTTCCGTTGTAATGATTTCAGCCATGGCTTCCGATTGAACCTAAACTCGGCACGAACGGGTGTCAAACCGCGTTTTAATCTTGTCCCGTTGGAACATGTTCCTGGGCATTGGCAATCTTCTTTTCCAGCGTATCGTGCAAGAGAGGCAGCAATTGTTCCAGTCGCCGATACACATTTACCGCCTGCGGCCATTCGCCCAGTGTCTCGGCCACGCCCGCCGCCTGAAGACCGGCTTTTTTGACCCAGAACGGATCAGCCATTTCGCCTTCCCGCAGGTTTCTTCCGTAGAGCACGTCGAGATAATTCTGCAACGCCTGCTGCAACAGGGCGGTCTGGTCCGGCCCGGTCGCCTGGGCAGCGCGCTTTTCCAATACCAGTCCGACGCCCAATTGCGCCTGGCTGCGCGCGGCGGCGTCCGCCTGCGGCGAATGGATGACCTGGGCGTAGGAGTTGGTCGCATCGTCATAAAAATGGGCGCCCTGCGGCTGCCCGGCGAGCTGCAAATAGCAGTCGCCCATTTCGCCCCAGGCGAGCGGCACCAGCCATGCCTGAGGGGTCCCCGCATAATTCTGACAGATGGCCGTGAACACTTTGATGGCGGTCACAAAATTGGCCAGCGGATTGTTGGTATCCGAGGATGGTTCCTGCATCGACGCGCTGCCATAAGCGAAGAGCGCCTGTGCATTGAGGTCCGGCGGACAGTTCGTATCGCCCGTCAACTGTGTAAAATAGCCAATCGCGTCGGTATAACCCTGGCGGCCCATGGCGGCCCGCCCGGCCATCATGCGCGCCGGATACGCAAGACTTGACGTTGGCCAATCCTGAAAGAGCAGTTGATAATTCTTTTCCGCATTCACGAAATCACCGGCGCGGTAAAAGTGGTCACCCACCCACCATTGGGCCACGACCGCCAGGGCGCTTTTGGGAAATTGGGCGATGAAATTGGTGAACAACAGAAATGCGTTCGTTTCGTACCCGGCCTGAAAATTCGCCCAGGCCCGGGCGTACTCCACCTGCGGCAGCAGCGTCAGATTGTTCGTGTAAGCTTCCACCCAATGGTCATAAATGTCCATGGCGGGAGACCAGTTGTCTTCCTGCTCATAAGTGCGGGCGAGCGCCAATTCCACTTCCGGCCGTAACGGTGACGTGGGATAAAGTTGTTCAAATTTTTCAAATAAGTTGCGCGCCGAGGCCGGCTGTTGCATATCCGACAAGCCTTCACCCACCAGCAATACGCTGTTATCGGCCACATTGCTCGTCGGATAAATTTTCAATATTCGCGCCAACGCGTTACTGGCGCCCGCCACGTCCTTCAACTCCAGGCAGGCACGCAACGTCTGGTAAAGCGCTTGCGCCCCGATGGCTTCGGTCACGGCGGGAAAATTTGTGAACCCGTTCACCACCGTTTCATAATTATCCCGCGCTTCCGCAAAATCACCCTGGGCAAACAAGGCGTCGCCCAACTTGAAATGCGCCACCGCCTGGTCCGGTGAAACTGGTAATTTTTCCGTCGCAGTTCGGAAAGAGTCGAGGCTGGCGGGGATGTCGCCGTTGGTCCAAAGGCACCAGCCGCGGTCCAAATAGGCCTTGCCCAGGAGCGGGCTGTCCTTATACGTGCCGATGAATCGGTCAAACTGCGCCTGGGCCTGTACCACTTCATTCGTGTCCGGGGGCGCATGCGCCACCGCCTGTTTCAACTGCAATTCGCCCAGCGTCAATAGCGCCACGTCGGCGGCAGCCGCATTCGGGAATTGCACCAGGAATCCATCCAGCGCTTCCACCGCCTGCGAAAAATTGGTCTGGGCGGCGGCCAGTTCGGCAATTTTCAAAATGGCCTGGCGTTGCCAGGCCGCCGGCACGTTGGTGGAAAGGTTTGCTTCATACACTCCTTGCGCCTCCCCGGTACGCCCCATCTTCTCCAGGATGCTGCCCTGTTCGACCACGCTCTCGGCGCGCATCCGGGTCTGGCCGGCCAAATCCGCCAATTGGATCATATTGGTCGTCGAAGCCAGCGCCGCGTCCGTCTCGCCACCCGCCAGCTGGATATGACAAAGCATTTGAACCCGTTGCCAGTTCAAATCCGGTGCGAGCTTCTGAGTCGCCAGCGCCTTCAAAACATTCGCCGCCGCGCTCAACTGGTTTTGTCTGAACAGCGCTTCGGCCAGCAGCAGCCGGCCACGCACCACCCGGTCGTCGCCGGGGATCTTGTTCGCATTCACCTGAAACACCCCGTCCGGTGCCTGCAAGAGAGCGGCCACCTGCGGCCATTGTCCCAGTTTGGCGCGCGCGGCCGCTTCATTCACTGCCGCATCCAGCCGGCGGCTCGAGTCCGCGAAATCCCGCACGAGCCTGCTGAAAGTTGCGACTGCAGCCGCATAGTCCTCGTTTTGAAACTGGGCCTCGCCGAGCCAGAAAACGTATTGATCAGCCAGTTTGCCGGCCTGGGTTTCATGCGTGGTGAGCAGTTCGACGGCTTGTAAATATTTCTGCTGTTTGATGTCCGCCTCGGCCTGCATCAACACGGCATCGGGGACGCGTTCCGACTTGGGATATTTATCGACAAACTCGGCAAACTCCACTTCCGCGCGACCCCACATCCCGTCCTGAAACGCACTGGCCGCGGCGGAGTAGGCGCGCCCTTCGCGCGTGCTGGCGGCAAACAACGGTTCGCCGCCCAGCACGAGCAGAAAACTGATCAAGACCGCACCGCGCACCCAAAACATGACTCAACATTAAACAACGGCCCGGGGCGAAAAAAGCGCGAAATATATCCTCCATCCCGGCTTCATGGCGGTTTCCCAAATGTCACCGGTTTGTTTCCGGTCCGTCTTTGATAAATTTCCGGGAAAGTGCTTAACTGCCGACGAGACAAAAAGAAGTCCTACCGACGCCAAGCATCGGCGCTGGCGAATTCTGACCGCCAGCGCCTCCTTAATTTTCAGGGCTGAAAACGATCCGACGGATTATCCGGACATGGAATGAGCTTGCCCGCGACTCAAACCTGCGCAGAATGTTTCTTTGCCGGCGCGCGGAAGGGTGGCTGAGTGGTTAAAGGCACCTGACTCGAAATTGTAAACCCCCATTTTTAGCTATTTTTAGCCGCCGTATTCAATCGTTGATTCGCTCAATTTTCACAATGGTTTTATTTGATTTCAGCTTTTATTGCCTTTGGCCATTTTAGGCTGCAAAAAGTGCGGATAGTATAGAACAGCAGTATAGAACGAGAGGCACCTGACCGATAGTCAGATTCTGTTTTTTTGGGCCGAATAGAGGAGGTTCAAATCCGAATTCCGCGACTCTGGTTTTGAGCCACCGCCCGCGTTTCAGAAATAGAGCGCGCCATTTTGATCTCAAAGGATTCGACGACGATGCCCATGTCTTGATGTGGATATTTCTCGTCCAGATGTTCCCTTACTTGCGCTTTCACGTCGTCTTTCCAGAGGTTCAAAACCTGCCGTTGGTCTCGCATGAATTTCCGCAGCACTTCCCGCACGTTGTGGTCACTGTTCAAAACGCTTCTCATTTCCCCGGATTTCAACGGCAGACTTTCCACAACGGCAAATTCAAAACCTGCCGCCGTGCGGCGATGACAAATGGAAGTGATTTTCGACAAGTCAACATCATGCTGCCATTCCGTGCCGTCGTCCGTTTGAATAACACGACCGGGTGAAAGCAGCGCGGCTTTGAGCGCGTCGTTCCCAATTGGTGAAAGATTGCTTTCGATGTCCCGGAGCACGCTGCAAACGCCCTTGAATTGGCTCATGTGTTCCGCAAAAGCGGCCATCGCCTCGGCGTTGGCCTTTTCATGCAATTCGGTGGGTCTTTGGTAGTTCATAATTCACCTCATTCGGTTGCCAACAATTTTAACAGTTCCGTTCGCGGCACGAGCAATTTGCCGCGCAAGGCGCGACAGGCTTTTAACTTGTTGCGCTGAATCAACCGATAAACGCTGAAATAATTCAAGCCCAGCATATCGGCGGCTTCCTGAATGGAATACGCCAGCCGTTCGGGTGCCGGCGTTGCCGGTGCTGCTTCAGTTTTGGGAATGGTCTCCATACGTCTCAACTGGTTGTGGTTTTTCAATGGGGAAACAAATCAACTTCTCGGCCTGCTCGCGCCAATTAACTTCGGCAAGCAAATCACCTGGGCGAATACCGAGCGCGGTGGCGATGCAATATAACTGGACCAGATCAATCCGCAACGAGCCGTCTTCGATTTTGGAAACAGTGCTGCGGGTCGCGTTATACCAGCCCGCGAACTGCAACTTGTCAGCAAACTTGTCCTGCGTCCAACCACGTCGGTCGCTGCGCCATCGGCTGACCAGTCGGCCTATGAAATTCCGCTGCTTCACTGGTTCAAATGTTTCATTCTCCTGCCGGTTTTTTGTCCAGTTTTCTGGACGAAATGGCAGTTTGGCTCAATTTCCATACGACCTCATTTCCGTTGTCCCGAATCCGGGACAAAATCGCCTTACCGCGCCATTGTTTCATAAATTCTCAACCGCCGTGTTCACACCATGAACAAAGTTTTGCCGCCATTTTTACCAAAATTTCGGCAACGTGGTTGTGACGAAATCTTCACAACTTCTCGTTTCGACTTTTCTGCGCTCGCAGAGATTTCTCATGGTCGCGTTTATAGCAAAGCCCGCCACGCATTCTGTGCGGGAATCGCACA
>DATJYM010000141.1:0-18691 GCA_035499615.1 Candidatus Acidiferrales bacterium | reverse complement strand
GACCGTGGATTTTGGCTAAATACTCCCGTTTGCTGGGCAGACTCATGTTCGTTGTTTGGGTAACCACGATCTTGAGTCAACGAAGAGCCAAACCCCTCGTCCAGCTCCCCGCCCCGGTAACATTTATCCTGAGTCAACACGAATCAGCACATTGCTTAATCTATTACTTGCTTTTCAAATTAGATTCAGTTAGCTTAATTGAGTTGCCCTGTGGCAACGACGTAAAGCTGTGTATCAACCATCCCAGATGAAGCTTCACGGTGAGGTGTATTGCCGGGGGGGCAAACACAACAAAATTTGCGAGGGGGCGCGCCACGAGCCCGTTCGATTTATTTCATCCGGACGCGGTAAACTTTCGTCATGGCTTTCACCGTGTTCCATGTCAATGAGGAAGAGAAAATCCATCGGACGAGGAAATCGAACCGGCTTTA
Organism: Candidatus Acidiferrales bacterium; assembly: GCA_035499615.1. Classification (GTDB taxonomy): domain Bacteria; phylum Verrucomicrobiota; class Verrucomicrobiia; order Limisphaerales; family UBA11358; genus UBA11358. The sequence goes on along the minus strand of DATJYM010000141.1, from coordinate 18,260 downwards.
CCCTGATCGAATTGCTGGTGGTCATTGCCATTATTGCCACCCTGGCGGCATTGTTGCTGCCGGCCCTCGCTCACGCGAAGCAAAAGGGACAGCAGACGGTCTGTCTTTCCAATCTCAAACAAATCGGTTTGGCCTTTGCCGTATACCTCAATGACAATGGCGACCATTTTCCCGACCAAACCTATTTGAAAAACAGCCTCGTCGGTGGCTGGCGTCCGTGGACGACCTGGCCACCGTCCGATCCACGCGCGGGGTGGGCGGGGATTGTGCTTCAAAATGAAAATCCCAATCTCGCCGTCTGGTCCTGTCCGGCGGCGGTCAATTCGCGGGCAGGAAACATCGTGCAATCCGTCGAATTGATTTCCACCAATGCCGCCGACACCAACGCGCCGCTGTGCCGCTATTGGGCGTGGCGCTTCGACCGTCCTGACTATCCGCCAGCGCTCGAAGATTTTTGGAACAAGACGGAAGCGCAAGCCGTTTCCAATCTGGAATCCACGAATGATCCGACCCTCGGTTTCATCGGCGGGCCGAGCTACGTGGAACTGGTGGTGGATCCCTATTTTCCGAAAACGGTTCCGACGGTTCCCGCCGGAATGTCCGGTCGCACCTTTCACGCCGGCGGCCGCAATCGCGTCTTCCTTGATGGCCACGCCGTCTTCACCAAGGATCCGAGAACTCCATTGGAATAAATCATCGTTCTCCTGATCAGAGGATGTGGTCCGGCTGTGGTTCACCGCCCGGATGTTTCTGCAGGAACCGCTGATGCATCCGGATCAGCAGGTAATAAGCCACCGGCGTGGCGATGAGTGAGAGCAGCACGGAGATGCAAAGGGCGCCGATGACGGCCACGGCGAGCGGGCGGAGCATGTCTGCGCCTGCGCCGATACCATAGGCCAGCGGCAACATGCCCAAGGCCGCCGCCAGCGACGTCATCAGCACCGGCCGCAGGCGGCGATGCCCGGCGCGCACCAGTGCTTCCACCAATTCGACGCCGCTGTCCTGCAGTTGGCGGGAGAAATCCAGCATCAGGATCCCGTTCTTGGCAACAATCCCGACGCCGATGATGGCGCCGAGGAACGACACGATGTTCAGCGTGATGCCGGTCAATCCCAGCGCCACGACCGTTCCGAATAACGCCAGCACGGAACCGAAGACAATTGCCACCGGTTCGTAAAACGAGCGGAATTCAATCAGCAGCACCGTGAAGACCAGCAGGATGGCGGCAGCCAGCACGACCATCAGGTTGCGGAAGGATTCCTGTTGTTGCTGGTAAAGCCCGCCATATTCCACCGTGCCGGGTGGCAGCGATTTGTCCCGGCTCAATCTGGCCCGTATATCCTTCATGGCGCTGCCCAGATCGCGGCCTTCGAGCCGCGCCGATACGATGATATCCTGTCGCAAATCGTCGCGGACCAATTCCACCCGGCTCGGCTCCACGGAGAGGTCGGCAACCTGATCCAGTCGCACCACCGCGCCATTGGGCGTGCGCAACGGTAATTCGCGCAGCGCGGCGATGCTGCCGACACTCGCAGGTTCGTCCAGTACGCGGATGTCAATGACACGGTCGCCTTCGAGCATGGTTGACGCGACCCGGCCGAGCAAGGCGGTGTTCGCCGCGTCGGCGATGTCCTGCGCCGTCAGACCGAACCGTTCGGCGTCGGCAGGGCGCACCCGCAGGTTGATGGTCGGGCCGGTCTCCGTCAGGCCGTCGAAAGAATCCACGACACCGGGAATGGTTTTGATTTCTTGCTGCACGCGTGGCGCAGTCCGTTGCAGCCACTTCAAGTCGGGCGAGAACAATTTGATTTCAATCGGGTCGGGCGTCAGCTGCAAATCGCCGATGACGTCGGTGAGAATGCCGGGAAACTCCCAGCGCATCATGGGAAACCGTTCGGCAAAGGCATGACGCAGTTCGGCGATGACCTCTTCCGTGGTGTGCCGGCGGTTCGGTTTAAGTTTGACGGCGAAATCGCCGCGATACGGCTCGGTGATAAACATGCCCATTTCCGTGCCGAGCCGCCGGGAGTAGCTTTCAACGTCCGGGTTGGCGCGCAGGATGTCTTCGGCCTCGTTCAGGATGCGTGACGTTTCGGTGAGACTCGTGCCCGGCGGCGCCCAGTAATCAATCACAAAGCCGCCTTCGTCGAAGTCGGGCAGGAAATCGGAGTGCAAATGCTGGTAGATGAAAATGCCGCCGAGCAGGACCAGCCCGCACGCCGCCAGGGTCAGCCAGCCGTGCCGCAATGCCACCCGCACGGCACGTTCGTAAATCCGGATGACCCGGGTCAGTAAAAACCCGCCTTCGACTCCGGTCGGCGTTTGGCCGTGCTCCATTTTATCACGGTCGCGGATAAACCAGGCGGCCAGCGACGGCGTCAGCGTGAGCGCCAAAACCAGCGAGACGAGCAGCGAGACGACCATGGTCAACGCCAGCGCGCGGAAAAATACCCCGGTGACACCGGTCAAAAATGCCAGCGGTATGAACACCACCACCGGGGTCAACGTCGAGCCGATGAGCGGATAGAGGATTTCCCCGATGGCCTCCTGGATACCCTCCAACCGTGGCCGGCCGGCGGCGATTTTCACGCACATCGCCTCCACGACGACGATGGCGTTGTCGATAATCAGGCCGATGCAGGCCGCGATACCGCCAAGGGTCATCATGTTAAAAGTCATGTTCGCCAGTTTCATGGCCACGAACGTGATGAGGACGGTGATGGGAATGGTGACAATGGCCGTCAACACGCTGCCCCAATTTTTCAGGAAAAAATAGAGGATGAGCACCGACAGGATGAGGCCAAAGAGAATGGCGTCCCAGACGCTGCCGACCGAATCGCGCACGAACTGCGATTGGTCGTAGTAAAAAGAGAGATGCATGTCCGGCGGTAATTCCTGCCGGAGCTGCTGGAGTTTTGTCTCCAGCGCGGCGGCGATGTCCAGCGTGCTGCCCTCCGGCTGGCTTTGGACGTTCATCAATACGGCGTTACGCCCCTGGGCGGTGACCACCGTGTAGGCCGGTGCAGGTCCGCGCTCGACCCGCGCCACGTCCCGGACCAGAATCGGGTGGTTCTCGCGGACCGCAATCACCACTTTGCCGATGTCTTCCGGCGAATGGACGCGCCCGTCCACCGTGGTCAGGTAGAGATGATAATTTTCCTCAATCATGCCTGCCGGAGCGATGAGGTTGTTTTTCTCCAGCGCATCGCCCACGTCGGGCAGCCCGAGACCGGCCGCCTGCAGTTTCAACGGGTCCACGATGACGTGAAATTCGGGCACGTGGCCGCCAACGAGGTCGACCTTCGCGACGCCGGGAATTTGCAGGAAGAGCGGTTTCAACCGGTAATTCGCCGTTTCCCACAAGTCCATGAGGTCGCGGTTGGAGCTGGTAAGGCTGATGCCGATGATGGGAAACGCTGAGAACGTCACGCGTTCGATCTCGGTCCCGGCGGTCGCGGGCAGATCGCTGCGAATTTGCGCGAGCCGTCCGAGGACGTACAATTCCGATTGCGGCATGTCCACGTGCCAGTTGAAAAAAACGTTGATCTGGGCTGAACCGCGCTTGGTCGCCGAGCGCACCGAAACCGCGCCAGGGATATCCTTCATCGCCTCCTCGATGGGGCGCGTGATCGTGGCCATCATTTCGTCGGCGGGCATGATGCCGTTGTTCACCAGAATGACCACGCGCGGAAAATCCGTCCGCGGGAACACGGAGGAGGGCGTATGCAGCGCCGAGAAAACTCCGGCCAGGCACAACACCACCGCGATGAACGTGATGGCCAGCGCGTGTCGCGTGGCGAACCGCCCCAGGCGCGAGGAGGTGGTGGAGGTCATGGCCAGTTCCAGCGTAGCGGCGTTTCGGCAGAACGCCGCCATCTCGAGCAAAGCAAGTCAGCGGCGCTCCGCCGAGCCGCCGCTACGAGGAAAGCAGCTGCTTGCTTCATGGATTCACCACCTGGATTTTAGTCTTGTCCGGCAACCCATAGGCACCGACCGTCACCACGGAATCGCCTTCCTTGAGTCCGGCGCCGGCGACTTCCACCCAGCCATTTTCCCGAAAACCGGTTTGCACCGGCGTTTGCATGGCCTCATCACCCTTGGCCAATGATATAACGCTGTGCCCGTTGATATCGGTGACCGCGCTCGCCTCCGGCGCCGCCAGGCAATCGGTGTGAACCGCCGTGATGATTTTCAATTGAACAAATTGGCCGGGGCGCAACCCGCTGTCAGACGGCAACAACGCCCGGGCCAGGACAGAACCGGTTTTCGGATCCACTGCGGGGCTGACAAAGGAAAGCGTGGCTGTTACCGGCGGCTCGATCAGCACCCGGACCTCTTCGCCGGCTTTCAAATCCGTGGCATCGGCGGCCGGAATTTGCGCACTCACGGCCAGCCGGTTTAAATCCACCACCTCGGCGACGACCGTATTCACATCCACTACCTCGCCGGGCATGACGTCGAGCCGCGTCACCGTGCCGGCCACCGGTGCGATCACTTGCTGCAGGGTCAATTGCGCCTGGGCGTCCTGCAAGGCTTTCAGCGACGTGTTGTGTTGCGCGTATAATTTTTTCTGCCGCGCGACTTCCTGTTTGACTGCAACCGAGCTCAAGTCCACCAACACGTCGCCTTTTTCAACGTGCTGGCCGGCGATGACGTTCACGGCGACCACGATTCCAGCGCTGGGTGCGGCGAGTTCCGCCCCTGCGGCCGGTTGGTCCGTCGTGGCGGGTGCGGCTTCCACCATGCCATAGCCGGTTACGTAACGATGCAACGTCATGCGCTGCAACGTCCCGGTTTGAACTGAAACCACGGACGGCACGTTTTCCGGCGCCCCACCTTCGTCATCCGAATCCGAAGCGGCATGGGATGATTTGATGAGCGCATAGATGCCCAACGCGAAGCACAGGACAACTACGCTGCCGAGGACGATTTGTTTTCGTTTCATTTTTCAGCCGGGGAAGGAATGTTCTGCACCGTAGCGAGGGTTTCTGCCGGGAGCGTCAGCGGGCTTTGGACGGCGTCCTCCAATTGGCCCAGCGCCTGTTGTGCCTTGATCGAAGCGTCGAGCCGGTTTTGCACGCCGGCATCGTATGCCACCTCGGCATTCGCCACCGCCAGCGGCTCCAGCTCACCTGCCTGCTGCCGGGCTCGGACGGAATTCAACTGTTTCAGCGAGTCGTCAGCCAGCGTCCTGGCCGTGGCGACCTGTTGCCAAGCCGCACGGTAACCGGCCAGGGCGCTCTCGATTTCGGCGCCGGCATTGGCCTGCACCGTCCGGAAATGCGCGGCGGCTTGAGTGCGTTTTGCCTCCGCCTCGGCGACCGGTCCCTCGTTGTGATTCAAGACCGGCAGCGTCAGAGTCACTCCCAGTTCCCACTGATTGTCGCCGGCGCTGCCACTGTTCCAGGCATAACCCGGCCCAAGATGAATGTCCGGATATTGATTGGCGATCTCGAGCTGGAGGGCGGATTGACTGGCGGCGTACGCGGCCAATGCCTCGCGCACGTCGGCGCGATTCAACAAGGCCTGACGCCGGATTTCCGGCCGGGTCAGGTTGCGGGGAAACCGGTTTAACGCGGCGAAGGAAAAATTCACGCCGTCCAGGGCACGGCTCGGGACGCCCAGCACACGGGCCAGTTCAATGCGGGCCTGGCTGGCTTTGCCAGCCGCATCCTGCCACGCGAGTTGGGTGGTGGCCAGCGTGGTACGGGTCTGGGTGACCTCATAATCAGAGACGGCGCCGGCAGCCAGCTGGCCTTCGAGCAGGCGAACGACATTGCTCTGTGCTGCCACTTGTTGGCGGAGCAAGGCTTCGTATTCGCGCGCGGAATAAAGATTGAGCAACGCCGCACGGACCTGGCTGCGCATCTGCCAGACCGTACCGATGAGGTTCCAGCGCGCGGCTTCGGCCAGATGCTCTGCTTCGGCGATGCGTTTGCTGCGTTTGCCGGCCGTCTCGATGGGCAAATCAAAACTGACCGGCACAATCCACGGACTGGGCGTATCGGGAATCTGCCGGTCGTAGGCCGGTGTCAGGGACACGGAAGGATTTGGGCGTTCACCTGCCGTGATTTTTGCGGCCTGGACGGCGAGCAGTTGAGCTCGTGCCTCGGCCAGCACGGGCTCATAATAGAAGGCGACCAGCGTGAGTTGCTTCAAGTTCCAGCCTTCGTGCGGGCCGGGAACAGCCACATGATTGGTTTCGAGAAATGCCTGCAGCCCTGGCTCATGCAAGGAGCGGGCGTTAAAATCGGCTACGGTTTGTTCGGGCGAAATCGGTTGTGAATGATACGTGGCGCAGCCGGCGAAGAGCAGGAAGAGGGCGGAGAACATCCAACCTCCAACCTCCCACCTCCAACGCCCAATAAAATGCGCGCGTGGCCGACGCCGAGAAATGGAGGTTGAATGTTCGGTGTTGGATGTTGGATGTTTCATTGCTAAGCCTCCAACGGCAGACGCACGGTGACGGTCGTCAGTTGCGCCGGCGCCGACCCGATTTGGATGGTTCCGTGGTGGGCGGAAACAATCCACTGGGCGATGCTCAAACCGAGGCCACAACCGTCGACCTCATGGCCGTGCGCCGGGTCGCCACGGTAAAACCGGTCGAAAATCCGCGGCAACGACTCCGGGGGGATGCCGGGCCCGGTATTCGCGATGAAAAACTCCGCGGCCCCGTTCGCCCGTAGCAAATTCATGGTTACCCGGCCCTGCGGCTGGTTGTATTTGACAGCGTTGTCAGCAAGGTTGAGCAGCAATTGCCGCAACCGGTGTCGGTCGCCGCGCACGAAAATTTGTTCACACGCCGTGAGTTCCACCTGAATGTGTTGCGGTTCAGCCAGGATTTGCGTGTCGGCAAAATTGTCGTGCACCAGCTCGTCCAACCGCAGCGGTTCCAGCTTCAACGTCACCTGTCCGGCATCGGCCTTGGCGAGCAGCGTGAGGCCGTCCACGATGCGGGCCAGGCGGCGCAATTCATCAAGCTGGCTGGCATACCGATCGCGTTCCACCGGCGTAAGCGATTCATCGCGCAAGGCGGTCTCAATTTCACCGCACAGAATGGTCAGTGGCGTTTTAAGTTCATGGGAAGCATGCAGCGTGAATTCCCGGATGCGGCTGAAGGAGTCATCCAGCCGCGCCAGCATGGCATTGAACACTTCTGTGAGCCGGTCGAACTCATCGCCGCTGCGGGTGCGGGGGAGTGGTTCGCGGAGATTGCGCTCGTGAACCCGGGTGATCGCTTCCGTCAACTGCGTCACGGGCGCCATGGCTTTCCGGGTCAACCACCAGCCGCCCAGCAATCCCAGCAGGATGGCGGGCAGACCCACCTCGAAGATCATCTCGCTGGTTTCCGAAATGGCATGTTCCACCGGGGCGCGGCGATGGGCATGTCGCAATTGCTCGTCGATCTCCCGATAGGTCCCGAGCCCGATGATGAGCAACGAGACCGCCAGGACTCCCGCATACCACAAGGTCAGGCGCTTGCGGATGGTCACGGGGACTCCTTCAGCACGTAACCGGCGCCGCGCACGGTGTGCAACAGCTTCGGCTCGAAATTGGCGTCAATTTTTTCGCGCAGGCGTTTGATATAGACGTCCACCAGGTTGGTGCCGGGGTCGAAATCGTAATCCCACACCTTTTCCAGTATCATCATCCGCCCGCACAACCGGCCCGGCGAGTGCATGAGATATTCCAGCAGCCGGTATTCGCGCGCCGTCAATTCGATGTCGGTTCCGCCCCGTTGCGCCCGGTGGGTGACCGTGTCCAGGGTGAGGTCAGCCAGACGCAGCACGGTGGATTTGTTGTCGCCGCTCCGCCGCGTCAAGGCCCGCACCCGTGCCACCAGTTCCGCCAGTTCAAAAGGCTTGGGCAGGTAATCGTCCGCACCCGCGTTCAGACCTTCGACTCGTTCGTTTACCTCGCCGCGCGCGGACAGAAGCAGAATGGGCGTTGCGTTGCGGTGTTCGCGCAACTGACGGAGCACGCTCAGGCCATCGCGTCCGGGCAGCATGATGTCGAGCACGATGCCGTCGAACGGCGTGGTCCGCGCGGCCGCCAGCGCATCATTGCCGTTGTGGCAGAGGTCCACGGCAAAACCCTCCGCCTGCAGCGCCTTGCGGACAAACGACGCCGTTTTCTTTTCGTCTTCAACCACCAATACGCGCATATTCCGAGCATCATCAAACCGCAGAAATGTTAAAGCTCAAAACAGGCACAGCGGTTTCCAACTCTCTTCGCGGGTCCATCAACGGATTATTGTTCCATCCCGTAAACCAGAATTTTGAACGTGCCCGGGACCATCCGCGGCCGCCGTTCGCCCTCCGCCGGCGCCTCAAATTTGGCTGCCGCCAGGTAGATTCTGTGCGTGGTCGGATCCAGCGCCATCGTGCGCGATCCGCGTTGAGTTGGCAGCGTTTGAATCACGACCAGTTTATCCGGCGATTCCTCCTTCGCAATCGTCGTCGTGCCATCGCCGCACGAAGCAAAGGCGAGTTGGGTGCCCGGGTCGAACGCATTGGCGTCCACCCCCTGGCCAATGGGCACGGTGCCGATAACTTTGCCGTCCGTGCTGTCCATCATCACCATCAGTTTATTGTGGCAGCCGAGGAACAGGCGGTGATTTTTTACGTCAATCGCCATGCCCGAGGCACTTTCACCGGGCGCAATCGGCCAACGGGCGACGACCTGATGCGATTTCGTGTCGATCACGGCCACTTCACTTTTGTCTTCAAGGTTGTCATAGACGCGACCCGCCCCGGGATCGGCCTGCGCAAATTCCGGCCGGCCGCCCAGCGGAACGGTGGCAACCACCTTTTGTCCTTTTACGTCAACCACAGTCGCCGCCTGGGCGCGGCCGCAGAACAACCAGGCTTCCTTTCGGCCTGGCTCATAAAGCATTCCATCCGGACCTTCAGCGGTCTTCAGCTTGGACAAGGTCTGCAGTGTTTTCAGGTCGACAATTCCGGCCTTGTTTTCGCGACCGTTGCTGGTCACACCGAGGCCGAGGTCGGAGGCGATGGCGACGCCGTGGATGCCGGGTGTGTTCGTAATTTCACCACAGACCTGGTCCCGGGCAAGATCAATGACCACGACTTCGGTGGCATGCGAGACATAAAGACGCTGGGCGGTCGGATCCACCGTGCAGTAATCCCAGCCGCCGCTGCCGCCAATGGGAATTTCCTTGAGGAAGTGATAAGGCCCGTCGGCACGGCAGACCACCGCGGTCATAAGGCCAACGATCCCGAATAAAACCGATCGGAGTTGTTTTTTCATGTTTGTGGTTCGCGCTGGAGGTTTCGCTTGGATTGTTCGCAGTTATTTAATCAGTCGTCAATGTCTTGCCGTCAATGTCCATCTGGTTTGAACCGACAAGCCCGGTCATGGAACAGAATCATCATGAACAACGGCTGAACCGCGCATGACAATTCTGTCATTTGGCATGGCCCGGTTCAGCCAGGATGCGACGGAGACATCCAAAAAATGCTCGACCACCGCCGCCCGTCGTTGTAAAGCATCGCCTCACATGAAATTCGCATACAAACTTTTCCGCGCTCACACCGCTTTTGCTTTTCTCCTGGTCCTGCTCCTGTTGGGCACCGCTGGAAACGCCGTCCTCCTGGCCCAGAACACCACCAACGCAACCGCGGCGGATGTTTCGCAGTATCCGAAGGACCCTTCGTCGTTGCCCGGGAAAGGCCCCGCGGCAACCTGGACCGGCCTGCCCAGGGTTTGGGCGGAGCGCCACGCGGAATGGGCGCGGACCGCCGGCCAGGACCGGGGCGCGGTGGTTTTTCTGGGAGACTCCATCACCCAGGGCTGGCATTCGCTGGCCAATGCCTTTCCCGGCATCAAGGTCGCCAACCGCGGCATCGGCGGCGACACCACACGCGGGGTGTTGTACCGCCTCCAGGCAGACGTGCTGGATCTCGATCCCAAAGCCATTGTGCTGCTCATCGGCACCAATGATATCGGCAATGGCGCCAAACCGGAAGATGTCGCGGACAACATCGAAGCCATTTTGCAGGAAATAAAGCGATTCAATCCACGTCTGCCGGTCGTTGTTTGCGAAGTGATGCCCCGAAGTGATCGCGGGCAGCATCCCGCCGACCGGATTGAAAAACTCAACGCGCTGGTGGCGGCGGCCATCAAAAACGACCCCCAATTCACGTTGTGCGACACCTGGAGCATTTACGCCGATCAAAATGGCGACTGTCCGCGGGATGAATTTCCCGATTTGCTCCACCCCAATGCCGTGGGTTATGAAAAATGGCAGGCGGAACTCAAGCCAATCTTTTCGAAGCTAAACCTTGAAACCAAGGCGCCGTAATCAGTTTTCGGTTCCCATGGGCAAATGGGCGTACACCGCGATAGCCTGCGCGCGTGAGCGCACGTGAAGTTTTTCGTAAATCCGCCGGATGTAGGTGTTCACGGTCTGCACGCTCAACTCGAGCGAGTCGGCGATTTCCTTGTAAAGAAAGCCGCGCGCCAGCAAGTCAAGGACTTCCTGTTCGCGCGGTGAAAGGCTGGCCGTACTGCCCGAACCCGCCACCGGCCGGCAAAAGGACTGCACCACTTTCCTCGCAATGCTGCTGCTCATCGGCGAGCCCCCGGCGTAAACCTCTCTCAGGGCGGTCAGCAACATCTGGCGTGGAGTTTGTTTCAGCAGGTAACCGCTTGCCCCCACAGCCAGCGCCTTGAAGATGTGGTTGTCATCTTCGTACACCGTCAGCATGACAAATTGGGTCTGGGGCAGAACCGGCTTCAAACGGCGAATACATTCGATGCCGTTCATGTTCGGCAAATTGATATCCACCAGCACGACTGCGGGTTTTTGCCGGGGCAATGCCTCCAGCGCGCTCTCGGCACTGTCATGCTCGCTGACGCACTGAAAACCCTCCGCGCGACGAATCCAATCGGCCAGAATTTCCCGGGCCGGCACGTCGTCTTCGATGATGGAAACGGTGACACTCATTTCAGTTCTTTACCTTATCACGCCTCAAAGAAAAAGGCTTGTCACGACTTTTAGCGACATCCGGCGGAGGGGGATTGGCACCGGGATCCGGCGGCGGTGGATGGGCCTGACCCGAATCCGGCTGGTCTGACGACACCCGCACGATAAATTGAACGGTGGTCCCGTGCCCCGGCGCGCTTTGGACTTCACACCAGCCGCCGATTTTTTGGAGGCGGCGGTACATGTTTCTGAGACCGTTGCCGGACGTGGGGCGGCCGGGTTCGCGCGGCGGCGCGTGCCACAGCGGCTCCGGCACAAAGCCGCGTCCGTGATCACGGACCTGAAGAGTAAAAGCGCGGGCATCGGTCGTCAGGGAAACACTGACTTCCGAAGCGGCGGCATGTTTGACGACGTTGTGCAAAGCTTCCTTGAAGGCAAGGAACAAATTGTGTCGAACTTCCGCCGTGACCGGCCACGGTGGCAGTTGCACGGGCAAATCCAGCCGGCAGCGGATGGCGAGTGGTTCGAGAAAATTCCGGGCGAATTTTCCGAGATAGTTGGCCAGACTGTCGAGGGTGTCGTGCTCCGGATTGACGGCCCAGACAATTTCGTCCAGCGCACGGGTCAGCTCGCGGGTGGTATCGTAAATCCGGTTCAACTGGACGGCGGCCTGTCCCGGGTTATGCAGTTCGCCCTGGGCGGACTGGCTGAGCAGGGAGATGCGCGTCAGATTGGCGCCCAGATTGTCATGGATGTCACGGGCAATTCGCGTCCGTTCGCGTTCAATGGCGCGCTGGCGTTCCAGGCGCTCGAGTTTGCGACGCATCCGCCGCCGGGCGAACCACAATGCCCCGCCGCTCAAAAGTGCCGCCGCCGACAGACTGACCAACAGGTAGAACCACCAGGTTTGCCAAAAATAGGGTTGCACAGTGAACGCCAGCGTCGCGCCGCTGGTGTTCCAAATGCCATCACTGTTGCAGGCCATGACCTGGAACTGGTAACTCCCGGGCGGAATATAACTGTAAATAATCGTTCGCTTGGTTCCAGCATCCGTCCAGTCCCGCTCCAGTCCTTTAAGACGATACTTGAAGCTGACTTTTTCAGGAGCCACAAAGCTCAGACCGGTGTAACGAAATTCGAACCTGTGCCGGCCCGGGGAAATCCGCAGGGAACGATCCCCCGAGCTGCTGCCGGACACCGGCTGCCCGTCCACGAGCATTTTTTCGATGAGGACCGGCGGGGGCAACTGATTTACTTTAATATCGCTCGGGTCAATGCCTACCAGGCCCTTGCTGGTGGGAAACCACACCCGGCCATCACTGGTCAAGCAACTGGCAGGCTGGAAGCCGCCGGAACATTCCAGCGTCGGCATGCCGTCCCCGGTACCGTAAACCAGGGGATGCACGACGGCTGACTGTCCGTCGGCGCACTGGTTTAATTCCGTCTTTTGAATTCTGAAGATTCCGCCGTGCGAACTGATCCAAAAATTGCCGCGGTCGTCCTGCTCGATGGCGCAAATGAAACTGTTCGGCAGCCCCTGATTGGCGCCAATCGGCGAGAAATGACCCTCCTCATACCGGTCCAGGCCGCCGCCGTAGGTGCCGATCCACAAGGCGCCCCGGGCATCCAGGTGCAGACACTGGACGAAATCGCTGGAGAGTCCGTCGGCTGTCCGGAATTGCTTCACTACGCCATTTTGCAGGCGTCCCACCCCCCCGCCCATCATGCCAAACCACAATGTCCCGTCGGGAGCCTCCGCCAGGGCCCTGACATCCGGCAAGACCAGCCCTTCCCTGGTGCCATAGCGGGTGATGGTGCCTGATTGATAGCGGAGCAGGCCGGTTTCGGTTCCGATCCACGTCACCCCATTCGATCCATGCAGGATGGCCAGCACCGGGGCCGTGAAATTTTCCAGACCAGGCACCTGTTCGAGGCGGTTGCTATGCTCGAAGAACAGGCCGCCGCCCCAGGTTCCCACCCAAAGACGGTTTCGGGTGTCTTCGGAAACCGACCAGACAAACGAATTGGACAAACCATCGCCTTCTCCAAAGTGCGTCCAATGACCGGCTTGAAAGGCATACAAGCCGGCCCCCTCGGTTCCGATCCACATCGTTCCCGCGCGGGTCGAGGTAATCGAGAGCACGTTGGCGCCCTGCCAGCTGTCCGGTGCATTCAGGGTGGCCACCCGGCTCGGACGTAACGCGACCAGTCCGCCGCTGCCGGTGCCCACCCACAATGTTCCCTCGCGGTCCTCACACAATGTACGCACCCAGTTGTTTGGAAACCCATGGGCGCGATCAAAGTGAATCACTCCGCCTCGGGGGAAGATGAGATATAGTCCCTGTTCCAGGGTGCCAACCGCAAGACAACCGGATCTCATTTCCATCATGGTCGTCACGGAAGCTTGTCCCAACGGGCTTGGACCCAGGTCGTCCATCCGGTTGTCCTTCCATTCCAACACCCCGTTTTGTGTGATGATCCACAAGGTGCCGCCGTGGCCGGCGCAGATTCCTTTTGCAAAATCATCAGATCCTTCTCCGGACGGCAACGGAACCAGGCGGTCGTGGTCGAGGGCAAAAACCTGGCCGTTGTAATCCACCCACATCGCTCCGCCTGGATTTTGCGCCAAGGCAAGAACTCTGACCATCCCGCTGGCGTTGGGAGGAGCAATCACATTGCCGTCAAGGTCCGCCAGTTTTCCGTCCGCATTTAACAGCCGGACCTTGTCCGCGGCATCGGCGCCAACGGCCTGGATTTTCTTGTTTTCCCACGAGGGATGGAATGGCACCGAATAAAAGTGCCCATCATGGTAACGGGTCAGATCCCCGCTTTCACAACCAATCCACAAGTTTCCGGCGGCGTCTTCAAACAGGCTGGTGATCCGGCTGCTGCGCATTTCCGGCGTGTTGCTGTTGTCAAAGACGGTAAAATTGACACCGTCAAACCGGGCCAAACCGTCGTACGTGGCCAGCCAGAGATACCCGTCGCGCGTCTGGAGAATGGAGGTGACGGCGTTGTTAGGCAAACCATCCTGGGTTTGCCAAACGCGCGTAAAATAATCGGAGTGATTGACGGTTTCAGCGTGGACGGTCGGGCAGGCGCACAGGAATAATCCGGCGATAATCCCCGTTTGCATGGCCCTTCCCATCAACCACGACCACTGGTTCCCGGCCCGACCGGATGCCGCTTTTCGAGAGGATTTGTCCACACCGGAACGGCTCGTCATTGAAAACAGGGAGCCAGGGAGACTTGCCGACAGGGGCTTCAGGACTGGCGGGGACGCAAACATCGTGGAAATTTTGCGGCGAGAACCGGTAGTGCGCAAGCTAATCCCGGTCAAGCACCGCCAGGACGGAATTGGCAGCGAAGCCGACCGGGAGGTCTTATGATGAACGGGGCGGCTGTTCGGGGTCAAAACCCGCTTGTACACGAGAATTCACAAGGCCGTTGAACGATAGTGCCGGAGGGCCGGGAAATGGTTTGTCACTATTTTTCGTGACATTGAATTTGTTCAAGATTTAAGTTAGATTGACTACAGCAACCCGTTTTCCGCGATGAGCTGATGGCCATGCTTTTAGAAATGAAACTACCTTGCAGTTTTCGTGGGGGAGCCGCCCGTGGGACAAGGGTGGGGCAAGTTTTGGGTGCCGGGCTGGTTTGCGCCGCTGCGCTGCTGGCTGCCGGTTGTGGCCGGCAGGCCCAAAGTCCCACGCCCTCCGCGCCGGCGCCTCAAGACACCAGTGCGTCGCAGCCCGCCCCGGCAACTCCAACAACCGTGGCAAATTCCGAACCCGCGCCGGTGGCGACTGCCACCAATGCGGCGCCGGACCTGCGCCCTCTGAATCAGGCACTCCTAGGTTGGATCGTACGGAATCAGCGCCATCCGGCAAATTTTGAGGATTTTGCCGCAACCGCTGGCATACAAATTCCGCAGCCGCCCTCGGGTAAAAAGTACATTATTAATGGAAGAGGACTGATCAGTTTGGTAAACCGGTGAAGAATTGCCGATGAAAATCACTGTTTCATATCTCAGCGGGCCCTTTGCAGCAAAACGCGCAAGGCATCGGGAAGATTCACCGGGATTTACGCTAATTGAACTCCTGGTGGTCATTGCCATTATTGCCATCCTCGCAGCCATGTTGCTTCCCGCGCTGTCGTCCGCCCGCGCCAAAGCCTTGCGAACCCAGTGCAGTTCCGACATGCGGCAGCTCGGTCTTGGCTTCAGTTTGTTTGCCGGTGACAATCATGACAATTATCCTCCTGCGGGTTACAAATGCTCAGGTGGCACGATCACTTGGGACACTTGGATTTATAACTATCTCGGCGTGACACGAAATGTTCCCCGAAGTGAGCTGGTTAAAGGAGTATTTGTTCGGGATCCGGTTGATGCGGCCGCTGCAGGCGTACCGGTGGCCATGCCGATTTTAGCATGCCCCGCCGACCGATTTACAAAAGTGAGCTGGGTGGCTGGCCCTCCGGCGTTTGGAGTCAGGTCTTATGCGATGAACAGCGTGGGTACAGCTTATGGATCGGGGTATCAGATTGATCCGCGCGGAACTTACACGCTTCCCGATTTATACGATTCGCGGGCAAATTATCACGGTGTTGGGATTTACTGGTTGGACGGAAATGCCAGGAATTCCACACCAAACTGGGACGCCCGGGGCTATCCTACCGCAGTTGTCCGCGATACCGCCGGTACCATTCTCCTGGCAGAAGAACCAACCGGACAGCAGGCCGAAGGAAATGAATGGACGTGTGTTTGCAATGGTCCGCAAATTTCAAACGGAGGGGCCAACGGGGACCTTTACCAGATTGACACGGCTGCACGGCCGCAGAATCCGACCAACCCCGGCGGCGTCAATCAAGGGATGTTGTTGTACAAGGCACACACCAGCCGCTTTAACTACCTTTTCCACGACAACCACGTAGAAGCGCTTACCATCGAACAAACCATCGGCTCAGGAACCCTTGCCAACCCGGCCGGGATGTGGACCGTCAAGAAGGGGGACTGACATGTCGATCACGGTACGTCTCAAATCATTGCTGATGGATTTGTCCCCACTTTTCGGGACATGACAAATGAGCGTAAAAGGTTAGAATTTGAAGGTAAGATTACCCAGATAACCAACAAACCGCAACCCCGTCTCTATGAAAAAGATAACAAACACAAGCAAATCAAGGCTATTGTTCGCGATCAGCAGCCTTGCCTTGGGATTGTCTCTGAACATGGTCCAGGCCCAAAACGCGCCAAATTATCCAGCGTTTGATGCGTTCAATTCGCCAAACGACGCGGGAGGCCTTCTTGGCACTCCTAATGCCGGTCTTTGGTATGGAACCCCCAACGTAAACATGTACTGGACCAACGTGGACGCCGCCGGGAACCCAAACTCGGGATCGCTCTATGTCACGGCGAACTGGTCTGCCGGTGATGCGGTAGATAATTTCGCCATGGGCATTGCTTTTCAAACAAATTACGTTCAATTCAACAGCACCACTAACGTGATTAACGGTTATCAATACACAAACATCGAATTCGATATTAAGTGGGATAACAATGTTTCCACCATCCCTTTGGATACGTGGAACACCACGGGAGATCCACAGGGCGTTGGCATCGGACTTTTGACCATGCCCGGCGTAGGCCAGACCCAATTTGGATCTTCCAACACCTATATTCCGGATACAGCCTCCAACGGCTTCGTACATGTGAGCCTGCCGCTGGCGAGAACCAGCTATCCGGGGATTGACCAAGTTATGGGTCTCTGGTTTAAGAAATACTACAATGGTCCTCTGGGTACCGTCGCCTACTTTATTGATAATGTGACTTTCGATGGCGGCCCGCCGCTGCCGCCGCCAACCATCACGCTAAGCAAGCAATTAGGCATCAAGGGACTGCAAGATGTTGCGACCGGCTCAAACCCTTACAGTCGCCAGGGCCTCGTGGCCTATAATAACAACATGGCGTGGGTCGGACAATCTGGTCCGGTAAGCTATGGATTGAAAATTTTGAGCTACCCCGGCAGCAGCAATCCCGGATTTGTCACCCACATTTTCCTGTATCCCGGCAGCGGCACGGAAGCCGAACCTGATTGGAATGAAGCGAACGTGGTATTCCTGGACATTGAGAATAACAGCTCCGGAGGCGGATTCATGACCTTCCGGTGGAAGACCAATGCGCCGTCGAGCAACGGCAGCTTTTACAATAGCGGTGCACCTTCGATTGGCAGCAGCACAATGCTGGGCACTTGGCTGCTCACTTTCCTTAACAACACCAACGTGACCATGACAGCCCCGGACGGGACCAGCACGAACTTTAATTTTAGTTCTACTGCGGGTACCGACTTCGCCAATAGTGGCGGCTTCTCCTTCAACTTCGGGATTATGGGTAATTCCGCTGCCAACCTCGGACAAAGCGTCCTCTTTGCATCGGTTGGCGTCACCAACGCCGGCGCCCCCGGTACCACCCTCTATGATGATTTCACGACCGATTCGGTCCTGGACATCAGCCAGGGCGGTGGTGGAACCTGGATTTATGCGACGGACGATTCGACCCAAACAAACGCCGTAGCCCTGAGTAACCCGATTACTTCCACGCTATTTACGTGGCCGTATCCCAACGGGTATAACTACGTGATAGAGACCAATGCGAGCCTGACACACCCGGGTGGATGGTCCACGAATACCGGGATGACTGCCCTGGCCTCGGGCAATATTATAAAGATCACGATTCCTACGGCACAACTGCCGCCGGCGCCCATGTTCTTCAGACTGTTGCAGAACACAAACATACCTTAGGCAGAAGTTCCTTCATCAGGGTGCCAGTCTTTCAGACTGGCACCCTTGCTGTTTCCAAACCTGTCGTCGAACAGTTACCCGACCATCCAACACCTCAAATTCTAACTTTATCTCTGCCTATGATGTGGTTCCGGCTATCCTTGTGCCTCACGTTCCTGCTCTTCGGAATTCCTTTTGGCGAGGCCGCAATCAGCGTCGCTTGTGTCGGCGACAGTATCACCTACGGCGTCGGAGTCACCAGCCCGGCCACGCAAAGTTATCCGGCCAAACTCCAAGAACTCCTCGGAACCAACTATTCGGTTGGGAATTATGGGGTTAGCGGCACTACGCTGCTCAAGGAAGGTGACATGCCATACTGGAACACCTCGGCGTTTGTTGTCAGCCACGGACGTCCAACACCTCCAGACATTGTCGTTATCATGCTTGGCTCAAATGATTCCAAGCCGCAGAACTGGGTCTATGGCACCAATTTCTATGCCGAGTACGCACAATTCGTGGCAACTTACACCAACCT
>DATJYM010000140.1:0-11835 GCA_035499615.1 Candidatus Acidiferrales bacterium | reverse complement strand
ACTGACCGCGGACGAATATTTGCCGCCCCTGCCGGCCGATGCGCCGAAGGATGCTCCGCGTCCCCCGCTGCCAGCGATCGTGAAGGCGCTGGACGCCAACGGTGACGGAGTGATTGACGCGAGTGAAATCGCCAACGCCCCGGCCGCGTTGAAGACGTTGGACAAAAACGGTGATGGTCAGCTGACGCCGGATGAATTCATAGGACCCCGTCACCATATGGGTCCGCCCCGTGACGGCGGCGCCAACAATGATAATGGCGGTCCACCACCGGGTGATAACGGCCAGCCATCCGGTCCACCTCCGGACCAGCAATAAATTCTGTTCGTGTGAACGGAATGGCGGCGGGTTGACGCAAAAGCCGGTGTGACGCGGTCAATCCGCCGCTTCTTGAATCTTCCCCGCGGTGATTTCGGTGCCTTTGCCCAGTTGTTGAACGGCGAGGGCGCCGGCCAGAATGGAAATGGCCCCGCAGATGACGTAGGGCAGCATGGGCACGCGCAAATAAAGCGTGGCGGCGAAAATCGGGCCGACAATGCGCGCCAGGGCGCCGGCGCTTTGCGCGACGCCAATGGTCGCGCCTTGCTCGTTGGCGGGAGTTAGATTGGACAGGAGACCGAACACCGGCGCGCGGGTCAGGCTGGAGCCGATGGCCAACAAGGCCAGCGCCGCCAGCATCTTGATCCACGGCCAGTCAGCCAAACGCAGCACGGCGAGCCATTTCAAAGGGCCGTCGCCTTTGAGGAACGGCAACATTGCCAGGCTGATACCGGTCAGCACCAGGCTCAAAGCAATCAACCTGGGTTCGCCCAATATTTTTACCAGACGGCCGATTACACCTCCCTGGATGAACACCGCGATGGTTCCGCAAAAAATAAAAATCGAAACCACGGTCATGACCGGTTTGGTCTCATCCACCGTAATTCCCAGATTGAAGTTGTCATTCACCAGCAACGGCAGCGTGCTTTCAAAACAGCTGAAGGCGAACGTCGCCAGAAAGAAAACCAGAATCAGCAGGCCGATTTTCGGCTGGGCCAGTGTGTGACCCCACTGCTTCAGGCGCGGGCGGCGGGTTGTTGGATTGGAATCCGGCTTCCAACTTTCAGCGAGAATGGAAAAGGCCAGAAGGAAGTTGGCTGCACACAGCGCCGCCGCCGCCCATCCCGGACCGGTCGCGCCGAAAAGTTTCAGCGCGATGCCGCTGACAGCCGGGCCCAGAATGAATCCGAGCCCAAACGCCACCCCGATCAGGGCCATGCGCCTGGACCGTTGTTCGGGCGGCGTGATGTCGGCAATGTAAGCCTGGGCGACGGTGATGTTGGCGCCGCAAATACCCGCGAAAGCCCGCGAGACGAGCAACGCCCACAACGCCGCAGCATGGTTTTCAAAACCCGACCCGATCGCGAACAGCACATACGACATCGCCGCGCCGGCGGTGCTGATGAGCATGACGGGACGACGGCCAATATGATCGGACCACCGGCCGAGCACCGGGGCAAAAAGGAACTGCATCGCCGAATAGGAGGCGATGATGGCGCCAATGACAAAACCGCCCGCGCCGTAATGCCGGCTATAGATCGGCACCAGCGGCACGACGATGCCGAAGCCGATGAGGTCAATGAAGACCGTCAGAAAAACGACGAGCAGTGACGGTTTGCGTTTCATGTGTGCAACGAAAGGGAATTCTAATTGTGTCCAGAAGCGAGTCAATTTTTCCGGTCAAATATTTTCCAGGAACGAGTTTGTGAATCGCGGCTTGTGAAGAACGTGTCACTAAGATTCAATAACTCCGTTTTGATTCAAGTGAAGTGATTGAATTGTATTGTGAGATGATTGATTCCGTTTCCGAGACCGCCGGTGCCACCGCCGATTTAAAAAAGGCGCGGCGCCAGAAATCCGCCATCCGCAATCCGCAATCCGCGCTCGTGGACCGGTTGCCGCCACACTCGCCCGAGGCCGAGCAGGGTGTGTTGGGTTGCGTGTTGCTATCGCCGAATGAGTGCATGGGCGAATGCGTGGAGAAGTTGAAGGACGGTCGGGAGGTTTTTTATGACCTGCGGCATCAAACCATTTTCGAAACCCTGTTGGCCATGTATGACACGCGCGAGGCCATCGATGTCATCACGCTGCAACAGCGGCTCAAGGATAAGCAGTTATTGGAACAAATCGGCGGGATTGCTTTTCTGGCGCAACTTCAGGACACGGTTCCGAGCGCGGCGAATCTTTCCTATTACCTGGATATCGTCCGCGAGAAATTTCTGTTGCGGAAGATGATCCAGACCTGCACCGAAGTGGTCGGGCGGGTTTATGATTACGAGGGCGAGGTGGACGCGCTGCTGGACGAAGTGGAGCGCGACGTGTTGCGGATTTCGGAATCGCGCGTGCAGGATGGCGCATTGACGACGAAGGAGCTCGTCAACAAGGCCATTGGTACGATCGAAAACTTTTTCAGTCGCAAAGGAACCCTTACCGGCCTGGCAACGGGGTTCACGGATCTGGACCGGATGACCGATGGCCTGCACGGGAGCGAAATGATTGTCATTGCCGCGCGGCCGAGCATGGGCAAGACGTCGCTGGCGATGAACATTGTCGAGCACGCCGTGTTGGAGCAAAAGCTGCCCGTGGGGGTATTCAGCCTGGAAATGAGCGCGGAAGCGCTGATATTGCGCATGATGTGTTCGGTGGCGCGGGTGAATTTGCGGAGCATTCGCGAGGGGTTCATGAGCGAATCGGATTTTCCGAAATTGACCAGCGCCGCGGGCAAGCTGGCGAATGCCAAGCTGCTGATTGACGATTCGGCCGGGCTCTCGATCCTGCAACTCCGGGCGCGGGCCCGGCGCATGTGGCAGCAGCATGGCATCAGGCTTTTTGTGGTTGATTATTTGCAGTTGTTGCATTCTACTGGCCGCCGAGCACAGGAAAACCGGCAGCAGGAAATTTCGGACATTTCCAGCGGCATCAAGGCGCTGGCCAAGGAATTGAAGGTGCCGGTGCTCGTGCTCAGTCAGTTAAACCGGGAACTGGAGCGGGACAAAAGCCGCAAGCCGCGGCTGTCGGACCTGCGGGAATCCGGTGCAATTGAACAGGATGCCGACGTCGTAGGCTTGTTATACAAGCCGAACGCCGGCGAGGATGACGATGCCGCAGCCGGCGATCCCGCAGAGCGGGACGAGGGCGTACCGGTGAATTTGCTGATTGCCAAACAACGAAACGGCCCTACGGGCGATATCAATCTGACATTCTTGAGGCCTTACACGCGATTTGAAAGCGCAGCCAAAGTCAGCGATGAAGATGTGCCGGTGGACCGATAGACGATGAAATTTTTTTTTCGCCTTTTCGGGATTTGCCTCGTGCTCGGCTGCGCGCCGGTGTTGTGGGCACAAACCGTCGGGCTCAAAATTGACCGGGTGGACATCAAATTCGTCGGGCCCGCGTCAGTCAGCGAACAGTTCATCCGTTCCAACATCCGCCTCAAAGCCGGCAGTACGTATCTGGCCAACGCCACGGAGTCCGATATCCGCGACCTCTATGCCACGGGCCAGTTCTATAACATCCGCGTGGGTGTGGATCAGGCCGGCGATGGCGGCCTGATCGTCACCTACATTGTCCAGGTTCGTCCGCGCCTGACGGACATTATAATCGAAGGCAACAAGGAATTAAGCACTTCAAAAATCCGCAAAAAAATCACCGCCAAGATCGGCCAGCCGCTGGATGAACAAAAGCTGTTCACCGACAGCCAGGAAATTGAGAAGCTTTACGAGAAATACGGCTATGCCGGCACCAAGGTCAAATACTCGGTGGATGTGGATGAAAGCGCCGGGCGCGGCACGGCCACGTTTCATATTACCGAGACCCTCAAGGTTAAAATTGTCAAAATTGAATTCGTCGGCGCCGCGGCGTTTTCCCAGAAGGAATTACGCAAGCAACTCAAAACCCGACAACGCTGGATGTTTTCGTGGCTGACGGGCAGTGACTTGTACAAGGAGGACCAGTTTGAGGATGACAAGGACGCGCTGACGCAGTTTTATCGCAGTCACGGTTACCTGGATTTTGAAATCAAGGACGTGCGGATGGAGCATCCGACGCCCAAAACCATGGACATCCGTTTTTTTGTTTTTGAAGGCCGGCAATACAAGGTCGGCTCGGTCAAATTCACCGGCAATCAGATTTTCAACGACGCGGCCGTCTATAATGGCCTCAAGTATGTTCACGACTTCGAGCGGGAACGAGGCAAGGTCGGACCGCACGGGCTGCCGATGGACACGGGGGATGTTTTCACCCCGCAGGGTTTTGACAAGGACCTGACGGCGATCGAGGATTTCTATGGCAGCAAAGGTTATATCAATGTGAAACAGGGTCCGGCGCTCCAGGCCATCCGCGTTCCGAATGTGGACACCGGCACGATGGACCTGGAGTTTCAAATCGACGAAGGCCACAAGTTTTACGTCGAGAGGATTGACATTCACGGCAATATCAAGACCAAGGACAAGGTCATCCGGCGTGAGCTGGCGATCTCTCCCGGCGAGGTGTTTGACATGGTCCGCGTTAAAATCAGCAAACAGCGGCTCGAGGGCCTGCAATATTTTGACCGGGTCGAGATGCAGCCCGAGCCAAATGATCCGCCCATTGCCGGGCGCGAAAATCTGGTCGTGAATGTCAACGAACAGAACACCGGCAAAGTCACGCTGGGCGCCGGATACAGTTCGGTGGATTCCCTCGTGGGTTTCGCGGAAATCGACCAGGCCAATTTTGATTTATTCCACCCGCCCACGTTCACGGGTGGCGGCCAGCGGGCCCGGCTGTTTGTCCAATTGGGCAGCCAGCGTCAGGACTATGAACTCCTGTTCAGCGAACCCTGGTTTCTGAACCGGAAACTCAGGCTGGACGTCGACCTTTACCGTCACCAATGGGATTTTCAAAGTCCCAACGACATATATAATGAAACCCGCACCGGGGCGAGTGTCAGCGTGACGCGGGCCCTGTGGAGCGACTTCCTCATCGGGTCCCTCGGTTACACCCTCGAGGAAGTCGGCATAGATTTGAATAGTGGCTGGCACGGTGGAGAGGCTACTTTGCCTCAATTCACGCCACCCAACGTGCCGCAAGCCATTCTCGAGCAAACCGGTGACCATTTATTCAACCACTTTACGGCTTCGCTGGCTTATGACACGCGGAACAGCAACGAGCTGCCCAATGGCGGTCAGCGGACGGAATTCGACCCGGAATTTGTGGCCGGCGACAGCACGTATTACAAACTGGAGCTCAAGAGCGCATGGTATTTCCGCGGACTGGCCAAAAGCCACGTCATTGAAGTGACCGGCCGCATGGGCTTTGCGAACAGTCTGGACAGCCAGCCTGTGCCCTTTTATGACGAATTTTACCTGGGCGGCCTCTACAATTTGCGCGGGTTTAAATATCGGAACATCGGGCCGCGGGACCCGAATTACGGAAGCATTCAAACTCCAAACATGGCGAATGAGCCGATCGGTGGCGACAGTTATTGGGCCACTTCGGTTGACTATTACATTCCGATCATTGAGAAGGAAGGGGGCGTCAGTTTGCGCCTGGTGTTCTTTTATGACGCCGGCGCCGTTTCCTCAGCGGCTTATTCCTTCTCAACTGAGTTTTTCAATGACGACGCCGGTACGGGCCTGCTTTTAAATATTCCGCACCTGGGTCCCTTGCAGTTGTATTATGGCATTCCCATTCACCATGACCAGTTCCAAAGCTCGTCCGGCAAGTTTCAATTTGGATTCGGTTACTCTCGCGAATTTTAAAACGACTCGTGGTATGAAAACGATTTTCTCATTGAAAAAGGTCCTTCTGGGGCTGGGTTGTGTTGTGACTTTGAAGGTGTTTGCTTTTGCGCCCCTGGCTCCCTCGCCAACGGCACTCGGTCATCTGCCACTTTATTTCGAGGCCGTCCCGGAGGCGGCTTCCAGCCCGACTCAATTCATCACCCGCGGTGCTGATTACCGGTTTTTGCTTTCGCCGGCAGAAGTCCGAATCACCCTGGCTAAAGCCGGGGTTGAACCGGCGGGAGTGCGGATGAAATTTGCCGGAGCCGATTCCGGCGCGCAAATGTCCGGCGATAACGAATTGCCCGGCAAAATCAGTTATCTCATCGGCAGCGATTCCTCGCGCTGGCACACCGGTCTGGCCACGTTTGCACGCGTGCGGATCGGGCAGCTTTATCCCGGCATCGACCTGGTGTACTACGGCGATCAACGGCAGCTGGAATACGACTTTACCGCCGCACCGGGGGTCGATCCGGGCGTGATAAAAATCCATTTTGACGGTGTGGATAAAATTACGATTGGCGACCGGGGTGAATTGCTCCTCGCGGTTCCGGGCGGTGAAATCCGGCAGCCCGCGCCGGTGATTTACCAGATGATGGATGGCCGGCGCCAGGCTATCAATGGCGGTTACAAAATCCTGAACCCCCACACCGTTGCGTTCACCGTTGGACCCTACAATCACAATCTGCCTTTGGTGATTGACCCGGTTTTGTATTTCTCAACCTACTTTGGCGGGAATTCCACCGATTTAGCCTGGGCCACTGCCGTGGACACAAACGGGTTTATCTATGTGGCCGGGCAGACATTGTCCATTCAGACATCCGCGACGAACCTGGCACCTTTTTCCACCACGAACGCGTTTCAGAGGAGTTTTGCAGGAGGAGGCACGACCGGGGACGCATTTATCGCCAAGTTTGACAATCAAGGCAGCAACCTTGTTTATCTCACTTACTTGGGTGGAACCGTCGACGATGTCGCCCTGTGCATGGCGGTGGACAATGCCGGTGATGCCCTGGTGGGTGGCTTTACTGATTCGCCAAATTTTCCGGTCACACCAGGCGCTTTCCGTACGAACATAAACGGAGTGCCGGACCCGTTTGTGCATCTTTACCCGACGGATGGTTTTGTCGCCAAATTGGGGCCCAGTGGTTCCAACCTGGTTTACTCGACTTATATTGGTGGCGTTCAGGCGGACGGTGTCTATGGCATTGCGGTGGATGCGGCGGACAATGCCTATGTGACCGGGTTTACCAGTTCGACCAATTTCCCAACCACCAATGCGCTGCCATTCCGGTTGACCGGATCGACCAACAGCTTCTTGAATTATCTGGCTTGCCCCAATTCCTTCTATTTCAACAACAATGCTTTCGTCGCTGAAATCGCGTCCAATGGAACATCCTTGCTATTCTCCACTTATCTGGGGGGCACAAACTATGATTGGGGCCGAGGCATCGCCGTGGACGCTTCCAATTACATTTATGTTACCGGTTATACCTCGTCGACAAATTTTCCCACCACCAACGCCGTGCAACAGCAGTTTGTTTCCATTATTACAACCACCAATGCCGCGCCGACCAACGTGATATTCGTCACCAACTTTTTCAACGGCTATTTACTCAACGGTTCATCAAACTCGACCACTACTTTTGATGCCTTTGTTACCAAACTGGCTCCCGGCGGGACCGGTTGGGTTTATTCCACTTTCTTGGGAGGTACTAACAGCGACCTTGCCACCGGAATTGCTGCGGACGGGGCGGGCAATGCCTACGTGACCGGCGGGACGGTTTCCACCAATTTTCCCAATACCGTTACCAACGTTGCCGGCTTGTATAATGGCCTGACCAACAACGTCAGCCTGGGTGCCCCGCTCATCACCAACGCCTTCCTCACGCAAATCACCTGGAGTGGCAGCAATGCGGCCATCGGCTGGTCCACGATTTTTGGCGGCACCAACTTCGGCATCGACGTTGGCTTCGGAGTGGCGGTGGATCCCTCCGGCAATGTATTTGTGGTCGGCGCTTCCTCCACCACCAATTTCCCGGCTGTGAACACTCCCGGTCTGCTTCAAACGACTAATTCCGGCGGCAGCGACGCCTTCGTCATGGCGTTCAACACCAATGGCTCCAACATTCTCTATTCCGGATATCTCGGCGGCAACGGCAACGATTACGGCTATGGCATCGCGGTGGATGCGCAGACCAATCTGTACCTGGCCGGCCAGACCTTTTCCACGAATTTTCCAACCTTTTTTCCTTCGCAGTCTTCGCTCAACGGGACCAGCGATGCCTTCCTGGCCAAAATTGGCTGGGTAGCGGTGCCACCGGGGATTGCCTCTCAGCCAACGAATCAGGTGGTACCCGCAGGCTCTGTCAACTTCTTTGGGGTCGTATCAAGTGCGAGCCTGGTGGTTGGTGCAACCGGGACCCCGCCATTGAGTTATCAATGGCAGGCGCAGGGGACAAACCTGGTATGGACAAATCTGGTGAATGGTGGGACGAACTTGCTGGGTACGGGAGCCCATATTGCCGGCGCCACAACCGCTACCCTGACGATAAACTGTCCGGAGACCAACGACAGTGGGAACTATCAGGTCATCGTTACCAACTACGGGGGCTCCGTGACCAGTGATGTCGCCCTGCTGACGGTGACGAATATCCCGACGGTATTCTCGCAACAACCGATGAGTCAAACGGTAGGAGTGGGTTCGACGGTCCAATTCAGCATTAACGCGACCTTTCAGCAGCCTGCCTTTGACGGATGGCTGAAAGACGGGACGAACCTGATCAATGGAGGACGCATTAGTGGCGCAACCAACAGCCTCACGCTGAACATCAGCAACGCACAGACAAACGACGACGGGACCTACTGGGTTTACTTTACCAGCCCCTGGGGGGCAACGACCAGCTCCAACGCGGTTCTGACGGTGGTGTCTTTTCCGACGATTATCGCGCCGCCAACGAACCAGACCGTGGGTTTGGGATCGACGGTGGCCTTTGTGGTCAACGCGGTTGGACAGTCAACGTTAAGATATCACTGGCAGATAAATGGAACCGGTTTGTCGAACGGGGGGCGCATCAGTGGTGTGACCAACTCCGCCTTGATCATCTCCAACGCGCAAACGAGCGATGACGCAGGTTATTCGGTCATCGTAACAAACACTCTTGGGTCGGTGACCAGTTCTCCTCCCGCCGTGCTGACGGTGCTTACGGCGCCTTCGTTCGAGGGCATCACGGCTGAGAATGGCACCAATGGTGTTTTCATTTTGAGCGGCGTCGGCGGCACCAACAACGGACCCTATGTCGTGTTGACGTCAACGAACCTCTCGACGCCGCTGGGGCTGTGGACACCGGTGGGCAGCAACAACTTCAACAGCCTGGGCCAGTTTGTCTTCACCAACATCGCGCCGACGGACGCGGCCCAACTGTTTTACATCCTGCAAACGCAATAATCATGCCTTGCCACTCCGGTCCGCGGGCGGTCAATTTTCAGTTGGCGTCCCCCGAAATTTTTGTTTACCTATTCCCATGAAAGACGTTTTGCGATTTCTTTTACCGGCGGTTTTATTCATGACTTGGTTAAGCGGTTCTGCCCTGGCGCAGCAAAAGATTGCCACGGTGGACATGCGCAAGCTGTTTGACGGGTACTGGAAAACCAAACAGGCCGAGACCGCGCTCAATGACCGCAAGTCCGAACTGGACAAGGAGGATCGCGGTTTTGTCGATAATTTGCAACGGACCCGGGATGAATACCAAAAATTGCTGGACTCGGCCGCCGATCAGGCCATTTCCGCCGATGAACGCGACAAGCGCAAGCAAGCCGCGGCCGACAAATATACCGAGATCAAGGACTCGCAGACGGCCATCGTGCAATTCGAACGCCAGGCCCAGGCCACTTTGGGTGCCCAAACCCAGCGGATGCGCAGCGACATTCTCAAGGAAATCCAGGCGGCCGTGACCACTAAAGCCAAGGCCGCCGGTTACACCATCGTGGTGGATTCCACGGCGGACACCGTCAACCAGACGCCGTTCCTGCTTTATACGGACGGGCAGAACGATTTGACCGCCGCGGTACTCGCCCAATTAAATGCCGGCGCCCCCATCGATTTGAACAAGCCGTCGGATCTGGTGGTGCCGCCCCTCACCATTACCACCAACAGCCTGTAGGGGTCTTTTCAACTGGCGCTGAGCCGTTGCACCGGCTTCTCAAAAAGCAGCCGGTGCGCCTCTTCCAGGATTTCCGGAATCCTTGCGGCAAACGGGCTGTGCTGCAGGGCGGCCTGTAAATCCAGCTCCCGGAGCTTCGCCGCGTTCTGGCCGGGAAACCAATGCTCGGCCTGTCCCAACAGATTGTAACGCATTTTGCCCCAGGCCAGGAGGTTGAGCGATTTCGCATAAGTCCATAGCCGCAGGATCTCCGACACGTTGATCTCGCCGGGTACATCGTTAAAATCAGGCAACCCCTCGAACCACCGGGCACACCAGCTCGCGCCGAGGACTCGGTCCATTTCCGCGCGCAACCGCTTTTCAATCGAGGCGATGGTTTCAGGGATCCGGTCGTAAAACTGCAGCGCGCGGACGTGCTCGTCAAAATCCGTTGGCCTGGCCGCGCCGCAGCTCAAGGTGTGAACTTCCTTCCGCGCAAGACAGTAGAGGTCATTGAACTCCATCGGGGTCAGCGGGGCGCACAGGTCCACCATCTTTTGCGGCGGTTCGTAAAGTTTCCCACCC
Source organism: Candidatus Acidiferrales bacterium (assembly GCA_035499615.1). GTDB lineage: Bacteria > Verrucomicrobiota > Verrucomicrobiia > Limisphaerales > UBA11358 > UBA11358. Next base: position 1,312 of record DATJYM010000140.1, on the reverse strand, counting down.
TTGTCGTTCGGGCTGATGATGAACACACCCATGTCCTGCCGGTGCGCCGCTTCCACCGCCGCCCAATTCAAATCATTCACGAAATACCAGTGGAGATTCAGGTAATCGAAACCGCCGCTGTTCACGGCGTCCAGAATAACGTTCGTGGTCGCGTGCGTGGAGAAACCAACGAACCGGGCGCGGCCTTCCTTTTGCAATTGTCGGGCGGCCGCCAGGCAGCCGTTTTTCCGGAGCGACCAGTCCAACAACTCGCGGTTGTTGACGCCGTGCAACGACAACAAATCCACGTAATCCAGCCGCAGATATTTCATCGAAGTTTCAAAATCCCTGAGAAACTCCTTTGGCGTGCCATAGGGCTTGACCTTGGTTTGGACGATGATTTTCTCCCGCGGCAATTTCGGCAGCACATTGCCGAGTTGCATTTCCGAGGTGCCGTAGCCGCGCGCGGTCTCGATATGATTGATGCCGAGAGCCAGCGCGCGATGGATGGTGGCTTCGATGTTTTCCTGGTTCTCGCGCGGGATGTCCTTCGGTTCCGCGTCCTGCCACTTGAATTGATAACTCATCCCGCCGCAGGAAATCACCGGCATGGCCAGCTCCGTCCGCCCAAAACGACGATATTTCATTGGGGCGAAAATAGGTGACACCCGCTGCCCTGGCAAGCAGCCGGGTCCCGTTTTGACCCGAAAAATTGCTTGCCACGGCCGCCGGCGTGGCATAAAGTGTGGGCTCTTTTGCGATAAAGAATTTAAGATTTTATGCGACGCCCCAAAGGCATCAAAACCAAAAAGTCCGTGGCCAAACGTTTCAAGATTACGGCGGGCGGAAAAGTACTGCGCTCCAGCGCCGGCCGGCGCCACCTGGCGCAATCCAAGAACCCCAAACGCCGCCGTTCCCTGCGGGGTCTGACCGGCGTGGATGCGACCGATGCTTACCGCATCACTCAAAGTCTGCCGTTCAGCCACTGACCCTCCATTCCAACCCTTAACTTTCAACTGACTCATGCGAGTTACCAACGCTCCCGCTTCCCGCAAACGCCGCACCCGGATGATCCGCGCCGCCAAAGGCTTCCGGATGCGCCGCTCGAAACTTTACCGCTACGCATCCGACGCCGTGGATCACGGGCGCCAGTATGCCTACCGCGATCGCCGGCGCAAAAAGCGCCTCTTTCGTTATCTCTGGCAGGTCCGCATCAATGCCGCCGCCCGCGCCGCCGGCCTCACTTACAGCCGCTTTATCGAAGGACTGAAGGCCGCCCAATGCGCCTTGGACCGCAAGGTCATCGCCGATCTGGCCGCAACCGACGCTGCTG
>DATJYM010000139.1:0-31805 GCA_035499615.1 Candidatus Acidiferrales bacterium | reverse complement strand
ACAGTGATTTCGGGCGGCCAGGCGCCCTATAATTGGGCGCTGACGTCCGGGTCGGCGGGTCTGCCTCCAGGACTGAGTTTGTCCTCGAACGGCGTTATTTCCGGCACGCCGACGCAAAGCGGAACGTTTGATAATATTGTTGTTCAAATGACGGATTCCACCGTTCCGATCGCGCGCATCGTGGATTTGGTTTATTCTATTACGATTAATTAGCCCATGAAGGTCAGATGAAATTGAACTTTTTCAAAACTGTCGGGCGACCGGGGATGCAGGCCGCGTTGTTCCTGGCTGGAGTGTTTTTGGTTCCCGTGACCGGAATGGCCACGGATTCGATTTACATCAACACCGGGGCGATCAACAACAACAACATTCCCAATATTGACGCCACGAACTTTTTTAATTCGGGCACCTGGGATATTGGTGTAGTCTGGCCGCCTTACAAGACGATAAACACGCTCAACTACACCAACACCGGCACGATGATCGGCTCGGTAGGCTGGGAATTCGATTTTGGGCCGCTGCCCCTCATCGGGGGGCGTGGTTGGTCGGCCAGCTTTGCCAATAACAGCGCCGCCGCAACCATTTATGCAGTCGATGGTGCCTTTAGAAATCCGCCCCACAGTCAGTTTGTGACCGTAGCGAGCTATCTGTGGGTGGCGGCTACGAATATTATCAATAAAGGTTTGCTCGAGGCCGATCCCAACGGCCAGATCGTATTAACCGGCGGTTCGGTCAATCTTTCCCGCAGCCAGGTGTTGATCAACGGCACTTTGGCCAGCAGCGGCTTTATCAGCGGAACGAATTTTGCCCTGGACGAGGGGCTGTATGCTGTGGATTGGGCGCAAACCAATGCCCCGGCCAATGTGCCACAGGGAATTACCCTCCCGATGATGAATATCCCTGCGCTGTGGGATGGAACCACTGCCACCGCGCCCTTATACGCGGTACAAGACAACTGCTCGACCAACTATTTAATCGGTTCAACGCTGTCCTTTAAACCTACGGTTTCGGACTCGCTGGATAACAAAACGGTCCCGACCAATGAAGTCCGCCAGGCGGTTTTTGTGAAAGTGAGCGACAGCAATATAATTGCGTCCATCCGGTGGACGCCCAGTTCCATGGTGTCGAACAATTTCGACACGGCGGCGGTAAGATTGTCATCCACGCTGACCAATCCATTTACCGGCGCGCTGTTCACGAATTTGATTTATGTGGTGGATACTCTGGGTTCGGAAACCAACCGGGGATTGTATGTGGACACCAATGTCAGTTCCTTCTACACTTGCAGCGGAAAACTTTATCAACCGGCCAATTACATCGTGTCCCGTTCCGATCCGGGCGCGTTTGGCGCCGGCATCGCGGGAGCCGGGAAGCCGTCAGCGACCTTTTTTGCCGACCCGACTTACGTTTTTACTTCGTTGTCCAATACCTACAGTGCCTACTCCGTTTTTGTCGATGATTTGGGGACCGATCCAGCAGCTGCGGCGGCGACCAATTTGCCGGGGGTTATCCAGATCAATGCGAACAATCTGGATCTCACCCGGACTTGGCTTGCGGGTCAGGGGGGCATCCTGGTCCAGGCCAGCAACCTGGTGAGCAGCGCCGGGGCGATTGTGGACTGTCAAAATTTGAGTTATTACCTCGGTTCGACGAACGGCTTTTTGAATCTCACCAACATGGCCAAGCAATCGGTTTCCCGCTTGCGCGGGCCGGTGAATATGTGGAGCGCCGTGTGGACCAACCTGCAGCCGGCGATGAGTGGCACCAATGTGGTCACCAATGCCATAGGGTTTTCGATCTTGATTGTGGACGCGAGCCAGCTTTCCACGGTGGTGCCGGTGACGGTTCAAAACCTGGTGATGCACAGTACCAACAGCACCATCAGCGATTCCTTAACGGTGGACCAGACCTTGTTGTTCGATGGGCAGGGCCTCACGATTTTGGGCCAACTGGACCTTTCGAACAATCTTCAAGATTGGACCGCTGTGCAAGCACCCAACCTTCGTTATTTCACCAATGAGGGGATTCTGTTCGTCCCGAACAACGCGCATCTGGGCGACGACACCGCCGTGCCTTACACCGAATTCATCAACAATGGCACAGGTCAATCTTTCGGCGGCATCATCGAGTCGAGCAGCCAAGCCATCAATAGCCAGGATCTCCAGATCAGTAACGCCATCAACTATACGGCTGGCGGTTTCTCCGCCACCGCCGGGTCCATCGAAATCAATGGACTTCCCAGCTTCTACCCTTATTCAATTTATTCGGGGGCGGATATTACTTTAAATGCCAATACCCTGCAAATAAGCCATTCTGCTCTCTTTGCCAACGGGGCGTTGAATTTCAACGTTACCAATTCGATGTCCGATGCCGGTGCGGCTAATGCATTGACTTGTCTTAATGGCTTTAATTTGTCGATAAAACCACAAACCGGCGATTTGTTGGGTTCCACCCTCACCAGTGTGGCCTCCGGCAATAACGCCGTGGTTGAATCGACGTGGGCGGGTCAGGACCGTGGGTCAAACGGGGTCGGTTTTGTCAACAATGTGGCTCTCGGCACGCTGGCGTTGTCAGCTCAAAATTATCTGCCCCAATTCACGCCACTGTTCATCTTCTCCCCTGCCACCGGCAGCAACGCGATGTACGTTCTGACGCTCGATCTTCGGCTTCTGACCACCAATTCCGCGAACTTGGCAGAAATGATTCAAATCAATCCCGGCATGAAGATTTATGTTTCCCAGGTCAAACTCGGCTTTGTACCGCCGGGAAGCCAGACGCCGCTGAATTTCGTTCAGTCACAATTCCCGGGCCAGATTATTGCCGCGTCCACGAATAACGTTGTTCCTACCATTACCATTTCCAACCCCACTTACGTTTCCAGCGGGCATTCGTTTGTGCTGACTTGGAATTCGACGCCGAGCGCAACCTATTCTGTGTTCAAGACCAATGTTTTGGGTAAACCCACTGCCAACTGGCCGGTCATTGTCACCGGTTACCCGCCCGGCGGTGCGGCCGGTGGCTCGCTTTCTTACACGGACACAACCGCCACCGTCAGTCCGGAATATTACCGGGTCAGCAGTCCGTGATCCGGCCGCGGGACCTTGGCCCAACGGCCAATCCGGTCGCATCTGACGCAGGGTCCGGTGTTCAATCCGGACAATCCTTCCCTCTCTGAAACGCAATGTGCCAAGGTTGTGCTGTAATTTCTCGTCGCGCAATTGGATCCAGGCTTTATTATCGTGTTGATGAAGGTTTTGGGACTGACCGGCGGCATCGGGATGGGCAAATCCATTGCCGCCCAATTTCTCCGCCAGCGCGGCGCGCAGGTCGTGGACACGGACGAACTGGCGCGCCGTCTCGTCGGACCCGGTCGGCCGGCATTGGCGGAAATCCAGACGGCTTTTGGCACGGGCATTGTTTCCAGCCACGGCGACTTGCGCCGCGAGGCCCTGGCGCAAATCGTCTTTAGCGATCCCGCCGCCCGCAAACAACTTGAAAAGATTCTTCACCCGCGCATTCGCGAATGCTGGCTCGCCCAGCTCGAATCCTGGCGCGGGCAAAATCGGCCGCTGGCGGTGGTGGTCATTCCGTTGCTTTTTGAAACTCAATCGGAAGCGCAGTTCGACAAAACCGTCTGCGTCGCCTGTTCCCCGGCCAATCAGCACCAACGGCTTTTGGAGCGCGGCTGGACGCCGCAGCAAATCCAACAACGCCTCGCCGCCCAGTGGCCGATAGCGCAGAAAATTGCCCTGGCCGATTTCGTCGTCTGGACCGATGGTTCGCCCGAGTCCCATGCGGAACAAATCGAACGAATTATCGCACGGTGGTAACGGTTTATCGGGAAGAACATTTCCTTTTGGCGTTTTCTTTTGTTAAGCTGGGCCGGCATGATTCTAACGCCCGAAGAACTCCGCAGCCTGGTTGAACTGAAACATCAGTCGCCGCACACGCTTTTGGGCATGCATCCGCTCGGCGACGGTTCGGGCCTCGTCGTTCGCGCCTTTCTGCCGGACGCGGCCAGGGTTGATATCCAGCCGGCGCATGAAAAGGACAAGCCGAAGTTTGAACTGAAACGATTGTCCAAAACGGACATTTTTGAAGGCATCACCCGGTCGGCAAACAAGGTTTACGCCTACGATCTGGTCGTCACCACCCATCAGGGTCACGTCCGCCGGACGCGTGATGCGTTTTCTTTCCTGCCGACGCTCAGCGAATCGGATTTGTTTCTGTTCGGCAAGGGGGACGAGCGCAAAATTTATGAAAAACTCGGCGCGCAATTGCGTGTGATCGACGGCCTTCCGGGCGTCAGTTTCGCCGTCTGGGCTCCGAATGCGCAGCGCGTCAGCGTGGTCGGTGATTTTAATCATTGGGACGGCCGCTTTCATCCCCTGCGACTGCTCGGCGCGTCCGGCGTCTGGGAAATCTTCATCCCCGGCGTTGGCGAAGGGGCGCATTACAAGTTTGAGATCCGTGACGCGCACGGAAACATTAAATTGAACACGGATCCCTATGGATTCTTTTTTGAGGTCGCGCCGAAAAACGCCGCCATTGTCTGGAACACCAAACGGTTCAGTTGGACGGATGAAGCCTGGATGAAGCGCCGCCGGGAACAAAGACCGCTCCGCGCGCCGGTGAGCATTTATGAAATGCATCCCGGGTCCTGGCGGAAAAAATCCGTTGGCGAATCGTTCAGTTACCGCGAACTCGCCGGCCCGCTGGTCGAATACGTCAAACGCCTGGGATTCACCCACGTCGAATTGATGCCGCCGGCGGAGCACGCCTTTTTCCCGTCCTGGGGCTATCAAGTGACCGGTTTTTATGCGCCCACCAGCCGATACGGGACGCCCGATGATTTTCAATTTCTGGTCAATGTCCTGCATGAAGCAGGCATCGGCATCATCATTGACTGGGTGCCGGCGCATTTTCCGCGGGACGACTGGGCGCTCGCGCGTTTTGATGGCACTGCGCTGTACGAGCACGAGGACCCGCGCAAGGGCGCGCATCAGGATTGGGGCACGCTGATTTTCAATTATGGCCGCCACGAGGTGAACAATTTTCTGGTCGCCAACGCGTTGTTCTGGTGCGACCGCTTTCACGTGGATGGTTTGCGCGTGGACGCCGTGGCCTCCATGCTTTACCTCGATTACTCGCGCAAAGCGGGCGAATGGATTCCGAACCGGTTCGGCGGACGCGAAAACATCGAGGCGATTGAGTTTTTGAAAAAGTTCAATCACCTCACCTACACTGAATTTCCCGGCGTGATGACGATTGCCGAGGAGTCCACCGCCTGGCCGCTCGTGACCCGGCCGCCGTATCTGGGCGGACTTGGTTTTTCCTTCAAATGGAACATGGGCTGGATGCATGACACGCTCGGCTATTTCAGCCGCGAACCGATCCACCGGAAATATCATCAGAACGATCTCACCTTTGCCATGTTATATCACCATCACGAGAATTTCGTCCTGCCACTTTCCCACGACGAGGTGGTTCACGGCAAGGGTTCGCTGATCGGCCGGATGCCTGGTGATGACTGGCAGAAGTTTGCCAATCTGCGCGCGTTGCTCGCCTACCAATGGATGTTTCCCGGCAAAAAGCTTTTGTTCATGGGCGGCGAATTTGGCCAGCGCGCCGAATGGAACGAAAACGGCCAGCTCGATTGGTGGCTCCTCGAAGCCGGCCCCTACCATCGCGGTCTGCAAAAATTCGTCGAGGATTTGAACCGGTTCTACGTTGCGGCGCCGGGACTCTGGCAGGCGGATTACGATCACGGCGGGTTCTACTGGATCGATTGCGCCGACCGGGACAACAGCGTGTTGTCATTCATCCGTCAGGCCGCCGACGGGTCCAACCCGCTGGCCGTGGTCCTCAACCTCACGCCTGTGCTGCGGGAAAGATACCGCATCGGGTTGCCGCGTGCCGGCCACTGGCGCGAAATGCTGAACAGCGACGCCGCCATTTACGGCGGAGGCAACCAGGGAAATCTCGGCGGAGTCGCGGCCGGAAACATTCCGTGCCACAGCCAGCCTTTCTCCGCGGAACTGTGCCTGCCGCCCCTGAGCGTTCTGGTCTTTCAACCGGAAATGTAGGGCGCCGCCAGATTCTTGATGCCGGGCGCAATGCCGCTGCGCCGGTCAGTTTGAAAATTCACGGTCCACCATCGCACGGTAAAGGTGGTTCTGTCGGCCAGGGCGATTGCTTCCAGGATTTCCCATTCCGTCGTGCCGCAAACCGCAAAATTGTGACGATAGAAATGTGCGGATTCGGGCGTGTCGGAGAACGGTCGCAAACCAACATCCATTTTATGGGCCAGCGCCGTTCGCACCGCGTCCCAGCCGGCGTCGTTAAAAACAAGCCGGTCTGCAACCATTCGTCGGCGGAGTCTGGCCGCGGTGGACTTGTTTTTTACGGTGGCAATGACCTGGAGCGCATCTTCGCTCGTGTGCAGCAACAGCAAGGGGGGCTGAAACGTGGCGCGGATGTAAGTCTGATTGGTCAAGGCCACGACCGCGTCCAAAAGGGACGGATTGGCGTTGGTCAGCCCGGCGTGAATCCGGCGGAAGAAATAGAGTTCGTCCGTTGCGCCCGGCATGAAAACCAGCGCTTTCACGACGGCATTGGATTGAAATGCGCCCAGCACCAGCGTTACACAATTCATTCGGTTCAATTCGGCCGGGTTGGTCCCCAACGGCATCCGGCCCAGTGCGTCCTGCCAGGTCTCACTCGCTGAAATGGTTGCCGTTGCCACCAGCCAGGCGCAGACCAGCACAAATGTCGCGCATTGCCGCGTCAGTGTCCTGGACTGCGATGGCTGCCGGGGAACGGGGCCGGCACCACTTTCAGATGGGGCCAAAAACGCGCCTCCAAAGCGGTGCCTGCCCCCACCCCTCACCCACCGCACTCCGGGACGGCAGGCGTATTTCGAAATGTCCAGTAAGAGTGAAAATTCTTTCACAATGACAATCGAACAATCCGTTCCTGAATCTGGTTGTTCCAACGGTTGAAATAACCGAACAAACGGTAAAGTTCCTCCAGCCGGTTCAGCAAGACGGTTCGGTCGCCGGGTGGGGATACCCACGAGGTGTCGAGCAGTTTCAATTTCTCGACCAGCGTGTCGTGCCAACCGGCCAGCCTGGTTTGCAGAGCGCGCAACTTCTCCGTCTGTTCTTGAGAGCGCTCAAACAACTGCACCTGCAACAATGGAGAAATTGCCTTGTTTTTCTCACTCAGAAAATTGTCGGCGTTCCGGCAGGTCGCCGCCACTTCGGCGAACACGTCGGCCAGCGCGTCGGGAATTGGGTGGATGTCCCGGGGCTTTGCGCCTTGTTCCAGTTCCAGCAAATGCAACAATCGGGATCCGGGTTCGGCGAGACATTGGTAGGCGGCGTTCAATTCCGCGTAGGACCGGTTGGCCGCAAGTTTTTCCGCTTCACTTTCGGCCCGTTGCTTGTCTGGATGCGCTTCCGCCGCCAGCGCCAGAAATGTCGATTTGAGTGCTTCCGGTTCCAACCACGGCCGGCGCCGTTCTTCAAACAGGGCAAAATAGTCCGTCACGCGCTGAAGCTCTCGCCGCAGGAACAGGTCGTCGCGGCGTTGGGATTTTTGACCTTGAACCCGCCGTCCAGTGCCTCGAGGTAATCCAGCTCGCTGCCGGTCACGTAGAGCGCGCTTTTGGGATCGACGACCACCCGCACGCCGCCGGATTCGACCAGGATGTCGCGATTGGCCGGGCTGTCCTGCAAATCCATCTTGTACTGCAGACCGGAGCAACCGCCGCCGACAACAGCCACGCGCAACACGCCGTTGGGCCGGCCTTGCTTGGTCAGCAACGCCGTGACCTTTTGCGCCGCACTGGGTGTGAGCTTGACCAGTCGTTCGTCGCCGACGCGGAAATTCGGCTGGACGGACTCGGTTTGTGCGGTTCTGGCAATCATTCGTCGTACCACAAGTTAGCCGTCGCCGGCGTCAGCGTCAACGCATCGAGTTTCTTAATCCTGCACTAAATCATTATCTTAATCTTCCGGGAGACCAGGATTAAGATTGAAAAGAAACAGGAAATCCGCGTTTATCCGTGCCCATCCGTGGTTTATTATTCCTGTGTGAAAATGATTTCCTGGAATGTCAATGGCCTGCGCGCCGTATTAAAGAGGAATTTTCTCGATTACCTCGAGTCCGCGAGGCCCGACGTGCTGTGCCTGCAGGAGACCAAATGCGGCCCGAATGATGTCGAACAACTTTGGCCCGCAGGTTATACCACTTACTGGAACAGCGCCGAAAAGAAGGGCTATTCCGGAACGGTCATTTTCACCCGAACCCGGCCGCTGAAGGTTGTTCCCCACATTGACATGGCCGAGCACGACCGGGAAGGGCGCGTGCTGGCCGCCGAATTCGCGGATTACTTTCTGGTGAACGTTTACGTGCCCAACGCCAAGCGGGACCTGTCGCGGTTGACGTACCGCCAAAAATGGGATCGCGACTTTTTGAGTCATCTCAAAAAGCTGGAAAGGAAGAAGCCGGTGATTTTTTGCGGTGATCTCAACGTGGCGCATAAGGAGATTGATCTCGCCAATCCAAAGGCCAACGTTCACAACCACGGTTTCACTCCCGAAGAACGCGCCGGGTTCGATGCCTTTGTCAGGGCCGGCTTTGTGGACACCTTCCGTGAATTTGAAAAGGGTGGAAAGCATTACACCTGGTGGAGCCCGATGGGAGGTGCGCGCTCCCGAAACATCGGCTGGCGCATTGACTATTTCCTGATTTCCCAATCACTCCGCCCCCGGCTCAAGCGTGCCTTCATTGAACCCGACGTCTTGGGGAGCGATCATTGTCCGGTGGGAATCGAGCTGGAGTGAGCATAAATATAAAATAATATAGTTCGTAAATCCTTTCGGTCGGGCTTATGCTACCGGTTGGCGTCGAGCCATTATTTCACATGAAAGTACTTCTCGTCAGTCCGAAAACGCCCGACACGTTCTGGAGTTTCAAGCACGCCCTGCGCTTCGTCTCCCAGAAAGCCGCCATGGCACCCTTGGGGTTGCTCACGGTGGCGGCGATGCTCCCGTCGGAATGGGATCTCCGGCTGGTGGACCTTAACGTGAGACGGCTTAAGGACGAGGACCTGCTCTGGGCGGATTATGTGATGGTGGGCGCGATGATTGTCCAGAAGGATTCAGTGCGCGAAATCGTTGCGCGCTGCGCGGCCTTGAAGAAAACCGTCATCGCCGGCGGGCCGCTGTTTACCACCGGACACGAAACGTTTCCGGAGATTCAACACTTTGTTCTCGGCGAAGCCGAGGAAATAGTGCCTCAAGTGGTGGAGGACATGCGGAACGGCCGGCTGCAACCGGTTTATCGCGCCACCGACCGGCCGGATATCACCCGCACGCCGGCACCGCGCTGGGACCTTATCAATCTGCGGCATTACGTAACCATGTCAGTGCAGTTTTCGCGCGGTTGCCCGTTTGATTGCGAGTTTTGCGACATCATCGTGATGAACGGGCGCGTGCCCCGCACGAAAACCCCTGCCCAGGTCATTGCCGAATTGGACGCGTTGTGCCGGCGTGGGTGGAAGGACATGGTTTTTATTGTGGACGACAATTTTATCGGCAACAAACAGCGGACCAAGGCGCTGTTGCGCGAATTAATTGAATGGCGGCGGCGCACGCGGCCCCGTATCGGATTTCTTACCGAGGCGTCCATGAACCTGGCCGACGATCCGGAATTGTGCGCGCTGATGGTGGAAGCCGGCTTCAAAAAGGTTTTTGTCGGCATCGAGACGCCTTCGGTCGAGGCGCTGGAGGAATGTCACAAGCTCCAGAACCGGAACCGCGACCTGGTGGCGTCGGTGCAAACGTTGCAACGCGCCGGGCTGGAGGTCATGGCTGGATTCATCGTCGGGTTCGACAGCGACAAAAGCGATATCTTCAAGCGGCAGTTCGAATTCATCCAGCGTTCCGGCGTGGCGACGGCGATGGTGGGATTGCTGAACGCCCTGCCGCAAACGCGGTTATGGCAGCGACTGAAACGCGAGGGGCGGCTCGAAAACGAAAGCTCCGGCAACAACTCCGACGCCACGCTGAACTTCAAACCCAAGATGAACCGCGATTTCCTGCAATCCGGCTACCGCGAATTGGTGAAGAAACTTTACGAGCCGCGGAACTATTATCAGCGCATCCGGACATTTCTCAAAAGCCATCGTCCCTCCGGTCCCAGCCGGCGTTTGTCCTGGGTGGACTTTGTGGCATTTTTGAAATCCTTCTGGGTGCTGGGTGTGTGTCACCGGGGGCGCGTCAGTTATTGGCGGCTGTTCTGGGGCACCCTCCTCCGTCATCCGCGCCAGTTTCCGCACGCCATCGAACTCGCCATCCTCGGCTACCACTTCCGTCGCGTGGCGAATTCGCTCCAAATATCCTCCTCCGGCAGACGGTGAAGAGCGGCCATGATGGTCTGGCGGGAATTTAAAGTTACTTTACGTTCAACTCGCGCTGGATGCCGAATTTTTCGATGCGCTTGCGCAGTGTCGCACGCGTGATACCGAGCAGCTTCGCGGCGTGGACCTGATTGTTGTTCGTTTCCTTGAGCGCTTGGATGACGAGTTCGCGTTCCACCGTGGGAATGACTTTCAGCTTCGGGTCACGCTTGGCCCACTGAAACAGTTGCCGCGCCATCGCCGCGGCATCGGTCACCACATCCTCACTGGCCGTTCCCGGCATGGGAGGCAGAGACGCGCCGCTTGAATTTTGACCGGAAATCTCCGGGGGCAGGTCGCTTTGCAGAATCGCATCGCCTTTGGCCATGACGTACGCGCGGCGGATGACGTTCTCCAGTTCGCGCACGTTGCCCGGCCAATGATATTTTTCCAGCGTCTTGATGACGTTGGTGGCGATGGACTTTGGCGGGCGCTGCTGTTCGCGCGCGATTTTTTCCAGAAAATAGTTCACCAGCAACGCAATGTCCTCGCGCCGGTCGCGCAGCGGCGGAATGTGAATGCGCACGACGTTGAGCCGGTAAAACAAATCCTCGCGGAATTGTTTGGCGGCCACGGCCTGTTCCAGTGCCTTGTTGGTGGCGGCGATCACCCGCACGTCCACCTGAATCGGCTGGTTGCCTCCGACCCGCTCGAAGGTGCCGGATTGCAGTACGCGCAGGATTTTCGTCTGGGTGGCGGGTGTCATGTCGCCGATTTCGTCCAGAAAAATCGTGCCTTTGTTGCATTGCTCGAATTTGCCGATGCGCTGCAGGGTCGCACCGGTGAAGGCGCCGCGTTCATGGCCGAAAAGCTCACTTTCGAGCAATTGCTCCGGGATGGCGGCGCAGTTGACGGCCAAAAACGGCTGTTGGTTCCGGTCGCTATGATGATAAATGGCGCGGGCAACGAGTTCCTTGCCGGTGCCGCTCTCGCCGGTGATGAGCGCGGTGGCGTCCGTCGCGGCGACCTGGCCGATGAGTTTGAAGACCTGCTGCATCGCTTCGCTGCGGCCCACGATGCCCAGTTCGTAATCCTCGGATTCCAGCAGCGGCTCGTAGGAAACCACCTGTTTCATGTCACGCGCGGCCTTGAGCGCATTGGCCACAATCTCCTTAAGCTTCAGCACATCAAACGGCTTGAGCAGGTAGTCGTAGGCGCCGAGCTTCATCGCTTCGATGGCCGTTTGGGTCGTGCCGTAGGCGGTCATCAGGATGACGAGGAGTTTGGGGTTGCTCGCACGAATGCGGCGAAGCGTTTCCAATCCGTTCAGGCCTCCCATGCGCACGTCCATCAGCACAAGGTCGGGCTTGAATTTGGGAATAATTTTCAACCCTTCCTCGCCGCTCGAAGCCGTGCCCAGTTCGATCTCCGTCGAGACGAAAATCCGCTGGAATGAATACCGCACGTCCTCTTCGTCATCAATAAGCAACAACTTACTCATTTTCGCGGCTCAACATAACTGATCTGGAGCGGACGGACAGCGAATTTTGCGGCGGGAGAATTTACGGATTGAGCACGGCGCGATAGAACGACTGGCCCGCCGGCAGGTTGTTTGTATACGTCCAACGGCTTGAAGTCAGCGTGTTCGTTATGATGGGCAGCCAGCCGGACAGGTCGGCCGACGATTGCAGCACGATGGTCTGGCCGGGAATGCCGTTCACGCCTATGCGAAATTGTGTGGTGCCGGATTGCGTAATATCCAGAACCGGCGGTTGCCGGCTGGAGATTATGTCAACCAATTGCGGAGCGTAAAGATATCGGGAGTGCGGGCCGTCCGAGATTTTCCCGTAAATCGCATAAACGCCCGGCGGCACATTGGTGGTGGTCAAACCCAGATTTGAATAATAATACACCGAACCTGCCCCGGTGTTGGTCACCTGACCCTGGAGAACGAGTGTGCTGTTCGTGTTGTAGGGATTAAAGTCCCGGTCGAAATAAATTGAGACGCTCACATTGGAGTTTCCGGCGTATTGGTAATACAACGTAGTGGTGATTAAATCACCGGCCGTGATCGTGTTGGTGCTGGTGACATCGAATTTAATGAGACTCGGCCACGTCCCATTATTGAAGGGCAGCACAGTGCGGTTCACGTTGGTGCCCGCGCCCAGATCCCACATTTGGTTGTAGCCGTCGCGAATGGCCGGATCACTGGGAAGGCCAAGGGGACGGGCCAGACTGGTGCGGTCGCCTTCACCAATCAGGCTATAGTAAAATCCCGCAATGACCCCCTCGGATTCATAGGGTACATACCAGTTCGTTCGCTCGGAGCTGGTGATGGACGCTTCCGTGTCGCTGCAGGGAGTGTTGGTATTAATTGTGCCGTGATACCAAAGATGAACGTTGGAGTGATACTCGTAGGGATCGGACGAAAAAAGGACTGGAGGGTAGCCGCCGCTTAATTGCGTAAGTTGTCGTCTATAGGCGCCGGCCACCGGTTCGCCATTGGGATCAAGCTCAGCAGTAAGAAAGCTGGTGCTCCCCAAATCCTCCCAATAATTATCGGCAAACAAAACATTGGCGAAGGTATTGCTGGCGGAAGCATCCACCACACTGCCTGCGAAGGCATCACTAAAGCCATCGTTGTTGAGCGGATGCGGATCAAGTGTTGTCAGGTGATCGACCCAAATACCATTCGTTCCCAACAGGAGGCTCAGTTGATTCATCAAGGAACCGCCCCGACTGTGACCGATCAGGTGGATGGGAAATTCCACGAGCGCATGGCCGTTGAGTTCGGAAATCGCATTGGTGAGCATTAGCACCTGGCTCACCGCTCCGGCCACGTCGTAGGTGCTGAAATTGTAAGGCGCCGTGCCGCCAGCCAATTGGCTCCAATCCAGTTTGATAATAATTTCACCCGAATCACTGAGCGCCGGCGGGCTGCCGTTGGTGCGCGTGATCGTGAAGTTAAAACCGCTGTTGGAAGTGATGGTCATTGTATAGGTCGTGAAATTGGTGCCGGGGAAGGAGGGATACTCCGGAATGGCGTCTGCCATGCCCGTGACCCAGCCGTTTACGCTGCTATTGTACCCGTGGGTGATGATGGTTACTCCGGCGCCACGCGTCGGCGGTGGACATAAAATCCCTGTCAGCAGGAGTGCCCCCAGAACCGTTCCGCGGCGTGCCCAGGTCAATGGTTTCATAAGGCAAGCGGAACTATAGCATAACCATTGATTTTAGGTCGAGCGCAACGTGCATGGGGTGCTTGACTGATTTCATTGTTTGACCTCGCTCCGTGGATAAAATAGACTAAACTTCCTTTTTAAAATGAAAATTGTTGTTTGTGATCCGATTTCACCCAAAGGGATTGCGCTGCTCCAGCAACGGCCTGAATTTGAGGTTGTTGTCCTGCCCAAACGACTGCCCGAGCCGGAATTGCTGCCGGTCGTGGCGGATGCCGTCGCGCTGCTGGTGCGTTCCGAAACCAAGGTCACCCGCAAGGTGATCGAAGCCGCCCCGAAATTGCGCGTCGTCGGTCGCGCGGGCGTTGGCGTGGACAATGTGGACATTGAAGCCGCCACGCAACATGGCACGGTGGTGATGAACACGCCCGGCGGCAACACCGTGACCACCGCGGAACTGAGTTTTGCCATGTTGCTGGCGCTCGCGCGCAAGGTGCCGCAGGCGCACACGTCCATGGTCGCCGGCAAGTGGGATCGCAAACTGTTCCAAGGCACCGAACTTCTCGACAAAACCCTCGGCATTCTGGGCATGGGCCGCATTGGTTCGGAAGTGGCCAAGCGCGCCAGGGCGTTCGGGATGCGCGTCATTGCCTACGATCCGTATCTCACCGAAGACCGCGCCAAAGCCATTGGTGCGGATTTTGCCGCGGAGGTGGATGACGTTTATCGCGTGGCGGATTTCATCACGGTGCACATGCCGGTCACCGCCGAAACCAAACATATGCTCAATGCCGCCGCATTTGCCAAAATGAAACCCGGCGTGCGGATCGTGAATTGTGCCCGCGGGGAAATCATCTCGGAAAACGACCTGGTGGCGGCGCTCGACTCCGGCAAGGTGGCCGGCGCGGCGCTCGATGTTTTTGCCGTCGAACCGTTGCCCCCCGAGCATCCCTATCGCAAACAGCCCAACGTGATTTTGACGCCGCATCTGGGCGCGAGCACGCAGGAAGCGCAGGAAAAATGCGGCATCGAAGTGGCCGAAGTCATTACCGCTTATCTGCTGACCGGCGAAGTGCGCAACGCGGTGAATCTGCCCTATCTCGATGCCAAAACCTACGAGGAGGTAAAGCCTTATCTGCCTCTCGGCACGGCGCTCGGCAAGTTACTGGCCCAGCTCTCGCCCGCCGGCGCGGACCGTGTTCATATCACTTATGGCGGACGCGCACGGGAACTGCCCAACATCGATCCGGTCACGCGCGCGGTGTTGCAGGGGTTTCTGGCCGGCAGCGCGGTCAAAGATGTCAACAACGTCAATGTCCGGGCCGCCGCTGCCAGCGTCGGCATCACCGTCGAGGAAAAGAAATCCGACGAACCGGTCACGTTTAACGAATGGCTTCACGTGCAGGTTTTCAACAACGGCCAGAAGCTGATCTCGGCAGGCGGCACATTTTTTGGCTCCCCGAATAATCCGCGAATCGTGCGGTTGTATAGTACCCCGGTGGAAATTCCGATTGGCGGCATCCTGTTGCTGCTCAACAACAAGGACCGGCCCGGCATGGTCGGTTATCTCGGCAATCTTTTGGGAAAACATAAGGTGAATATTGCCAACATGAGCCTGAGCCGCGACACCGCGGGAGGGCTGGCGCTGACCGTATTAAATCTCGACAGCGCGCCGCCGCCGGCCGTGCTGGAGGAGCTTCAGAAAGACGCTGACATCAGTAATGTGAAGGTGGTACAGTTGTAACCATTGTTAAGCAGAACAAGTAGAATATGAAGATAAGAACCAAAGCGAATTTTTTCATGGTGCTGGGTATGTCCTTGATGGCGTTTTCGTCCGCGCCGGCCGCCACGGCCAACTCTTCAGCCGGCCCCAATCCATCGGCCACGGACACCAATGTTAATTTGAACACCGCGATGACGGCGCTGTTCGGCAACCCGGTGATCGTCAAAGGCAAGGGTTTTGAAGTCAAGCAGAGCGATTTGGATGAGGCCATGACGGGGATCAAGGCCGCCGCGGCCATGCGCAATCAGGTCATTCCTCCGGCCCAGATGAAAATGCTCGAAAGTCAAATGCTGGATCGGCTTATTCAGGTCCAGCTGTTGTTGCAGAAGGCCACGGATGCCGACAAAGCCGCCGGGAAAAAGATGGCGGATTCGCAGATGAAGACGCTGTTGGAGCGGGCGGGTTCGCAGGAAGCGCTCAACCGACAATTCACGGCCCTGGGCATGTCCATGGGTCAGTTGCGCGCGCGTCTGACGCAGGAAGGGACTGCGCAGGCTGCGTTGTTGCGCGAGTTGAAGGTGACCGTTACAGATGACGAGGCGAAGAAGTACTATGACGATCATCCGGCGGACTTTGAGCAGCCCGACATGGTGCGGATTGCCCAGATTTTCCTGAGCACTCATGACCCGGTCACCGGGGCGGAGTTGTCGGACACGGAAACGGCAGCCAAGAAAAAGGAAATGGATGATATTTTAAAGCGCGCCCGGGCCGGCGAGAACTTCAGCAATCTGGTGGAACAGTACTCGGAGGACGTCGCCTCGAAGGACAAAGGCGGCATTTATACGATAGCCCGCGGCCAGACGCCGCCGGAAATTGAGGCGGCGGCATTTTCCTTGAACACGAATCAGATCAGCGACGTCGTGTCTACGACCATCGGTTATCACATCATCAAGTTGCTGGCAAAAATACCGGCTAAAAAACTGGCTTACGATTCTATTTTGCCCAATCAAACTCCTCCGGACGCGCTTAAAGTATCCGATTATATTAAAACCCAGCTGACGAATCAGAAGGCCGCCAAGCTTGCCCCGGCCTACGTGGCCGCACTGAGAAAAGAGGCCGGCGTGGAAATTCTTGACCCCGATTTGAAGACATTGGAGCTTGAAAGCGAGTCCGAGGCGGGTACGAATGCGCCGGCGGCAGGAGAAGGAAAGTAACGGGATGTTCCCTTGCCAAATCGGCCGGGCCGTCGCATTTTTGCAGCATTATGAAAACACGGTTAGGAGTGGTCATTCTGGTCGTAATTTGTGTGGGGATGGCGGTAGCCCTGGTGGTGGAGACAAACCGCTCGGATACCCGGCAGAAAAAGGATTCGGACACCATCCTTGATTTTTCCAACCAGTTGGCGACGGCCAATCTCAATCTCGATGGATTGCGTCAGGTAAACCTGATCCTGACCAATGATCTCGTCGCCGCCCAGCAAACGTTGACGGTGCTCAGCAACCAGTATGTCGCGACTTCCGTTTCCCTTTCGAATACCACTAGCGCGCTTAAAACCGCACAGGATCAAATCACCGACCTGGAATCCCAAAACCAGGCCCTGGACCAGCAGGTGGCGAACATGACCAATACCATCGACAACCTGTCCACGCAGATATCCGCGACCCAGATGAAACTGGTTGAGTCCGAAACCAACAATGCATTTCTCGAAAGTGAATTGAAACGGCAGGTGGCCGAGAAGGCCGAACTGGAACGCAAATTCAGCAACCTGTCCGCGGTCCGTGCCCAGGTGCGGAAATTGCGGGATGATTTGCTCATTGCGCGCCGGCTGGAATGGATGCGGGAAGGAACCGACCCCACCCAGCAGCATAAAGGGGCTCAGTTGCTTATGGCGCGTGCGCCCGCCACCAACCGGGTGGTTGGACCGGCCCACTACGATTTGAATGTTGAGGTCAATTCTGATGGTTCCGTGCAGGTTGTTCCGACGACGACCAACACGCCGGCCGCGACCGGCACGTCATCACCCTGATGCGCCTCCCGGGGCGTTTCCTGACTGTTCATGCCCACGTACGAATACCTCTGCCAGAAATGTGGATGTGAGTTTGAGAAGTTCCAATCCATCTCCGCCCGGCCTTTGCGCTTTTGCCCCGAGAACCTCTGTCCGCGAAAAAAATGGGGTCGTGGCCGGGTCAAACGCAAAATAAGCGCCGGGGCGGGACTCTTGTTTAAAGGCAGTGGATTTTATATCACCGACTACCGCAGCGAAGGTTATAAAAAAGCGGTCAAAGGCGAATCGGCACCGGCTCCTGCAGCGGGCAGTAACGCCAAAACCGTCGCCCCGCCGGCAGGCAAACCCAAACCACCGGCATCCGCCAAGGATTGATCATGTTCAGCAAGCGCCGCCTGTCGGGCCTCGGTTGCGCCGCAGCATGGTTCTGCATTATTTGCGGGAACGTGTCCGCCCAACCTTCGTTGCCGGGCACTGATTTGGCGCGCAGCGTTTCGGGCCAGTTTATCGTTACGAGTGATCCTTCCGGCCCTCCCGGATGGTTGTTGGCCGCCCTGCCCGGGGCGGCCACCAACACCGATGTCGTCCGTCTTGAACCGGCACTGTTGGCCGTGTCCGCCGAACGCATCAGGCAACAGCTCTGGCGTGAACTCGGCATCAGTTCGAAATCGCCCTGGCGGGGAAAAATATTTCTCGTACTGGGCCCCGCCCGGTCGTTTGATGATAATGTCACCGTCGTTTCCGAGCATTTTGCCGACGGTTGGGATTATCGTGTCACCCTGCCGGATGTGCTGCCCCGCATCCGTTACTTGCGCGCCCTGACGGGCGTGGTGTTGCTCGAATACGCCAATCGCAGCGGCGGGATGCGCTCGGCAGAGGTTCCCGCATGGCTGACCGATGGACTGTCGCAACAATTGCTGACGACGGGCACGGTCGAAATTGTTCTATCCTCTCCCGGTCTGACCGTGAATGGGCTGTGGGAAAGCCGAACGAGCGCGAGCCAACGGGGAATTGACCCGCTCGCTGCCGCACGGGAGGTGTTGCAGGATCACTCCGCGCTGACCTTTGAGCAACTCTGCTGGCCGACGGATGGCCAGGTATCCGGCATGGATGGAGGGGTGTACCGCGCCAGCGCCCAATTGTTCGTAAACGACCTGTTGAAATTGAAGGATGGACCCCAAAATGTGCGCGCGATGTTGCAAACGTCACCCCATTACCTCAACTGGCAGACCGCCTTTCAAAACGCTTTCCGGGCCGATTTTGCTCAGCCGCTGGATGTCGAAAAATGGTGGGCCCTACAGGTCATCGGTTTTGCGGCGCACGACCCCGGTCCAACCTGGACCCCCGCGGCCAGCCGCGAAAAGCTCGACGAAATTCTGAGCGTGGCGGTGGATTTTCGCACCGGGTCGAACTCCCTGCCGGTGTACACCAAAGTTTCATTGCAAGCGGTGATTCGCAACTTCGATTCCGCCCGGCAAACGGAAATTCTTTCGACCAAGTTGCGCGACCTCGAACTGGCGGAACTGCGCGTGGCCCGGCTCCTGGCTCCCTTGACGGCCGGTTATCGCGACGTCCTGGCCGCTTATCTCGGCCAAAGCCGCCCGGCGACGCTGACGCCCGCCGGGGGCAGATATTCGTCATCGGTACCGCCCAGGGCCAGTGCGCGCGACACGTTGGGAAAACTGGACGCGCTCGATGCGCAAAGGCGCCTTGTTGAATCATCCATCAAGCCGGACATTTGGCGGCCGTAACTGGTTCGGCCTGAACATAAAGCACGGAGAAAGGGTCAGCTTGACAGGCCGCGATTCCAACTTATAGTGCGCATGGAAAAGATGAAGGATGACAATCTAGCGGCAAACGGCGAGGAACCGCCGTCCGACCACCGACTCCAAAGCTTGAAGGAATTCCGCTCCGCCGGCCGCGGCTTTTGGCATGATGTGACGGATGCAGAGTGGAACGACTGGCGCTGGCAACTCAAACACCGCATTACGACGCCCGAGCAACTACAGCGCCTGATGCCGACCCTCACGCCGGAGGAATTCGCCGGCGCCAAGCTCGCCAACCACAAGCTCGCCTTGGCCATCACCCCGTATTTTTTCAATCTGATTGACCCCGCGGACGAGCTTTGCCCGATCCGGCGGCAGGTGATTCCGCGCGTCGAAGAAACGCACTCCTCGCCGTGGGAGATGAGCGACCCGTGCGGCGAGGATTCGCATTCGCCGGTGCCCGGCCTCGTGCACCGTTATCCCGATCGCGTGCTGTTTCTGGTCACCGACCGTTGTGCGGCCTATTGCCGTTATTGCACCCGCTCGCGGCTCGTCAGCAATGCCAGCGGCTACGACTTTCATCCCGAATTCGAAAGGCAGATCCAATACATCGCACAACATTCCGAAATCCGCGATGTGCTTTTGAGCGGCGGTGATCCGCTGCTGTTAAGCGACGACAAGCTGGAATTTCTCCTGGGCCGTCTCCGCGCGATTTCCCATGTGGAATTTTTACGGATCGGCTCGCGCATCCCGACCTTTCTCCCCCAACGCATCACGCCGGAATTGTGCGCCATGCTGAGGAAGTTCCACCCGCTCTTCCTGAGCATTCACTCGAACCATCCGCGCGAATTGACCGAGGAAGTCCGCGCGGCGCTCGGACGCCTGGCCGACGCCGGTATTCCGCTCGGCAACCAGTCTGTGCTGCTCAAGCACGTCAACGACGATGTCACGGTGATGAAGGCGCTCGTCCAGAAACTGCTCATGTGCCGCGTGAAGCCTTATTACCTTTACCAGTGCGACCTGATTTCCGGTTCGGCACACTTGCGGGCGAGCGTCAGCCAGGGATTGGAAATCATGGAACAATTGCGCGGTCACACGACCGGCTACGCCGTGCCGCAGTACGTCATTGATGCGCCTGGTGGCGGCGGGAAGGTGCCCGTCAATCCTGAATACGTTCTGTGCCGCAACGCGGGCCGTGTGCTCATCCGGAATTACGAAGGCAAAATCTTCGAGTACCCCGAAGCCGAAGATGGCACGCCGCTGTCCCAGGTGCCGAAAGAAATCAAGGAACCGGAGTTGGTTTAATCCCGGTCGGCCCGGGTGACGGCGTGGAAGTTCAACCGGGCGAATGTTCTCATGAACCGGCTTGCCAGCCGCGTCATCCTTCATATCGGCGAGTTATTAGTCTTTACTTGACGGCAAGCGGGGATTATTCATCATCATAATATCACTTTGCGACCAATTGAAATGACAAGGTGGTACCCTATCGTGATTCCGCCTCAGCGGAATAGGGGGACGATCCGGAAGAAGCGCCGCGAGCGGTGAAAAAGATCGCTGCATTGGTCATTCCGGGCATGCTCCATGGCATGGAACGCAACTGAACCTGGGCAATCGGTCAGTCAAGAAAGGTTTGCCTGTTTTTTCCAAAACCTGAAATCCCGAACCCCAATTAAAACGCATATGAAACACTCAAGGCTCAATCAGTGGTTATTCGTTGTTGCCGTGGTTGCCATCGGAACCTCTTCCCTCCACGCCCAGACTCAAACCAATACCCCGCCGGCTGCAGAGAAGAAACCGCAATGGGAAAGTGTCGCCGCCTTGGGATTCACCTTGACCCGCGGCAACAGTCAAACCCTGCTGGCCACCCTCACCGCGGGCACACGCAAGAAATGGACCAAAGATGAGTTAAGTTTTGGCGCCGATGCCACCTACGGCGACTCCACCGTGAACGGACAGAATACGGTCAACGCCAATTCGGCACATGGTTTTGCTCAATACAACCGTCTGTTCACCGAGCGCTTTTACGGATACGGCCGGGTGGACGGGATGTTTGACGAGGTTGCCGATATCTATTACCGCGCAACCGTGAGCCCCGGTGTCGGGTATTACTTCTTCAACAACACGAACACGGATCTCAGCCTGGAAGTCGGCCCCGGTTATATTTGGGAAAACCAGGGCGGCGACATAGACAACTACGCGACGGTGCGGGTGGGCGAGAAATTTCACCTCAAGTTGAGTGATCGTGCCCGGTTTACGCAGACGGTCGAATGGCTGCCCGAGGCAACTTACCTCAAAAATTACATCGTCAACTTCCTGGCCGGCATCGACACGGACATCACAGCGGACAAGAAGGCCACCTTGGGTGTCTTCTTCTATGACAACTATAACAATGTTCCCGCAGCCGGCTTCAAATGCAACGACCTCAAACTGGTCGTGGCTATCGGTTACAAGTTCTAGCCGGGACGGCGCGGCGACATGGGCTGGGCCGTTCCAGTTGTGTTCACCCTTGAATTCGCGCCGGTGGTGGCTTAAACCAAGACCAAGCAGATCAAAATAAGGTTCCTATGCCAAATGCCACGACAACCCCATATCGCTGGAGGTTCTTTCGCGCCGGCGGCTTTAATCAGGTCATCATCAGTTCCGGGGCCGATCTCCTGAACCTGGACCAGCTCGACCAGAAGCTTTGGGTGGCTCTGGCGTGTCCCACCACGGGTGTCGAATTCGACCATACCACGCTCGCGTTGATTGATACCGACAAAGATGGGCGCATCCGCGTGCCGGAACTCATAGCCGCTGCCAAGTGGGCCGGCGGTCTGATGAAAAATCCGGATGATCTGCTCAATGGCAGCCCCACCCTGCGACCATCTGCCATCAATGACGCCACACCGGAAGGCAAATTGATCGCCAATTTTGCCCGACAGGTTCTCGGCAAGTCAGATGCAGGCGAGGTCACCTTTGAAGAAGCCGCCGCCGCCGCGCAGAACTTCGCCGCCAAATCGTTCAATGGCGACGGCATCATACCAGCGGATTCCGCTGGCGACGACCCGACCAAAGCCGTCATTGCCGATATCATCACCTGCCTCGGCGCGGATACCGATGCCAGCGGCAAGCCCGGCGTCAGCCAGGTCAAAGTGGATCAGTTTTTCTCTGACGCCGCCGCTTATTCCGATTGGTGGAAAAAGGCCGAAGGCGACGCCACCGTGTTACCGCTGGGCGTGAACACCGAAGCCGCTTCCGGCGCCGTCAAAGCTGTCAAGGCCAAGGTGGACGACTATTTTGCGCGCGGACGGCTGGCCGCTTTCGATCCGCGCTCAATCAATGCGTTGAACCGCGACGAGAAGGAATACGCCGCGTTGGCTGCCAAAGATCTGACCAACACGCACGTCGACATTGCCGGCCTGCCGCTGGCCCAAGTCGGAGCCACCACTCCTTTGCCGCTGGCTCAAGGTATCAATCCCGCGTGGGCCAATGCCATCGCCGCGCTGCAAACCAATGCCATCGTGCCCCTGCTCGGCGCCAGGACGGTGCTGACCGAGGCGGATTGGAATGCGCTGGTCGGCAAACTCGCTGCTTTCGATGCCTGGAACGCGAGCAAGACCGGCGGTTCGGTCGAAAAAATCGGCTTGAAGCGCGCCCGCGAAATACTCGCCACCAGGGCCCGGGAAACCCTCTCCGCGCTCATAGCCAAGGACAAGAACGAGGAAGGCAATTCTGTTGCGGTCATCGGCCTGCATCGCCTGATTCATTATCATCGTGACCTCGCCAGGCTCTGCCGCAATTTCGTCAGCTTCAGCGATTTTTATGGCCGGAAAGACAAGGCCATTTTCCAGGCGGGTACGCTTTATCTCGACCAGCGCAGTTGTGACCTGTGCCTCATCGTGGATGACGCCGGCAAGCACGCCGCCATGGCGGGCATGGCGGGTACCTACCTCGCGTATTGCGATTGCGTGCGCAAGGGCAGCGACGAAAAATTGTCCATGGTCGCCGCGTTCACCGGCGGGGATTCGGACAATCTCATGGTTGGTCGCAACGGGATTTTTTACGACCGCAAGGGCCGCGACTGGGATGCGACCATCACGAAGATTATTGAAAACCCCATCAGTATCCGGCAGGCATTCTGGTCGCCTTATAAAAAGCTGGTCCGCATGATCGAAGAACGCGCCGCCAAGGAGGCGGCGGCGGCGGATGCCAGCGCCAACGCGCAATTGACAACTGTGGCCAATGCACCCCTCGTCCCGGCCAGCCCGGCGGCGCCGGCAGCCCCGGCAGCGCCGGCAAAACCGGCTTTTGATCCGAGCGTCATCGCCCTGCTGAGTTTGGCCTTGGGCACTTTGGCGGCCGCGTTTGCCGGCCTTCTGGGTTTCCTTAAGGGATTTGAACCGTGGCAGGTTCCGCTGGTCGTCGCCGGGATCATGCTGGTCATTTCCGCTCCCTCCATGGCCATCGCCTGGTTGAAATTGCGCAAACGCAATCTCGGCCCGATTCTGGATGCCAACGGCTGGGCCGTGAATGCCAGGGCGAAAATGAACGTGCCGTTCGGCGGCGCCCTGACGGGCGTGGCCGCATTGCCGCCGGGAGCGACTTTTAGCGCGGCGGACAAATATGCCGAGAAACCCTCCGTCTGGCCCAAGCTGTTGCTCGTCGCGTTTGTCCTCTGGTTTATTTGGGCATTTCTCAACGACAGCCAGGGCCGGCTCTACCGTTGGACAGACGGCAAATACGGCAAGCCGTCCATGGAAGTCCAAAAGCTGCTCGATCTCCAAAAGGCGCAGAGCAAAACGGACCAGAAGGCCAATACCGGTCAAATGTCAGTGACTACCTCCACCACAGCCGTTACGGCACCGCCCGCGGTTTCGACGGCGACCAACGCGGTCCCGGCAAAATGATTTTCGCCATATGAAAGTCACGATACCTGAAGAGTTGAAGAAGGATATTCCCCAAACCACTTGGGGCAAAATTCTCTCGGCCACGCCCATTGTCATGACGGTCATCGCCACGTTGCTGGCCGGACTCGCCTCCAGCGAGATGACCCGCGCCCAATACGACCGCGCGCTGGGTGCGCAACTTCAATCCAAGGCCGGTGACCAGTGGGGTTATTTCCAGGCCAAAAAACTGCGCGCCGCCATGATGCGCAATTCGTTGGAACTTCTCCAGGCCACCACGGATGTACGTCCGCTGGAAAATCCGGCGCTGGAAAAAATGCCCTCCGTGCCCGCTCCCGCACCCGACGCAAACCTGCAGACCGCTCTCGCAGCCGTTGAAACGGAGAAACCTGAAGCCGAAATCACCGGGGACTTGAAGCCGGTGAATGACCAGGCTCTCGCCGCGGCGCTGCAAGCCGCCCATGATCAGGCCCGGGAATTTGATGCCGCGCTCACTCCGGCCAACCAGGCCATCGCCCGGCTGGAAAAGTCGTTGCCCGCCGGCGATAAATCCGCCGCCCGGGACTTGACCGCTGCCAAAATGCGCTTCTCGGCCGCGCGTTACGATGCCGAAGCTGCCTTGAACCAGAACATCGGCTATCTGTTGGAACTCCAGGTCCGCAAGGCGAACCTCTCGGCGGAGCGACACCACCGGCGCAGCCAGGAGTTTTTCTTTGGCATGCTCGCCGCCCAGGCTGGCATCATCGTTTCGACCTTCGCCATGGCTGCCCGGCAACGAAATCTGCTCTGGACCCTTGCGGCCGCCGCCGGCATCGCCGCCGTCGTGTTTGCCATTTACGTTTACCTGCGGGTATAGTGCGACGCGGGAAGGCGTGTGACGGTCTCCGCGGCTGGTCGACGCGGAGACTGATTTACTCGGGAACGAAAATTTTCTTCGCGCCTTGATGTTTTCACGGTTAAAATTTGGTGTCAATGCCAAGCGAAAGCGTCAAAGCCAAAGCCGCCCGCCTGAAAGGAATCATCGCCGCGCTCGACCGGACTTATCCCGAAGCACATTGCGAGTTGAATCACAAGAACCCTTTGGAATTACTCATCGCCACCATTCTTTCGGCACAATGCACCGACAAACGGGTGAATATCGTCACAGCGGAATTGTTCAAAAAGTATCGTTCTGCAGCGGATTATGCGGGCGCGCCGCTCGCCGAGTTGCAACAAGCCGTCAAGACAACGGGCTTTTTTCGAAACAAGGCGCGCAACATCAAAGGTGCTTGCCAGGCCATCGTCGAAAAACATGGCGGCCAGGTCCCGCAAACGATGGAGGAATTGGTTCAACTGGGCGGTGTCGGGCGCAAGACCGCCAACGTTGTCCTGGGCAACGCCTTCGGCATCAATGCCGGCGTTGTCGTGGACACGCATGTCGCGCGGTTGTCTTACCGGCTCGGATTGACGAAGCAGAAGACGCCGGAAAAGATTGAAAAAGATTTGATGTCTCTTGTGCCGCAAGGGCAATGGACGCTGTTCAGTCACTGGCTTATCTGGCATGGCCGCCGCCGCTGCTTTGCGCGCAACCCCGATTGCGCGAATTGCGAGGTGCTCAGGCTTTGTCCGCGAATTGGAGTGAAGTAGGCGCCGACGTGAGGAGGCTATTTCCCATCACGACCAAATCGGATTTGAGGCTCCTCACATCGTCTCCTACAATCGATCCGTGAGTTCCTGGTTGTTGCTCAATTCGGGCGAATGCGCTCCGGCGTTCAACATGGCGCTCGACGAGGCCTTGCTGGAAACCGCGGAGCACCTGGGCCGACCGGTGCTGCGGTTTTATGGCTGGACGGAACCGGCCGCCACCTTCGGCTATTTCCAGAAGTACGCAGATGTGGAACGCGCGACGTTATTGCGTCCTTTGATCCGCCGTCCGACCGGTGGCGGCATTGTGCCACACGCCGCCGATTGGACTTACAGCCTTGTGTTTCCACCGAAACACGATTGGTGTTTGCTCAAGGCCGGGGAGAGTTACCGGCGCATGCACGAGTGGATTCGGTCGGCGTTTGGCAAATTGGAGGTCCTTACGGAACTTGCTCCCGACAACAAAAAATCGGCGCCGGAGAGTTGTTTTGTCGGCCATGTCAAATCGGATCTTCTCTGGAACGGGAAAAAAATCGCGGGCGCGGCACAACGTCGCAACCGCCTGGGCCTGTTGATCCAGGGGTCGGTGCAGCCGCCGTCGATTTCTCTTGCCCGGGCCGACTGGGAACGAGCCATGGTTGAGACGGGGGAGACAACCCAGGCAATTATTTGGACGGATTTTGCGCCGGAGACGCGCTTGCAGTCGCGGGCCCTGTCATTAGTCCGCCAAAAATATTCGCAACCGGAATTTATAACCGGGCGGTGACTCTTTACAACGGTTTGCAACCTGAGATGCTGTCCTGTGATCCTTGTGAAACGGGCCGTTCTTGGCTTTGCGACATTGCTGATTTCCGCTTTCCCGGCGGGCGCGGCGCTGTTGTTGAACGATGTCTTTGATTATTCCGATGGTTCCCTGGTAACCGCGAAAAACAGTCCGTGGGCCACTTACAGCGGGACCAGCGGCCAGATCAACGTCATTTCCGGCCGGATTTTTTTGAGCAAGACGAATTCCGAGGACGTGCAGTCACCCTTGGACGGGCAACCCTATGTCTCCGCTTCCGGCGCGGTCTTATACGTCAGCTTCAAAATCAATTACGCCAGCCTGCCGTCCGGCAGCGGAAGTTATTTCGCCGAGTTCAAGGATAACAGTCTGGGCTTTCGCGCCCGGGTTTTCGCGTATACTGCCGGCGCGGCGGCGGGCGCCTTCCGGGTTGGGATTGCCAACGGCGGCACTTCGCCTTCGGCGGTTTGGGGAGCCGATTTACAGACGAATATCGATTACACCCTCGTGGCGCGCCTCGTGGTGAGCAACGCCGTAAGTACTCTCTGGGTCAATCCCACCGCGGAAACCAATGCCGGCGTAACCGCGACCGATGTAACCCCGGCACAAACCATCACCAGCTATGGTTTTCGGGAGGATGGTTCGGGAGGAACAATCGGGAATTTTTTCGTTGATGATGTGCGCGTTGGCACAGCGTTTTGCGACGTGGTTACCAACGCGCCTCCCCTGGAACGCCCCGTCATTGAGTTCCCGCCGGAGAATCAAGTCGTGACCAACGGCGGCAACGTCACGTTTAGTGTGAGCGCCTACGGTCAACCGGCACCGGTTTACCAGTGGCAATTTACCCCGGCATCCAATGTCGGAATCGGCGCCACCAATCTTCCGGGGGCGGTGAGTTCCAATCTTACGCTGACAGGAGTGACATTCGCCCAGGCCGGTTTTTACTCCGTGGCCGTCACCAACCTGCTCGGTTCGGCCGGCAGCTGTCCGGCGGCCCTTGTCGTCTGGCGGGCCGGGGCTCCGGCATTTTCACTGCTGACTTACAATGTCCATGGCAACGGCCTGACGAACTGGGGCACCAACATGTGGCATGTACAGGCCATCGGCCGGCAGATGCAATATCTCGACCCTGATATCATCACCTTCAACGAAATTCCGGTGACCAACAATTGTACGGCGCAGATGGCGGATTTTGTCGCTGCCTTCCGGCCGGGTTATCACCTCGTTACCAATTCGGCGGATGATGGATTCATCCGTAGTGTCATCCTCAGCCGTTTCGCCATCGCTGCCTCCCGAAGCTGGCTGCACGGCAGCGATCTCTCAGCCTTCGGCTACACCAATTCGGGCTTCACGCGCGATTTGTTCGAAGCCGAGATTTCCGTTCCCGGCCTCCCACAGCCGTTGCATGTCTTCTCCGCCCACCTGAAGTCGGGTCAGGACACCGACTCGTCGGCCAAGCGGTCGGCGGAAGCAGGGGCCATTTCAAATTTTTTCGCCACCATCTATCTTCCGGCCCATGAGCAAGAGCCGTATGTATTGAGTGGTGACTTCAACGAAGACATTCTTCGGCCGCCGGCCAGCAATCCGCGGTCGCTCCAGCGCCTGACCAGTACACCAACCGGGTTACAGCTGACGACCGCCATCAATCCAGATACCGGCAATGAACTGACCTGGTCCATCCAAGACACCAACACCGGCCCGACGGTACGCTACGATTACATCCTGCCGTGCGCGTTGCTGGCCTCGAACATTGTCGGCAGCCAGGTATTTCGCACTGATTTGCTGTCGCCGATGCCGCCCAACCTGTACAGCAGCGACGACAAAACAGCCTCAGACCATCTGCCGGTGTTCGTTGCTTTTGCCAATCCCTTCAACTTGCCCTTCCGCATGTTATTCGTGGGGTTGACGAATTCCCTGGTCTCGCTCAAGTGGGAATCGCAGAGTAACTGCTCCTACAATATCGAAGCCTCGGCGAATCTGATTAAATGGTCGCCGCTGGCCAGTCATCTGATTGCCACCGGGGCGAGTTGCACGTTTCAAACCAATCTATCCGAGGTGTCTCAATTCTTCCGCGTCGGCCGCGTTCCCTGAATCTGATTTTACGGCATCCAAACCAGCTTTGGATTGTTGGTGATGCCTTTGTTTTTTTTGGAATCCCAGTACGCGATATTTTTAAACCAGGCCACATGCCCGTCGAGGAACAGGAACTGTGCGCCTTGTCTATGTAAATCGCGGTGAACGAAAGTCCACCCGCCCAACGCGGGCTGGTTTTTGCTGTCAAACAACCAGACGACCGCATCCGGCCGGTGAATCGAGACCAATCGGATGGGATAATTGTTCGAGCCCGTGCCGTTGACATATTCGTTGAGGCAATAATGGAAGAGCTCCGTTCCGTTGCTGCGTCGGGAATTATTGGGACAGATCCAGATCGAGTGACCCAGGTTGGCGTGAGCATTGGAACGCCAGGGCATCTCATAATACGACGGCACCCCAATGGCCTGCGGAAGCAAGACGTACCAACTGTTGGTGTGTACGGACTGGGTCGGCACCAGCGGCGGATTGGCCCAACCTTCGGGCGGTAAACGATCACCATGATCCGCTGCGTAAAGTTGGGTAGCCGTTCCCCATTGCCTGAGGTTATTCCGGCACGTGACCGATTGTGCCGAGGCCTTGGCGTGGCCGATGGCAGACAACAACAACGCGGCCACGGTGGCGATAATCGTCATGACCACCAGCAGTTCGATCAGCGTGAAAGCGCGGGTTCGCAACATGGACTGACCAATCAACCCTTCTGAAACAATTAGGTCTATAAATAAAACATCCAAACAAAGTCAATTAATACTTATTCACTTTTTGCAACCCCGCGTTGCCTCTTGTCGCCTCAGCGATTAACCTCGTTGCTCATGGTACGACTGGTACTGTTCGACATTGATGGAACGCTCGTCCACACCGGTGGTGCAGGCATCAAGGCGTTTGCCAAAACTTTTGCCACGGAGTTCAACGCACTTGACGGTGTTGAAAAAATCAGTTTTGCCGGGCGAACCGATGTAAACCTGGTGCGCGAGTTCTTTGGGATTCATCGGATTGCCGCGACGCCGGAAAACTTCCGGCGCTTCTTCGAAAATTATGTTTTCTGGCTGGACCAAACCGTGGCGCAAAGTCATGGCGGAACCTGCCGCGGCGTGCTGGAGTTCATCAAGGACCTCCTGGCCCTGCCGAATCCGCCGATGCTTGGTTTGCTGACCGGCAATATCCGGCTAGGGGCGGAAATCAAATTGCGCCGCTACCAACTTTGGGAGGTATTTGAGACCGGTGGCTTTGCCGACGACAGTGAGGATCGCAATCAGATCGCCGTCGCCGCGCTCGAACGCGGCAACCGCGTGCTGGGCCAAACATTACGCGGGGAGGAAATTGTCGTGGTCGGTGATACGCCCCATGACATCCGGTGTGGCCGGTTCATCGGGGCGAAGACGCTGGCCGTTGCCACCGGCGGCGCCAAATTGCACGAATTAAAAAAACACGAGCCCGATTGGGCGGTGGAAGATTTGACGCACATCAGCGCCGGAGAAATTTGCGAACTATTGTAGCGTCGAGCCTGTGGCACGACAAATCGGTGCATGGCACCGACGCTCCAATTCAATGACAACCACATCCGCCGCTACAGCAGTGTCCACCGCCATTCCCGCCACCCGACGACGTTGCGGAATGGACATCTCCCCCGGAAGAAGCGAAGACCGAAAGCTTCTTGGACAACCTGGTCGAACCGCAATGCGGACAGGCAGTGCCCTTCCAATCGCTGGAGCGGACCAGGATTTCGCTGTCGCGCTCGCATTTTTCACAATGAAACTCGTAAATCGGCATGAACCCAAACTATCCCGGCATGTGAAAAATTCAAGTGCGGAACTTAGACCAGGCACCTTACCTGCCCGCCGATGGCACTGACCGTCAGCAATCCATTCAGGGTGAACGCCGAACTCGCGCGCTGGCTTCGGTCGGGCATTCTCCAGCGATACCTCATTTCGGCTTTTTCTTTCACCGGCCAACCATTAACTTTGCACGCATGACTCACTTGCAACGGGCGATCGAAGACTCCATCGCAACCTGCCGCGGATTGGCGGATCTGGAAGAGCCGCTGAATCGCGCCGCCCAGATCGTTTTGCGATGTCTGACCTCCGGTCACAAGGTGTTCACCTGCGGCAACGGCGGCAGCGCCTCCGATGCCACACATCTGGCCTCGGAATTTCTCTGCCGCTTTGTGGAAGACCGGCGGCCGTATCCGGCCATTTCCCTTGCCGCCGACGGCGGGTTCCTGACCGCCGTCTGCAACGATTACAATGTTGACGAAATGTTCGCGCGCCAGGTCCGGGGATTGGCTGAGAAAGGCGACGTGCTCATCGTGCTGACGACCAGTGGCAAATCCAAAAACGTGCTGCGGGCGCTGGAAGAGGCCAAACGGAAGGGCGTCGAAAGCATCTGTTTTCTGGGTCGCGACGGTGGATTTACGAAAGGCGTGGCCACGTTGGACCTGCTGGTGCCGGGCGACAAAACCGCGCGGATTCAGGAAGGGCACAAGCTGCTCATGCACGTGCTATGCGAAATCGTCGAGGAAAAACTGCCGAAAAAATGAGACACGGATTCCACGGATTTGCACGGAAAATCTAAGGACGGATCCATGTTAATCCGTGAAATCCGTGTCTAAAAATAGTCCGGCTCGTTGCCCGACTTCCATTTGATGTTGCAGCCGACGCTGGCCTTTTGATCGGGTGGAATTGGTTTTCCGGCGAGCACGGCATCCAATGCGGCGCGCAAATCCTTTCCGGTCACGGGAATTCCATTGCCGGGCCGGCTGTCGTCAAACTGGCCGCGGTAGACGAGCTTTTGGTTCCTGTCAAAAAGGTAGAGGTCCGGTGTGCAGGCGGCGCGATAAGCTTTGGCGACGGCCTGTGATTCGTCGTAGAGGTACGGGAAAGTGTAACCCGCCGATTTCACTTCCTCCTTCATTTTCACCGGGCTGTCTTCGGGATAATTGGCCACGTCGTTGGAGTTGATGCCGACGATGGCCGCACCGCGAGGCAGAAAATCGCGCGCAAGTTGTGCCAGGCCGGTGCGAATGTGTTTTACGTAAGGGCAATGATTGCAGATGAACATAACCAGCAGCGCAGGCTTGTCCTTGAAATCCGCCGGCGAAACAATTTTCCCGTTGGTGTCCGGCAGCTTGAAATCGGGCGCGGCCGTGCCGAGCGGCAGCATGGTTGAAGGTGTCAGTGCCATGGGCGCAATATACGTTCAAATTCCTGCGTTCGTGTTGACTCACGGATAAATGTTACCCTGGGCGGGCGTCAGACATGACAACGTTGCCTCAGGTTGGAGGTTACTTTGGGTAGTGAAGAACAGGCGCAGTTTCTGTTCAATGCTTTTCTTCAAGGTGAAGGGGTTGAGT
>DATJYM010000138.1:0-3094 GCA_035499615.1 Candidatus Acidiferrales bacterium | reverse complement strand
CGACCACTGAAATCAAGCTGCCCATGTCCGGAGTCGTGAGCGTCAGTTGCCCGGATTGGAAGTCAGACCTTTGCCTCGTATATATCACGTCGTGGACGTCGCCCGTGAAAATCTACGACTTTGACGCGCAGAAGGATATTTTCACTAAGAGCATCTTCAACGAGGACGTTTCCTATCCTGGATTCGAGAATTTGGTTTCCGAAGAAGTCGAAGTGCCCGGGCACGATGGCGTGATGGTTCCGCTGTCGATCATTCACGAAAAGGGAATGAAACTGGACGGCTCAAATTGTTGCATCCTGACCGGCTATGGCGCTTATGGGATCAGTTATACGCCGCGGTTCAGCATTCTTTATTCAGTGGCTACGCGAGGCGTGGTGCTGGCATTCGCTCATCCGCGAGGCGGCAGCGAGAAGGGCGAGGCTTGGTATCGGGGCGGGTACAAGACCACCAAGCCGAACACGTGGGAGGATTTCATCTCTTGCGCCGAATACCTGGTGAAAAAAGGCTACACCAGTCCGCAAAAGCTTGCGGGAACTGGCACCAGCGCAGGCGGAATCCTCATCAGCCGTGCCATTACGGAACGGCCGGATTTGTTTGCCGCGGCAGTTTGCAACGTGGGCTGCGCGAATGCCATGCGATTGGAATTCACGCCCAATGGACCCGTGAACGTGCCGGAATTCGGCACCGTCAAGGACCCCGTCGAGTGCCAGGCACTGTTCGAAATGGACGGCGTCCAGCATGTCCAGAAAGGTGTGAAATACCCGGCGGTCATGGGTGTGGGAGGCTGGAATGATCCCCGGGTTCCCGCCTGGCAACCCGGAAAATTCATTGCGGCGCTCCAGGCGGCATCGACTTCAGGCAAACCCGTTTTAATGAAGGTGAATTACGATAACGGGCATTTCACCGAGGAAAAAACTGTGACCTTCAAAAACTTTGCCGGTCAGGATGCCTTTCTCTTGTGGCAAACCGGAGACAAAGATTTCCAGCCGGAGAAGTAAAAGGTTAATATGACTTCTTGTTATCCCACTTCACTTCGGCGAATCGTCGTGGGTGCATTTTGCGCTCTATTGTGCGTTGTTCAATTCTCGTCATTCGCAGCGGCTGCCGAAGTCCGGATTCACGATATTCAAGGCCGAACACGCATTTCTCCACTGAACGGTCAACGAGTCAGCGGCGTTCCTGGCGTCGTCATCGGGTTGCGAAAACTGGGTCCCTCCAAAGGCTTCTGGATGCAAGATCCTCAACCGGACAACGACCCGGCCACGAGCGAAGGCATCTTCGTCCATACGCAGTTGCCGCCGGAAGTTGCTGTCGGTGACAATGTCGTCGTTGCTGGTTTGGTGGCGGAATATTATCCGGGCAATCCACAATCCGGAGCCCAGTCAGTCACGGAAATAAATCTCCCAACGGTCAAGGTGCTTTCGTCCGGCAATCCGCTGCCAAAGCCAGTCGTTCTCGATGACCAAACCATTCCTGATGCCTTCGCACCCATTGCACCAGAAGGCGCTGGAGGGAACATTGAGTCTCTGCCGCTCGAACCGAAGAAGTATGCTCTCGACCTTTACGAATCTCTGGAAGGAATGCTGGTTGAGGTGGAAAATGCTCGCGTCGTGGGCCCCACCAGTAGGTATGGGGAATTGTGGGTCACGGCCAAGCCATCCCAGAATCCCACCCCGCGCGGAGGCACAATTTACTCCGGTTACGACGCGCCCAACTCCGGTCGAATCAAGGTGCAATCGCTGATGCCCGGCGGCGAGCAATCCTTTCCTCAAGCCAGCACTGGCGATGAACTGAGCGGCGCCACGGTTGGCCCGCTGGACTACAATCAATATGGCGGCTATACGATCGAAGCAACCACTCTGGGAATCCTGAAATCCGGCGGCATTAAACCGCAGGTCGCGCACAAACAAAGTGCGGATGAACTCGCCTTGGCGACATACAATGTGGAGAACCTGGCGCCGTCCGATGGCGAGGAAAAGTTCGCGCGCCTTGCGACGGGAATCGTTTCCAATCTCGCTTCACCAGATATCGTTGCGTTGGAGGAAATTCAAGATAATGACGGTGTAATGGATGACGGCGTGATCGCGGCAGATGTCACGGTCGGAAAATTCATCGCGGCCATCAAGGCCGCCGGTGGTCCCTCGTACGACTGGCGCTCCATCAATCCGCAGAACGACGCCGACGGCGGCGAGCCTGGCGGCAACATTCGCCAGGTACTGCTTTTTAATCCCGCCCGGGTTTCTTTCACCGATATTCCGGGAGGCGATTCAACTACGCCCGTTGGATTGACCAGCACCAACGGCGAGATCCGGTTGACCGCGTCACCCGGACGCATCGCTCCGCAGGACCCAGCCTGGAAGCTCAGTCGCAAGCCGCTGGCGGCGCAATTTTCCTTCCATGGCCGGACAATTTTCGTCATCGCCGACCACTTCGCCGCCAAACTCGGCGACCAGGATTTTGAAAGCAAGTTTCAGCCTCCAACTCGTTCCAGTGAAACCCAACGGATCGAACAGTCAAAAATTGAAAATGATTTTGCAAAGCGGTTGCTGGCTGCCGACGAAAAAGCCGACATTGTGGTGCTTGGCGACCTTAATGATTTTCAATTCTCGCCCGCGGTCCAGGCGCTTACCGCAGGCGGCGTATTGCGCGATCTGATCAACTCGCTGCCGCCCGCCGAGCGGTACTCGTATGTTTATGAGGGTAATTCCCAGGTGCTCGACCACATTCTGGTCAGTCCTGCGATACGTCATTGCGATTATCAAGTCGTCCACATCAACGCTGAATTCGCGCATCAAACCAGCGACCATGACCCGCAAGTGGTTCGTATCGAGCCCTAGATAATACCAATGGACATTCATTTCTTTTTTGAGGCCGGTGAATTTAGGCATGAGTAGTGCTGCCAAAATGGATCGGTAATAATATGTCTGTCAGGCGTCCATTAATGAACCGCAGCGTGCGCCGCCATTTCCACATGGTGCTCGCGGTGCTGTCGATGGCGCTTTGGCTGTTGATGGTGGCCGCTGATGCGTGCCCCGCGCTGCATGCCTGGCTGCACGGTGGCGCCATTCCCGATGATGACGATTGTGCAGTTGTG
>DATJYM010000137.1:0-27674 GCA_035499615.1 Candidatus Acidiferrales bacterium | reverse complement strand
GCCATCGCTGCTCAATCTACTGCCGGTTTGGTACACGCCATTCGTCACCAGAATCAAATCCCCATTCGTTGAAACATCAATTGCATCCTGAATGTTCGTGGCGGCGGTGTTCCAGTCAGCATACGGCGACATGGGATTTGTGCTGTTCAAGCTAACGTAGAGCGTCGTACCGGGAGAGCGAAAGAGGAGGTACACCGAGAATAATACAAGCCACAAGAAATGCTTCGGTGTCATACTGACTGTACCTGATTACAGTCATTATCATCACTAACCTCTTGTTTTTCAAGTTAAATCCTTGTTCCAAAGCACTGAGAAGGCCGGAGAACCCAACAAAAAAAGATTGGCGACCCTACCGGGAATCGAACCCGGGCTACCACCGTGAAAGGGTGGTGTCCTAACCGCTAGACCATAGGGTCACCGAGCGCGCCACTATAATCGTTGTTTCCCCGCTGTCACGCAAATTCACTTTCCCCGCCCGCCTTTTTGCCGTAGTCTGGGTGGGTTCATGAAAGTCTTTATTGACGGCAAATACTACGACGAACGCGCTGCGAAGATTTCGGTCTTCGACCACGGCCTGCTTTATGGCGATGGCGTTTTCGAGGGCATTCGCGCCTACCACGGCCGCGTGTTCAAATTGCGCGAGCATATTGACCGGCTCTTTTGCTCGGCCAAGGCGATTCTGCTCGAAATCCCAATGTCACACGCCCACCTCATGCGCGCGGTCGTCGAGGGCTGCCGGGTCAATAAAATTCACGACGGCTATATCCGGCTGGTCGTCACGCGCGGTGTCGGCACGCTCGGCTTGAATCCGAACCGCTGCAAGAATCCGTCGGTCATCATCATCGCCGACAAAATCCAGCTTTATCCGCCGGCGTTGTACCAAAGAGGCATGGAGATTGTGACCGTGCCGACGACACGCAACCTGCACAGCGCGCTGAACCCGGCGATCAAGTCGTTGAATTACCTCAACAATGTCCTGGCCAAGATCGAGGCGAACCATGCCGGTTGCGAGGAGGCGGTGATGTTGAACGCCGAAGGTTTCGTGGCCGAGTGCACCGGCGACAATCTGTTCATCGTGAAAAATGGAGTATTGTCCACGCCGCCTCTTTCCGCCGGCGCGCTTTACGGCATCACGCGGGGGGTGGTCATGGAACTGGCCGAGGAGGAAGGGTTGACGGTGTCCGAACCCAACCTGACGCGTTACGATTTGTTCAACGCCGACGAGTGTTTTCTGACCGGCACCGGCGCGGAAATCGTGCCGGTGGTGAAGATTGACGGGCGGGTGATTGGCACGGGCAAACCCGGGCCGATCACGCACAAACTGGTCACCGAATACCACGCCTTGACGAAGAGCTCCGGCGAGAAGATATACAAGTGACGTGGGCAAAAACTTGGTGTATTATTAGGTCGGAAAAGCAGAATTGACGGTTAAACAATTCGACCAGTGACGTAACCATGCAGTGTTCCATTTGCAAAGAAAAACCAGCCACCGTGCATCTCACGCAAATCGTGGGCGACAAGATGCAGAAGCTGGATTTATGCGAGGATTGTGCCAAGGCCAAGGGCATCAATGACCCGACTTCCTTCTCGCTGGCGGACGCGGATGTTTTATTCGGCCTTGGTGCGTCGCAGGAGATCGAGCAGGCCGGCGGCGGCGTGGAGGCGAAATGCCCGCGCTGCGGGTTTTCGCAGGCGGATTTCAAGAAGTCCGGCCGGCTCGGCTGTCCGGAGTGTTACCAGACGTTTGCCGAGGGACTGGAAGGGTTGCTCAAGACGATGCATAAGGGCATCCGCCACGCCGGCAAGGTGCCGGAGGCCCTCCGCGCGACCCGCGAGCAGTCCGACCACCTCAAGCTGCTGCAAAAAAAACTGGCGAAGGCCATCGAAGACGAAAATTTTGAGCAGGCCGCCCAATTGCGCGACGAAATCAAGCAAATCACGCCGCGCGGGACGGGCCTGGGTGTGACTTAAAATGAAATTGGATGAGTTTCTCATTTCTCCCGCGGAGACGGCGCGCCGTCATGGGCCCCACGACCGGATCGTGATGTCCAGCCGTGTCCGGCTGGCGCGTAATTTGCGGGACGCGGCGTTTCCGGGTTGGGCGAAGAAAGCGGAGCGGATGAAGGTTCTGGAAACGATCCGGCCGGCGGTGGAGAGCCTGCCCGAAATGAAGGATTCGTTTTCCGAGGTCATGGACAACCTGACCACGCTCGACAAGCAGATTCTGGTGGAACGCCACCTCATCAGCCGCGAGCACGCGGTCAAAAGTTCGGGCAGCGGCCTGGTTTTCAACCGCGAGGAAAGTTTCTGCGTGATGATCAACGAGGAGGATCATTTGCGGATGCAGGCGTTGCGTCCGGGCCTGCAATTGCGGCAGGCATGGAGCGCGATTGATCACCTGGATACCGAGTTGGAGCAGAAGCTCGATTACGCGTTTAACAACGACCTTGGTTATCTGACCGCCTGCCCGACGAATCTGGGCACCGCGGTGCGCGTCAGCGCGATGTTGCATCTGCCCGGTCTGGTTCTGGCCGAGCAAATCAATCCCATTATTCAATCCGTCAACAAGCTGGGACTGGCCGTGCGCGGGCTGTACGGCGAAGGGACGGAGGCGCTCGGCAATGTGTTCCAGGTTTCCAACCAGATGACTCTGGGCGAAACCGAATCCACCATTGTCGAGCGTCTGGACAAGGTCCTGTCCCAGATCATCGAGCATGAGGAAAACGCCCGGCAAATCCTCCTGGAAAAGAAACCGAAAGTCGTCTTCAACCATATCGGCCGTGCCTACGGCATCCTGGCCAACGCCCATAGCATCTCGTCCAAGGAAACCATGAATTTGCTGTCCTTGATGCGGTTGGGGGTGGATTTGGGGCTGTTCGCGGCCGAGGAACGCCCGATCGTGGATGAACTGTTCATCGTCACGCAGCCGGCTCATTTGCAGAAGCAATTTTCGGACAAATTGTCGGCCGAGGAACGCGACTTGCTGCGGGCAGACATGCTGCGGGACCGGTTGAAGCACGTCAGCCGGCCTAACACGAAAAAAGGCGGGGCGGGATTGGACAAAACCGCGAATTCGTAGCACAATAAGGCGAGTATGAGCGACGAAGCCATGAGTAATTTTACGCCGCGCGCGCAACAAGTGCTCGCGCTGGCACGGAAGGAAGCCGACCGGTTTAACCACAACTTTCTCGGCACCGAACATCTTTTGCTCGGCCTGATTAAATTGGGACAGGGCGTGGCGGTGAATGTGCTTCAGAAAATGGGGCTCGACCTGGAAACCGTCCGCATGGAAGTCGAGAAACAGGTGGGCACCGGTCCCGATCAGAAGATGATCGGCAACATTCCCTACACGCCGCGCGTGAAAAAGGTTTTGGACCTTGCGAAACGGGAAGCCAAAAACCTGAATCATACCTACATCGGCACCGAGCACATTCTGCTGGGCCTCCTGCGTGAAGGCGACGGCGTGGCAGCCCGGATTTTGCGGAACCTGGACGTGGACATTGAGCAAACGCGGCAGGAAATTTTGAAGGAGCTGGACCCGAATTTCACCGGCGAGGAATCTTCCATTCCGGAGTCCGGCGAGAAAGGGCAGGTGGAGAAAAAAGGCGAAATCAAGACGCCCGCCCTCAAGGCTTTCGGGCGTGACCTCACGGACATTGCGCGCAAGGGCGACATGGACCCGGTGATCGGGCGCAAGGACGAAATCGAACGCGTCATTCAGATTCTCTGCCGCCGGACAAAGAACAACCCGGTGTTGCTGGGCGAAGCCGGCGTGGGCAAGACGGCCATCGTCGAAGGGCTGGCCCAGGAAATTGCCAGGGGCAACGTTCCCGACCTGCTGCGCGACAAACGCGTGGTCACACTGGACCTGGCCCTGATGGTCGCGGGCACGAAATATCGCGGCCAGTTTGAGGAGCGCATCAAGGCGGTCATGGATGAAATCCGCCGCGCGAAAAATATCATTTTGTTCATCGACGAACTGCACACCATCGTGGGCGCCGGTTCCGCCGAAGGCACGATGGACGCTTCGAACATCATCAAGCCGGCGCTTTCGCGCGGTGAGATGCAATGTGTCGGGGCGACCACGTTGAACGAGTACCGCAAGTACATCGAGAAGGACGCCGCCCTCGAGCGCCGCTTTCAGGCGGTGAAAGTTGAGGCGCCTTCGATTGACGAGGCGATCCAGATTTTAAGCGGACTCCGGCACAAATACGAGGAGCACCACAAGGCCGAGTTTACCGACAAGGCGGTGGAGGCTTCCGTGAAACTGTCCGACCGTTACATCACCGACCGGTTCCTGCCGGACAAGGCGATTGACGTCCTGGACGAAGCCGGTTCGCGCGCGCGCATCGGCACCATGACGCGTCCGCCGGAAATCAAAGCCATGGAAGCCGAGATCGAAGAGATCAAGGGAAAGAAGGAACGCGCCATCAAGAACCAGGATTTCGAAGGCGCGGCCCAGATGCGCGACAAGGAGAAGCAGGCCAAGGAAAAACTGGAGGCCCATTTGCGCGATTGGCGGGCCGCACGCGAGGAAAAGCACGTGGTGGTGGACGAGGAAGACATTTTGCATGTCGTTTCCAAATGGACGGGCATCCCGCTGCAACGGATGGAGCAGGGCGAGATGCAACGGCTGCTGACGGTCGAGCAGGAAATGGAGAAGGTCGTCATCGGCCAGCACGAGGCGGTTTCCGCCATTTGCAAGGCATTGCGCCGGTCGCGCGCGGACTTGAAGGACCCGCGGCGGCCCATCGGCACATTCCTGTTGCTCGGCCCGACGGGTGTGGGCAAAACACTTTTGGCCAAGACGCTGGCCGAGCAGATGTTCGGTGACGCCAAATCGCTGGTGCATTTGGACATGAGCGAGTACATGGAGAAATTCAACGTCTCGCGGCTCATCGGGTCGCCGCCCGGTTATGTCGGTTATGAGGAAGGCGGACAGCTCACTGAAAAGGTGCGGCGCAATCCGTATTCCGTCGTGCTGTTCGATGAAATTGAAAAAGCGCACCCGGACGTGTGGAACATGCTGTTGCAGATTCTCGAAGAAGGGAAGCTGACCGACAACGTGGGCCGCGTCGTGAATTTCCGGAATACCATCGTGCTGATGACCTCGAATGTCGGCTCGGATTTGATCCGCCGGCAATCCACGCTTGGCTTTTCACCCATCACCGACGAGAGCAGCTACGAGAAGATGCGCGACAAAATCCTCGACGAATCCAAGAAGACCTTCCGGCCCGAGTTCCTGAACCGGCTGGACGACGTGATTGTGTTCCGTTCGTTTACCCGGCCCGACCTCATCCAGATTCTGGATTTGGAGGTCAACAAGGTTTTGGAGCGGCTGCGTCACAAAAACCTCAAGCTCGAGCTGGACGCCAAGGCAAAGGATTTTCTGGTCGAGAAAGGCTACGACCCGCAATACGGCGCCCGGCCGATGCGGCGCTCGGTGGAGCGTTTCCTCGAAGATCCGCTGGCCGAGGAAATTCTCAAGGACAACCTGCACGAAGGTGAGCCGATCCTGGTCACGGTCGGAAACGACAAGCTCGTTTTCAACCAGAAGGCCGCCGCGACGGGTGCGGTGGCCAGTTGACCAGATGAGTTCGATGACGCAACTGCGTTCGTTTTCGAACGCAGTTTTTTGTTGGCGAACTTCGACTTTTCATCGCGCCGAAAAATCATTAGGGTTTAGTCAATGAAAGGCATCATTCTGGCTGGCGGCGCTGGGTCGCGCCTCTACCCGCTGACGCTGGTCGCGAGCAAGCAGCTCCAGCCGGTCTATGACAAGCCGATGGTCTATTATCCGCTCACGACGCTCATCGAAGGTGGCATCCGCGACTTGTGCCTGATTTCCACGCCGCACGATTTGCCCCGTTTCAAACAGATGCTCGGAGACGGCAGCCGCTTTGGCATTTCCATTGAATACCGCGAACAGCCCAAACCTCAGGGAATTGCCCAGGCCTTTCTGATCGGCGAGTCGTTCATCGGCCAGGACAACGTGGCATTGATTCTGGGTGACAACATTTTTTACGGCAGCGACGTCTTTTACCGCAAGATGGCTGAATTCAAGAACGGCGCGATGATTTTTGGCTATCACGTGAATGACCCGGAACGCTATGGCGTCGTTGAATTTGACGGCGATGGCCGGGCCATTTCCATTGAAGAAAAACCGAAACAGCCCAAAAGCGATTATGCCGTGCCCGGGCTCTATCTCTACGACAACGACGTCGTGACGATTGCGAAGTCACTGAAACCTTCCCCGCGCGGGGAACTGGAAATCTCCGACTTGAACGTGGTTTACCTGAAGCGCGGGCAACTGCACGTGCACCGCTTGAGCCGTGGTTTTGCCTGGCTCGATGCCGGTACCAGCAGCAGTTTGCACGACGCCTCGGCCTACGTGCAGGCGATTGAGAAGCGCGCCGGCATCAAAATCGGCTGCCCCGAGGAAGCCGCGTTCCGTGCCGGCTTCCTCAAACTCGCGCAACTGGAGGAACTGACGGGCCGGATGCCAAACTGCGAATATCGCGCCTATCTGAACGAAGTCGTCGCAGAGGCGAAACGGCTGGAAAAAAATTTATGATATACGATTTACGATATATGATTTCTGCGGCGCATCACTTGCAAACCTGCTTCCGACCGGCCGATCAATCATCAATCATTAATCATCAGTTTTTAATCGCATGATCTTACTTCTGGGTGCGTCCGGTTATATCGGTGAGGCGTTTGTGCGCGAATTGCATCGCCGCAAATCGTCCTTCCGGCCGCTTTCGCGAAAGGAAGTGGATTACAGCCGCTTCGACGTGTTGCGGGAATTCTTAAAAGACACCAAACCGGAATTCCTCATCAATGTCGCCGGATTTACCGGCAAGCCCAACGTGGACGCCTGTGAAATTGCCCGGGCCGATACCCTGGTGGGAAATGCGTTACTGCCGCAAACCATAGCTCAGGCCTGTGACGTCGGTGCCATTCCCTGGGGGCATGTTTCCTCCGGCTGCGTTTTTTCAGGGGCCAAAGTCACCTTGAACGGTCGGACGCACACGGAAAAGGATCTGACTCAACCGGACCTGCGTTCATTGGCCGAGCAATCGCCGGACGCCATTCACGGTTTTACGGAGACTGACCCGCCGAACTTCACTTTTCGCGACCCCCCGTGCAGTTTTTACAGCGGGACCAAGGCGCTCGGCGAGGAAGCCATCGCCGGCGTCGGGCAGAGCTACATCTGGCGGCTGCGGATTCCGTTCGATGAATTTGACAATAACCGTAATTACCTCAGCAAGGTG
This sequence comes from Candidatus Acidiferrales bacterium, assembly GCA_035499615.1. Classification (GTDB taxonomy): domain Bacteria; phylum Verrucomicrobiota; class Verrucomicrobiia; order Limisphaerales; family UBA11358; genus UBA11358. The sequence continues at coordinate 20,400 of DATJYM010000137.1, read as the reverse complement.
CAGCGGTACGAGAAGGTTTACGACAATGTGAATTCGATTTCGCACCGCGGCGATTTCGCGCGGGCGTGCCTGGACCTGTGGGAACGCCGCGCGCCGTTCGGCATTTATAACGTGACCAACCCGGGCTTCGTCACCACCCGGCAGGTGGTGGGGCTGGTGGAAAAAATTTTGAAACCGGCCAAGCGATTCGAATTTTGGCAGAATGACACGGAATTCTACCGGCGCGCGGCCAAAACCCTGCGTTCGAACTGTGTACTGGATGTGTCCAAACTGCTGGCCGCGGGCGTGAAAATCCGCCCGGTCGTCGAAGCCGTTGAAGATTCGCTCCGGAATTGGAAACCGGAGGTGGCATAACTTGCCACTTATTTGACCATGAATTTGCTAATTACCGGCGGCGCGGGGTTCATCGGGTCCAACGTGGTGCATCACGTCATTGAACGGCCGGAAGTCGCGCGGCTGGTAAATCTGGATTGCCTGACCTACGCCGGGCACCCGGAAAACCTGGAAAAGGCTGCCCGGCACCCCAAATACGTTTTTGAAAAAGTGGATTTGCGCGACAAGGCGGCCGTTCTGCGCGTAGTCAGGCAGCACCAAATCTCCCACGTCATGCATCTCGCCGCGGAATCGCACGTGGACCGTTCCATCACCGGCCCGGGCGATTTTATCCACACCAACGTCGTCGGCACGTTCAACCTGCTCGAAGCCTCCCGTGATTGCTGGCTGAACCCGAAGTCCGCAGTCGGTGGTGCGCCGTCGGCAGTCCGCTTTCTCCACGTGTCCACGGATGAGGTTTACGGTTCGCTGGGCCCGACGGGTTTCTTTGAGGAAACCACACCCTACGCACCGAATTCGCCCTATTCCGCAAGCAAGGCCGCCAGCGACCTTTTGGTGCGCGCCTATCATCACACCTATGGCCTGCCGACGGTCATTACGAATTGCTCAAACAATTACGGCCCCTGTCAATTTCCGGAAAAGCTGATCCCCGTTGTCATCCAAAGCGTCCTCGCGCGCCGGCCGGTTCCCGTTTATGGCGACGGCCTGAACGTGCGCGACTGGTTGTACGTGCGCGATCATGCCCAGGCGCTGTGGCTGGTGCTCACGCGGGGTAAACTTGGCGAGACCTACAACATCGGCGGCCACAACGAATGGGCCAACCTCCGTATCGTGGAACTGATTTGCGACCTCATTGACGAACTCGCGCCCAAGCTCGGCGGCCATTCGCGCCAGCTCATTTCCTTTGTCAAAGACCGGCCCGGCCATGACCGGCGTTATGCCATTGATGCCTCGAAGATTCAGCGCGAGCTGGGCTGGACGCCCGCCCACAAATTTGAACAGGGCCTCCGCGAAACCATCCAATGGTATCTGGATCATCAAGCTTGGGTGAAGGCCGTAACCGGCCATTGATGATTTGCGTTCCCTGATTGATGATGGAAGGAACCGACGCCGGGAGGCTCAGGACCGATGTCGATTTTTAATGAGATTTGAGCCATGTTACCCGGGTCCGGATGGAATTTGAATTTTTGACGGGCTGTTAACCGGGTGTGGTTTTAAACCGTCTCATAAGTTATGCGCCGTTTGGGAATTTGTCTGTTGCTCGCCGCGTTCTGCTTTAATGCATTCGCGGCGGAGACAAATTCCATCGTCTGGCGCCGGGCCGCCGATCGCGTGGATGCGGACGTTCACGGCTTGAGCCTCTCGAATCTGCTGCAACAAATCACCGCAGAAACCGGGTGGCGGGTTTACGTCGAGCCAGGCACCACGCATAGCGCCTCCAGCAAATTCAAGAATCTGCCGACCGGTGACGCGTTGCGGATGCTGTTCGGCGAACTCAATTTCGCCCTCGTGCCCCAGACCAATGCCGCGCCGCACCTCTACGTTTTCACCACCAAAATGGAAAATGCGACGCTACTGGTGCGCGTCCCCGGAACCGTCCGGGCCAGACACGTGCCGAACGAATTGCTGGTGAAGCTCAAGCCAGGTGTAAATCCCGACGCGCTCGCCAAACTGTACGGTGCGAAGGTGGTCGGCCGCCTGGACAAACTCGGCATTTATCGTTTCCAATTTGCCGATGCCGCTTCGGCCGATGCCGCGTTGAATCAACTGCAAAACAACACCGATGTGTCCGACGCGGATTACAATTATTATTTTGATCCGCCGCCGTCGGCGCAAGCGCTCGCCTCCGCGTCCCTGCCTCCCGTGAACCTGCAACTCAATCCGCCTGGCAGTTCCGGCAAAGTCATCGTCGGCCTGGTCGACACGCCGGTCCAATCTCTCGACGGTTCGCTCAACCAATTTCTGCTCAAACAGCTTTCCGTGGCCGGCGACGCTTCGGCGAGCAGCGGCGATATCACGCACGGCACGGCCATGGCGGAAACGATCTTGCGGGCGATGGGTATCGCGGGGCAGGGCGCCACGTCCGCGCAAATTTTGCCCGTGGACGTTTATGGTTCCAGCGCAACCACGACGACCTGGAACGTCGCCCTCGGCATCCAGGCGGCGGTCAATGGGGGCGCCACTGTCCTGAATTTGAGCCTCGGCAGTTCCGGTGACAGTTCGATATTGGATGACATGGTTCAACAGGCAATCAGCGACGGTATTTTAATTTTTGCCGCGGCCGGCAACCAGCCCGTAGCCACGCCGACTTATCCGGCGGCACTCCCCGGGGTCATGGCCGTGACCGCGACCCAGAATGGCCAGCTTGCGCCTTATGCGGACTACGGCTCTTTCGTTGACTTGGCGGCCACCGGCAACAGCGTTGTTTATCTGAACAACCAGCCCTGGCTGGTTCAGGGCACGTCCGTGTCCACCGCTTATATGACAGGAATGGCTGCCGGGGCAAAAACTGCCACGGGCCAAACCTGGACGCAGATCGCGAACTCCCTTAAACAAACCTTTCCGGTTCCGTAGAAATAGAAGCTGGAAGCTGGGAGTTGGCAGCAAGGGAATTCCGAGTTCCGAACTCCGAATTCAGGAAGTTCAGTGCGTCATGCAGCCGATTCGGCCGAACGCGACCACGTAGGCGATGACCGCGGCGATCAGGAACCACGGCTTGCCCGCGACCGTCAACAGAATGCCCGCGCCCAAAACGACGCCAATCAACACATACACCAGAACTGCCAAAGCCAGTTTCATTACTGTGATTATAAGATTTTGTCGGAAGAGTGCAAGCAGTTCAATGAACCACCACCACGCCGGTTTCTGATTTTAACAACCAGGAAACAGAGCAACCAAGGTCTTTGCAGACGGCCAACAAACTTTGTTCCTTCGTTCCTTTGTTGTTCAGCCCCCCGGTCGCCCGTCCAAAAATGATGTCGCTCCTGAACGGAGCTTGACGATCATTTAATTCCGGTTTTCTACAGCGAGGCCAGCCCTACGGGCTTGAGAAATTGAATTCGTGTTAATCCGTGAAATTCGTGTCGCGCTGTTTTCACTGCTTTCCCTTGACCAGCGCTTCCACCACTGCCGAATCGGCCAGCGTGGTGATATCCCCAATCTGGTCGGTCTGGTCCTCGGCAATTTTGCGCAGAATACGGCGCATGATTTTGCCGGACCGCGTTTTTGGTAAACCGGGCGCGAATTGAATTTTGTCCGGCACCGCAATCGACCCGATTTCCTTGCGGACATGCTGAGCCAGTTCCTTTTTTAATTCCTCGCTGTCGGCAATGCCGTCCTTCAGCGTGACAAAGGCGTAAAGCGCCTGGCCTTTGATGTCGTGCGGCATGGGTGCGACGGCAGCTTCAGCCACTTTTGGATGACTGACCAGTGCACTTTCGACCTCCGCCGTGCCAATGCGATGGCCGGAAACATTCACCACATCGTCCACGCGGCCCATCAGCCAGTAATCGCCGTCGGCATCCACCCGGCAGCCGTCCCCGGTGAAATACATGTTTTTGTACGTCGTGAAATAGGTGTTGATGAAGCGTTCATGGTCGCCCCAGGTGGTGCGCATCATTCCGGGCCACGGTTTTTTGATGCACAATTTGCCGCCTTCGTTGGGCGCGCATTCTGTGCCGTCATCGCGCAACACCACCGGTTCGACGCCCCAAAAAGGACGGTTCGCGCTGCCGGGCTTGAGCGTGTGCACGCCGGGCAGCGGAGTAATCATGAATCCGCCGGTCTCCGTCTGCCACCAGGTGTCCATGATGGGACGGCGGCCTTTGCCGATGACGCGATAATACCACATCCAGGCTTCCGGGTTGATGGGTTCACCCACGGAACCGAGCACGCGCAATGAACTTAAGTCGTACTTGTTCGGCCACTCATCGCCGAGCCGGATCAGCGCGCGGATGGCCGTCGGCGCGGTGTAAAAAGCCGTGACCTTGAACTTCTCCACGATTTTCCAGAAACGCCCGGCATCCGGCCACGTCGGCACGCCTTCGAACATCAGTGTCGTCGCCCCGTTACAAAGCGGGCCATAAACGACGTAACTGTGACCGGTCACCCAGCCGATGTCCGCCGTGCAGAAGTAAATGTCGTCGTCGTGGATATCGAACACATTTTTGTGCGTCAGTGCCGTCCATAGCAGATAACCGGCGGTGCTGTGAACAACGCCTTTGGGTTTGCCGGTCGAACCGGAGGTATAGAGGATGAACAAAAAATCCTCCGCGTCCATCGGTTCGGGCGGGCAATCTGGTGGGGCGAGGCTGCTGACGAGCCGGCTCGCGGGGACGCTCGCCCCACCTTTGTCAGCCTTCGAGATCAACTCGTGATACCAGACGTCGCGGCCGGCATCGAAGTGGCACGCTTCGTCGTTGCGTTTGATGACGACGACCTTTTCGATGCTCGGCGCTTTTTTTAGAGCCTCATCGGCGATGGCTTTGAGGGGAATGCTTTTGCCGCCGCGCAATGAGACGTTCGCCGTGATGAGCACTTTGCAGGTGGAATCGTTGATGCGGTCGGCGAGCGAATCGGCGCTGAATCCGCCAAATACGACCGAGTGGATGGCGCCGAGACGGGCGCAGGCGAGCAGGGCGACGGCGGCTTCGGGGACCATCGGCAGGTAAATGGCCACCCGGTCGCCCTTCCGAACCCCCAGGGTTTTCAGGGCGTTGGCGAATTTGCAGACCTCGGCGTGCAGTTCCGCATAAGTGAGTTTTCTGACTTCCTCTTCCGGTTCGCCCTGCCACAGGATGGCGATCTTGTCCCGTGTTTTGGTCTTCAGATGGCGGTCGAGACAATTGACAGTCACGTTGAGCCGGCCGTCCTCGAACCAGGTGTGCCGGATGATCCGCGCATCGGTGTCCCAGGTGAATTTCCGCGCGACCTTCGGTGGCTTGAACCACTCCAACGTTCCGGCCTGTTCCAACCAGAAACTCTCCGGTTCGCGGATCGAGCGTTCGTATAGCGCCTCGTATTGTGCGGCCTGGAGATGCGCGCGCCGCACAATTTCCGGCGACGGCGGAAAGGCGCGGCTTTCCTGCAACAACGAATCGGTCGAAAGAATCTGGTTGGGCGTCGTCATGGGTGTTTCGATTTTGGGTATTGTCGGCAAAACTAATTGTCCCTGTCAATTATGGTGATGAAATCCGGAAGGCCTCCGGCGGCGGGCCGGCGACGCGGTTTGCACCCTGATTATTTGCGATGTAAATCGCGCGGAGGTTGACAAAGCCGTCATTCTCCGCGAGTGTCCTCGCGCAGCAAATGGGCAAGACACTCATCATTGCGGAGAAACCGTCGGTGGCCGGCGACATCGCCAGAGCGCTCGGCGGTTTCAAGAAGGACGGCGACTACTACGAAAGCGCCGATTACGTGCTTTCGTCGGCAGTCGGTCATCTGCTCACCATCATCCCGCCCGAGGGCGTCGAGGCGGCGCGCGGCAAATGGACGTTCAAATGTCTCCCGGTCATTCCACCACACTTTGATCTTCTGCCGATTGAGAAAAGCGAGGACCGGCTGAGGGTCCTGAAAAAGCTGATCAAACGCGACGACGTGGACGCCTTGGTCAATGCCTGCGATGCCGGGCGCGAGGGTGAATTAATTTTCCGCAACATCGTCAAGTTCACAAAGGCAAAACAGCCCATCAAACGACTCTGGCTGCAATCGATGACGCCGGCGGCCATCCGCGAGGGGTTTGAACGGTTGCGCGAGGACAAGGACATGCTGCCGCTGGCGGACGCCGCGTACAGCCGGTCGGAGGCTGACTGGCTGGTCGGCATCAACGGCACCCGCGCCATGACGGCCTTCAACTCGAAGCAGGGTGGATTCTTCAAGACGACGGTCGGCCGGGTCCAGACCCCGACTCTGGCCATCCTGGTTGAACGCGAGCAGAAGATCCGCAAGTTTGTACCGCGCGATTTCTGGGAGGTCATCGGTACCTTCGACGCGGCGGCTGGGCAATATACGGGACGCTGGTTCGATGAAAAATTCGCCAGACCCGAAAAGGATGGTGACGACCAACTCAAGCCGGAACGGATTTGGGAAAAAGAGAAAGCCGAGTCCATCCGCGATAAATGTCTCGGCAAACCAGGCATTGTCACCGAGGAAAGCAAGCCGAGTACGTCGCTTTCACCCTTGCTTTACGATCTGACCAGTCTGCAGCGCGACGCGAATTCGCGCTTCGGGTTCAGCGCCAAGAATACCCTCGGCCTCGCCCAGGCGCTTTACGAACGGCACAAGGTCCTGACGTATCCCCGAACCGATTCCCGCGCGTTGCCGGAGGATTACATCGGCACGGTAAAGAAGAGTCTGGAGATCTTATCGGGCCGGACACCCGGCGTCGGGACCGCCTTTTTGACCCGTTACGCAACCTTCGCCTCGCACATTCTTGATAATGACTGGGTGCGCCCGAACAAACGGATCTTCAACAACGCCAAGGTTTCGGACCACTTTGCCATCACTCCCACGACACAAATGCCGAAAGGCCTGTCCGAACCGGAGCAGAAGCTTTACGACCTGGTGATGAAGCGGTTTCTCGCGATTTTTTATCCCGCCGCCGAATTTCTGGAAACCACGCGCATCACCCGCGTCGAAAGCGAGCCGTTCAAGAGCACCGGCAAGGTGCTGGTGACTGCCGGCTGGCTGACGGTGTATGGCAAGGAAGCGCAGGACGAAGACTCGGCCAATCTGGCGCCGGTAAAACCCAATGAGACCGTCCAGACCAGCGCCGTCGAGGTAAAATCAAACGTCACCAAGCCGCCGCCGCGTTACACCGAAGCAACGCTGCTTTCGGCGATGGAAGGCGCAGGCAAACTGGTCGAGGACGATGAACTCCGCGAGGCCATGCGCGAGAAGGGCCTCGGCACGCCGGCGACGCGCGCGGCCATCATCGAGGGCCTGATTTACGAGCAGTATCTGCACCGCAACGGGCGCGAACTGCAGGCGACGGCCAAGGCATTTTCGTTGATGGAACTGCTGAATGGCCTCGGGGTCGCCGAATTGACCAAGCCGGAATTGACCGGCGATTGGGAATTCAAGCTGCACCAGATTCAGCGCCGGCAGAAAAGCCGCGACGAATTCATGTCGGAAATCGCCGACATGACGCGGCACATTGTGGAACGCGCCAAAAAATACGAGCACGACACGATTCCCGGGGATTTCGGCATCCTGAGAACTCCTTGTCCCAGGTGCGGCGGCGAAATCCACGAGAAATACAAACAGTTCCAATGCGAGAAATGCGACTTCGCCGTCTGGAAAACCGTGGCCGGCCGCATGTTTGAAATTGAAGAGGTGGAGCAGCTCATTTCCGCAAAGCAAATCGGCCCCTTGCAGGGCTTTCGCAGCAGGCTGGGCAAGCCCTTCGCCGCCGTGCTGAAAATGAACGGCGAGTACAAGGTGGAATTTGATTTCGGCAACGACTCGAAAAACGGGAATGGCGAGGCCGCGGCGGTGGATTTCACCGGCAAGGAACCCCTGGGCAAATGTCCGAAGTGCGGCGCACGGGTGTTTGATGCCGGGATGAATTATCTGTGCGAGAAGGCCACCGGCGCGGAGAAAACGTGCGATTTCCGTTCCGGCAAAATAATTTTGCAGCAGGAAATCGCGCCGGAGCAGATGAAAAAACTGCTGGAGACGGGCAAGACCGATTTGCTGACAAAATTCATTTCCAAGCGAACCGGCCGCACGTTCAAGGCCTTTCTGGTGTCCGGGAAGGATGGCAAGGTGGGATTCGAGTTTCCTCCACGGGAAGCCAGGGGCAAGGCCGGGGCCGAAAGAAAGCCGAAGGAACCGGCGCCGAAGGTTGATTTTTCGGGTAAGACTGAAATTGGCAAATGTCCAAGATGCAGCGGGCGAGTGTTCGACACGGAGGCGGGTTATCTCTGCGAAAAATCGCAGGCGGACAAAAAATCGTGCAAATTCAAGATCAGCCGCGAAATTTTGCGGCAGCCCATTGAACCGCTACAGGCACAAAAACTGCTGAACTCACACAAGACCGATTTGCTGGATAAGTTCATTTCCAAGGCCGGCAAACCGTTCCCGGCGTATCTGGTAATGGACGACAAGGGTAAAGTGACCTTTGAATTTCCACCGCGCCCGGACTAGAACCGTAATTTTTGTCACGGCCAGTCGCTGGTTGTTCTGCCAATATGAAGTCAAATCGCTTGCTTTGGACGCTGTTGCTGGTATGGGGGTGGGTGGCTTCTGCCGCTGCTCAACCCGCAACAATTCCGGCCCTGGCGACCACCAGCGCCAGCCCCGGCCGTTCCCATTCGGTCGGACTCGTCATCGTGACCCGTGACGGGAAGGATTACAAAGATGTCCAGTTGCAGAAAGTGGAACCCGACGGTCTCTTGATTTCCTACGCTCCGGATGATGGTGGCGTCGGCATCGCGAAGCTTAAGTTCGAAAATTTGCCGGAAGATTTACAGCGGTCCTACAACTACAATCCCACCAACGCAATGGCCTTTGAGCGTGCGGAACGGCAAAGCGAGGGCCGTCTGCGCGCACAATTGCTCGCCCAGGACCGGGCCGTCCAGGCCAGGCGCCTTGCGGACGAATTGTCCGAGGCCTGGTCCACGGCCCGGGAGAGTGGCACCGGCTTCTTCATTACCAGCGACGGATATCTGCTCACCTGCAATCACGTGGTGAACAATGCCGCCCGCCTCACCGTGGCCACAAGGCAGGGAGTGTTGCCCGCCGAGTTTGTGCAGGCCGATGTGGCTAATGACCTCGCCTTGCTCAAGGTGGATGGCACATTTTTTCCGTTGCCGCTGGCTGCCAGTAACAGCGCGCAACTGGGGGAATCGGTGTTCACCGTCGGTTTTCCCAACCCCGGCGTGCAGGGATTGCAGCCCAAGCTCACGCGGGGAGAGATCAGCAGCCTCGCCGGCATCCGCGATAATCCCGGCGAATATCAGATCAGTGTGCCGGTACAGCCCGGAAATTCCGGAGGTGCCGTGGTGGACGAATACGGTAATGTGACCGGTATCGTGGCCGCGAGGCTTTCCGATGAGGCAGCTCTGGCCTCCTCCGGGATGACGGCACAGGATGTGAATTATGCGGTGAAAAGCTCGCGCGCCAAAGTCCTGCTGGACACACTCCCGGACCTCGCGGGCAAACTTAAACCGCCGCACCCGTTCCGGGACCGCAGGTTCGAAGATGTGGTCCGGGAAGCGCAGGATGCCGTGGTGCTGGTGCTGGCTTATTAGAATTGAATGGACCCTGACCGGTCACGCACCGTTGAAGGCGGCGGATGGAACGCCGCCGGTCCGGTGGCCGCTGCGATATGAACGACGCCTCTGGTGAAACACCGGCCGGTGCACTGCCGGAAATCCGCGACAAGTGGTTGCAGAAATTTCTGGCGCATCTGGCGACGGATCGTGGCGCTTCGGCCTATACCCAGCGGAATTATCGGCAGGCGTTGACAGAATTCGCACGCTGGCACCTGGCCGAACGCCAGTCGCCACCCGCATGGCACAAATTACAACGTGATGATTTTCGGAATTATTTGCGGTACCTGGGCCGGCATAATTTGAGCCGCGCGGCGACCCAGCTCCGGTTTTCCGCGCTGCGGACCTTCTATAAATTTCTGATGCGGCAGGGCGCCGTGGACCGGGTGCCAATCAAAAACCTGTCGTTGCCGAAACTGGAAAAACGCCTGCCGAAATTCCTGACGGTGCAGCAGATGAAAGACCTGCTGTCTGCGCCGGCAAAATTGCTGGAGCAGCGGGGCCGTCAACCGGGACCAGGCCGCCCCCTTTCCGCCACCGCGTGCCTGCGCGACGTGGCGGTCCTGGAGACAATTTATTCCTGCGGCCTGCGCATCAGCGAATTGTGCGGTCTGCGCGCGGAGGACATTGACTGGAGCGAACGGCTCGTCCGCGTGCGCGGCAAGGGCAAAAAAGAACGACTGGTGCCGATCGGCGAACCGGCCTGGAAGGCGATTCAGAATTATTGGGACCAGTTGAAACAACCGCCGTCCGGCCCGTCACCGGTCTTTTTCGCCGAAACCAAAAAAGCCGCCCCGCTCAAACCGCTGCAACTGTCCCGGCGTCTGAAACAATATCTGGTCATTGCCGGCCTGGATCCCGGTCTCACGCCGCACAAACTGCGGCACAGCTATGCCACGCATCTGCTGGACGCCGGCGCGGATTTGCGGAGTGTGCAGGAGCTGCTGGGCCACGCCCATCTGGTGACGACACAGGTGTATACCCACGTAACCACCGAACGCTTGAAAAAAGCCTACGATGCGGCGCATCCGCGGGCATAGTCGCAGGCTCCTTGCCGGGCGAAGATTCTTGAATGGACCGCCGCGTTACCGGTCTAAGTAACCGGACGGTTATGAGGGTTTAATTCGAGGAACATGAACATTAAACTGACAGTGTTGTCTTTGACCACCGCGGCTGCGATGGTCGTATTGACGGGTTGCCAACACCCGAATGGGGAGCCGAATAATACGGCATCCGGCGCCCTGATCGGCGGGGCTGCGGGCGCCTTGACCGGAGCGGCCATCGGCGGTCCCCACAACGCCGGCCCCGACGCGTTGTTTGGCGCGGCGGCGGGAGCGCTGGCGGGGAGCATCATCGGCCATGCGCTCGACCAGCAGCAGGCGGCCGCCCTCCGTGCCCAGGCGCCCCAAACCTACGTGCGCGTGCAGGAAGGACAGCCGCTGAGTGTGTCCGACGTCAAGGCCTTGGCCACCGCGAAGGTGGGCGATGACGTTATCATCAACCAGATTCGCAATTCCCGCACCGTTTTCCATCTTAGCAGCGCCGACATCATCGATTTGCATGATTCCGGGGTGAGCGACAATGTCATCAATTTCATGATCAACACGCCCCACCTGATTGTGAATGATTCCAACTATCAAGCCGGACCGGTGGTCGCCCAGGCGCCACCGCCGCCGCCGGCGCAGACCGTCGTGGTCGCGCCCGGACCGGGCTATGTTTGGATTGGTGGTGAATGGATTTGGAACGGCGGCTGGGTTTGGAGAGCCGGGTATTGGACTTATCCGCCGTACTTGCATGCGGTCTGGGTGCCCGGCTATTGGAGCAGGGGACCCCATGGCTGGTACCAAAAGCCGGGACATTGGCGGTGATTTCATGCTGCCCCCGCTGTGGGTTCCGGATACAATCCCGTTGGCGGCGAAGAAACGTTTTGCGGGTTTTCTTGCTTGAACTTTGCCGGAATTGAACGAAATTCGGGCCATGGAGTTGCTTGTCCACCCGCCGTATTGTCATCGGATGATTGTCATCCGCCCCGCTCTTGCACTGACGTTATTTCTTCTCCTATCGGTCACGCCTACTGTGCCCGCCCAGGCGACCGACGTCCTGACCTATCATAACGACAACGCCCGCACCGGGCAGAGCTTGAACGAGGAAATCCTGTCGCCCGCCAACGTCAACACCAACCATTTCGGCAAATTATGGGTGCTGCCCGCTGATGGCCTGGTGGATGCCCAACCGCTCTACGCCGCCGGCGTAAACATTCCGCTCAAAGGCCTGCGCAATCTCGTCTTCATCGCCACCGAAAACGACAGCGTCTATGCCTACGACGCCGACAGCACCAATTTGTTCTGGCGCGTGTCGATGCTTGGCACCAATGAAGCTCCGTCCGACAACCGGGGTTGCAGTCAGGTGACTCCCGAAATCGGCATCACCGCCACACCGGTCATTGACCGTCAGCTGGGCCCCAACGGCACAATCTTTGTGGTGGCCATGAGCAAGCGGGTGATCAATGGCACGAACGTGTATTTCCAGCGCCTGCACGCGTTGGATCTGGCCACGGGCACGAACCGGTTGCCGGCGGTGACCATTGCCGCCACCTATCCGGGCACGGGTGAGAACAGTGATGGCACCAATGTTATTTTTGACCCGGCCCAGTACAAGGAACGGTGTGGACTGCTGCTGTTGGGCGGCGTGGTTTATACATCCTGGGCGTCGCATTGTGATGATCAACCCTATACCGGCTGGATTATCGGCTACGATGAACACACCCTGGCGCAGACCAGTGTGTTGAATATCACGCCGAATGGAGGCGAAGCCGCCATCTGGATGAGTGGCGCCGGCCTTGCGGCCGATGCCTCCAGCAATATTTACTTTCTGGCCGGCAACGGCACGTTCGACACCAACCTGACCTTGAACGGCTTTCCCGACCAGGGCGATTACGGCAACGCGTTTATGAAACTCTCGACCGTCAGCAATCAGCTGGCCGTGGCGGATTATTTTACCATGTTCAACACCTTGAGCGAGAGCGCTGCCGACACGGACCTCGGCTCCGGCGGCGCGCTCGTGCTGCCGGACATGCTGGACGGGCAGGGGCATTTGCGCCAGCTCGCCGTCGGCGCCGGGAAGGACGGCAATCTTTATCTCGTGGACCGTTCAAACATGGGCAAGTTCAATCCCAACAATGACAGCGCCATTTACCAGGAACTCGATGGCGCTCTGCCGGGCGGCGTGTGGTCCATGCCCGCTTACTTCAATAACACGCTTTATTACGGCGCCGTCGGCTATTATCTCCAGGCGTTCCCATTTCAAAATGCCCGGCTCACCAACAGTTCCTCACAAACCGCTTTCATCTTCAATTATCCCGGCACGACCCCGTCCATTTCCGCCAACGGCAGTTCCAATGGCATCGTCTGGGCCGCGGAGAACGCCTCCCCGGCGGTTTTGCATGCTTATTCACCAACCAACCTCGCCCATGAATTCTATTACAGCTCACAGGTCGCCGGCGGCCGCGATAATTTTGGCAACGGCAACAAATTTATTACCCCGATGATCGCCAGCGCGCGGGTCTACGTCGGGACTACCACGGGTGTCGGCGTGCTCGGCCTGCTCGACCAGTCCACCCTGACGCCGTTGCAGATTTGGCGGAATAATTACTTCCGCAATCCTTCCAACGTCGGCGCGGGGGCCAATGGCGCCAGCCCGGCCGGCGACGGTGTGCCGAACCTGATTAAATACGCCCTCGGCTTGAATCCAACCAACGCCGCCACCGCCGCCCAATTGCCGACCGGCGGCGTCCAACCCGATGGCGGAACGAATTACCTGACCCTGACCGTTCACCGCGCCGCCCAACCTTCCGACATCACGTACATTGTCGAAGTCACCAGCACTCTCACGGGTGGATGGGTTTCCGGCCCACCGAACACCGTGACCCTGTCGAACACGGCCACCCTGTTGGTCGTGCGCGACAATACACCTCAGCCGGCCGCAACGACCCGGTTCATCCGCTTGCGCGTCACAAATCCCTGACGGAAAGAAGCATGAAGTTTTCGGCCTGTTTAATCCAGGCTTCCCGACAGGCACCCCGGCCAGGGGTACATTTGGAAATCTTAAGAAATCAATTTGACTTCTTTATATGATGACGTTTATTTGCGGGCATGTCTTCAAACTCCTCCGCCCTTGGTGCCCCTGCCGGGCAGTCCGTTGAACCCACACTCCATCGCCGCCCTTTGTCCGGCGGCGCGCCCGACGAGATTGCGCCGGATAAAATCCTCCAACTCGGTCTGGGTTTCTGGGGTTCGAAAACCCTGCTCTGCGCCGTTGAACTCGGTGTCTTTACCCATCTGGCCCGGGAACCGCTGAACGCGGAGTCGTTGCGCGCCCGGCTGAAGTTGCACCCGCGGGGGGCCGACGATTTCTTCGATGCGCTCGTGGCGCTGGGAATGTTGCAACGGACGGATGGCCTGTACCGGAACACGCCCGAGGCCGACTTGTTCTTGGACCGTACCAAGACCAGCTATATCGGCGGTCTGCTGGAAATGGCCAACGCCCGGCTTTATCCGGCCTGGGGCGACCTGACCACGGCCCTGAAGTCGGGTGAACCGCAGAACGAGAGCAAGCACGCCCAGGACACGTTTGCCAAGCTGTATTCCGATCCCGCCCGGCTCAAACAATTTCTGTCCGCCATGACCGGCATCAGCCTGGGCGCGGCCCGGGCGCTGGCGCAGCAATTTCCGTGGCGAAGTTTCCAAAGCTTCATCGACGTGGGCGGCGCGCAAGGATGTGTTTCGGTTCAACTGGCGCTCGCCCATCCGCACCTGACCGGCGGCGAATTCGACCTGCCCGTCGTGGGACCCATCTTTGACGGGTATGTCCAATCGTTCGGCCTGGCCCAAAGATTGCGTTTTCATCCCGGCAGCTTTTTCGACGATCCGCTGCCCGGCGCCGACGTCATCATCATGGGCCACATCCTGCACGATTGGGACCTGGAGCAGAAACGGATGCTGATTGCCAAGGCGCACGCCGCCTTGCCGCAGGGCGGGGCGCTCATCGTTTATGACGCCATCATCGATGACGACCGGCGGCGCAATGCCTTCGGTCTGTTGATGAGTCTCAACATGTTGATCGAAACCCGCGGCGGCTTTGATTATACCGGCGCGGATTGTCGCGGCTGGATGCACGACGCCGGGTTCAAGGAAACCCGTGTTGAACCGCTCTGCGGGCCGGATTCCATGGTGATTGCCCTCAAGTGAGTATGGGTCCGCAGCAGGAGCTCTGGACGGTAAGCAAACCGGCGGGCGTGGGAAACATATCACCAAAAACCACGTCCGCCGGACTAATATCTCTATGTTTTACTCAGCAACATAAGGTTACCACGTCTTAATGCATTTTTCAAATAGTTGAACATACCTTATCTGTGAAACCGGGCTTAATACTGCCATCCCTCCTCGAGCCGGCACTTTAATTCTTTGACCCTCTCCCTGACTCACGGTGCCGTCAGCGCAAACGCCACGCAATAATTGGGTTGCTCGAGTCCCGTAACCGCGCCGACAAATGGGTCGGAATCCCGCAACAACCCCCAGCGGTACGTTCCCTCGAACGGCGCGGCCATCCGGGGCTTCTCCCCGGTCATGGCATAACCCACACGCGCGCCCGGGCCGGGATCAGTCGCGCAGACCATGACCACCGCATCGCCCGTAATGGCCACCGACTTGATGGCCACCTTTTCGCCACCCGCGGCGCTGACTTCAAAACCCTTGCCGTTCTTCCATTCCCCAATGGATCGATGCGGCGCCGCAAAATGGCTGTCCCATATTAACGGCGGCACCGGCACGTGAAAATGGACGGTGATGACTGCGCCGTTTCGTTCCACAGCGGTGGGTTCCAGCGGTTGCCAGTCTTTGCCGAGAATCACCCGCTCGAAGTAAATCTGCCCATACTTCTCACCCAACTGCCGGTAGCCGTTGGCCGTCAGGTGAACGCCATCCGCCGCATACGGATACTGGTATTTGGGACCCGAACAGACTGTGTCCGCCGGATGATCCACGCCAACCTTCCACTGCGCCAGTGTGGACGCGGAGTAATCGTTGCAGGAATTCTGCTGCGATACGATCATCTGGATCTTTTGTTTCTGTCCGGTAATGGCCGCTAGATCGGTGTTGTAGTCGGACCACAACTGGTAAAGGTCGCTCTCATAATTCTGGTTGCCCGCGTCGCACTCGCCGTGGGTGACGATGAGGGCGCCGACGCCGTAAGTTTTGCCGGCGGCCTTGGCCAGGCGGGTAATTGCCTTCGTTTCAATCATGGCCGCCTCGTAGGAACGACCGTTCACACCCACTTGCTCGGCGTTCTTTTTCAGGTAAATCATGCACTGTCCGTTTTCACCCACTTCGCTGTGAACGCCCACGAAGTCGCGCCCGCCGGCGGCCCGGACCAGGGCGGTGATTTCGTTGGCCATCGCCGAATGCGGCGTTTCACCGGCGATGTTGTCCGGCCACGAGCTGGGATAATTCGTGGAACGACGGCCGATGGGTTCGACCAGTGGCACCATCATCAGGTGGGTATCATTCGGATCCACCGGCCACGGCCGATGGTCGGTGGAGAGTTTGAGATTATGGTACGGTTGGGTCGTGGAAAGTACCGGTCGGCCTTGCTCACCAACCGCCAGACTTTGGCCGGTGCCGATGACCCCGGACCAATCCCAGGGAATAATGACATCCGTCTCCGGGCCTGTCGCCGCCGCGGTCACCACCAGGACCGGGAACAATGCGCACACGCTCGCAGGCAGCAGGCAACGGCGATAAAACCGGTGGATCGTTTGCATGGTTCGCATGTTTTGGAGCGGCTTGTTTGTGCGATAAGTATTGTCGAAACAGTTGGTAATAAAAGGAGATTTGTTTCTTTGAACTTATCATTCACCACGGCGATGGCAACTGATCCAGAAATTCATATCGGGCCCGGTTCGCGTCCGGCGCGGCACCAGGGTCGGCGCTCAAATGCATCACCTGATAACCATCGCTGCCGCTGTATTGCGGCCACACCGGCAGGCCCGGACCATTCGGATTGCCCGTTTTTGCGAAATTGGTCCAGTAATCCGCCATCAATTCCGAAACCTTCCGATCCTCCGGCCGCCAGGGCAGATGCCTCGAAGGCAGCATCTCGAATACATATTCGATGTCCGAAGCGTGCGGCGCGGTCGGTTCCGTGCCCGGTCTGGCTTTCGCCGGCAGCGGCAGCGTCTGCTCAAACTTGTACCGGTAGACCGGGGAATCACCGGTCTGCAACTGCATCTCCAGCCATTTCCAGGTGGAATAGCCAATAAACCGGTCCCCGGCAAAATCCTGCGCCGCCCGTTTCACCTGGGCGTCCGTCGTCGCCGGGTAAACGGTTAGAAATGCTTCGGCGTTGGTGCCGAAAAAAGCCCTGGCGCGTTTGACATAGTTTTTCAGGGTCGGCGCGTCGTTGGTGAAATATGACCGGTAGCCGTCTTCGTCATTGTTCCACCCCGCCAGCAGCGGCACATGGCTTTGCTGGCCGACGGCGTAGATCGCAAGACAATTGGTTGGCAGAAAATATCCGTCGATATCCGGTCGGAAATCTTTCCACGGATGTTTCAAGGCCGCCCGCAGCAAATATTTGGCGGGCAACGCCCGCATATCTTTGAGCGAATGTGCGTAAAACGACGACTCCGCGAACTGCTCGCCTGCGGCTTCCGCCTCGGCCAGCGATGGGGCTGGCAGCGTATCGCCGAAGAACGCACCGCTCTCGCCGATGGCCCGCTGAAACAGGCCTCGCGACAACGGCGACGCCATGAGCGCGCTGACCGAGAATGAGCCGGCCGATTCGCCGAAGATGGTGACGTTGTCGGGATCGCCGCCGAACGCGGCAATGTTCGCCTTTACCCATTGCAGCGCGGCCACCTGGTCCAGCAATCCGTAGTTTCCCGAGGCCTGGTGTTCGGATTCCTGGGTCAATTCCGGGAGCGCGAAGAATCCGAACACTCCCAGGCGATACCCGAAGCTGACCACGATGACGCCCTTCTTCGACAGGTTCCCGCCATCCTGGCGCGCTTCGGAAGTGGCCCCCGCGGCAAAGCCGCCACCATAAATCCAAACCATCACCGGCAACTTGCCCGGCGCATGATGTTCCGGCATCCAGAGGTTCAGATACAAACAATCCTCGCTGGGTCCGTTGTCGTGGAAAACCATGTCACTGAAGATGCGGCCTTGCATGGGGCGCGGTCCGAAATCCATGGCCGGCCGCACCCCCGTCCAGGGTTGAACCGGCTGCGGTGGTTTCCAGCGCAACGACCCTACCGGAGGCGCGGCATAGGGAATACCCTTGAACGTGCGTACCTGATCATCCGCGCTGACGACGCCTTCGAGCACGCCGTCGGCGATGCGGACCTGCACCGGACGCGACGGTTGGGCCGACACGACCTGCCATCCCAGCAGCACTGCCAAAAATACGACCCAATTGCGTGGTTGTTCTCTCATACGTTTCTTCCGGGTGACGGGCATGACTAGCGAATCCGGTGGAATTTGCAATGAGGAAAGCGAATGGCACCGGATTTTGCCTGGAGGAATGGCATGTTGCCGCCCTGGATCGGGCAAATCGGATATTGGCAAATGCCAAGGCGCGAGATGGTGTTTGCGACCACGAGATTAATTGAATGGCTTTGGGCGCCCGTTAAAGAAGTAGGAGACGACGCAAGGAGTCTCTGACTTGCGCTTCAGAATCCAGAGGAATTTGTGACTCCCTACGTCGTCTCCTGCGACTATGAATATTGGGAGGGTTATTAGGCCTCGACAGCAACGGTTTGCTGCGCAAGCATGTGCGGCCGAGAGATGAATGCGTCGAAAGAAAAAATCCTGAAAATTGCCGCCGACCTGATGCTCGGACAGGAAGCGCGGCCCGGCAGCGGCAGCCTTGACGATATCAAGAGCCTGGCGCAGCGCATTGCCTTCGTTTTGGAAACCCGGGCCGGGCGGAACCCGCTGCGCGTGGTTGGCTGTCGTTTGAAAGACGAGGATCGCGATATCTACCCTGAAGTCGTTTGGAACCTGTTTTGCGCCCGCGTCATCGTCCCCGCCAGCGAAGGCGGCGGACTGGACCGGATTCGTCCCCAATCCGACGCTGCGGCCAACTGGCACAAGTTCAAGGCGGTAGCCGGCATTTCCGGCTGATTATATTTTACACAGGAGCAAATTGAGGAACCTGGGTTTTACCGGGATGAAGGGCAGGCGCCGTTCCTGAACCGGTTTGGGCACAAATGGGCAGAAAATTATTTTTTTGCCCCTGGTGTTTTGTTTAAGTGGACCTGCGTATCAGTTGCTGCGTCCTCACAAGGCAGAAGTCCCGCGCCGCAACAATTGTCCAGCGACATGATTGCCCACCCGGCTGTCCGGCGGCTTTTCGACCAGACGAATAATATTCGCCGCGTATTCCAGCAAACGTTCTTCCAGATCATATTCTGTCTCCGTATTTCCCGGTTCAATGTTCGAAGTTCAATGAAATGATCTTTGCCGTCTTTGCGTGATTTTTTTCTCGCCTGATCGTTTTGTTTGGTTTAGACTCCGTTTGGCGGTCAGGGTACGTTACCGAAACAAAAACCACGGCTGCTGTCAAATTTGACAGTCTCAGCTCGCAAACCAATTTCGGCCACGAATTGAGGTATGGACATGAAGGGCAACCTTCCCAGCGGCCCCCATCGGGGTGGTGGATTGCCGCGAGTCAGTTATACAGGCTGACCGCCGCGTGACCGGGCTTTTGTATCTCCAAGGAATTGCAGCGACAAAAAACGAACAGCCAAATCCGATGAAAACTATTACAAAAATTAAGGCGGTTTTATCGATTGGCTGCCTTCTGGTTTCCGCCCGGGGCTTTGCCCAATCCGACGCGCCCGTGATCACCCAGGACGTGACAAATCTCACCGTGATTGCAGGCCAGAATGCCATATTGACGGTCGGGGTTGCGGCCACAAACGGCCCGTTTACTTACCAGTGGCAATCCAGTCCGGTCGGCGCCGGCATTTTCTCAAATCTGGTCGATGGCGGCCAAATTTCCGGTTCGGGCCTGCCATCTTTGACCATTGACAGTGTTACGCCAGCCAATGCCGCTGATTTCAGAGCGATCGTGGCGAATACATCAGGTTCGACAACTAGCAGTGTGGCGACTTTGACGGTCTGGGCCGGCTACACGCTGAATCTGGCGCCCGGGCTGACTCTCATTGCCAACCAACTCGATCATGGCAACAACACCCTCAATGAAATCATGCCCTCCGTTCCGGACGGAACCATCCTGTATAAATTCAACAACTCCACCACTAACTGGTCCGAAGCCTATTTCAGCAGCGCAATCGGGGTTTGGCTGCCTCCGGGCATCACGCTCAATCCCGGTGAGGGCGCCTTTATTCAAAGCCCGACCAACTTTGCTTTGACTTTCACCGGAGCGCCGAACGTGCCGTCACTCCCCGTGAACATTCCGGACGGCGCCTGTTATTTGCTGAGCCGCCAGACCAATGACATCGGGAATTATCTCAACATCGTGGGAGCGCCCCCGGGTGACGGCGCGACCATTTATCAGTGGAATGGATCGGCTTATACGTCGGCCGAGTCCTTCGTTGGAACGTGGTCCTCCGGTGGCTCGAACGGCCCTGCGAGTGCCGTTGGCCAGGCGCTCTGGATTTCGCCTTCCGGCGGGTCCGCTCCGCCGGCTCTGGCCGTTCCGCCGTTGATGGTGTCCCTGCCTCAGCCCGCAATGCTGGTGGGGATGGGTTCCAACGCCGTCCTGTCCGCCACGA
>DATJYM010000136.1:0-4433 GCA_035499615.1 Candidatus Acidiferrales bacterium | reverse complement strand
CGGTGTTCTGCTGCTGAATGGCGTTGATGATTTCGGGGACCGTGACGCCCATCTGGGCCAGGCGGTCGGGCCGGACCCAGAGCCGGATGGCGTAATTGCCCGCGCCAAAGACGGTGACGCTGGCGATGCCCGGCACGCGCGTCATCTGGTCGTTGACGTTGATGACGGCGTAATTGGCGAGAAAGATGTTGTCGTAGGTATTGCTCGGCGAATAGAGCGCAAACATGACCAGCGGCGCGGCCGTTGATTTCTGGACGGTGACACCTTGGTTGTTCACAGCCGTGGGCAGTTGCGAAGCGGCCTGGCCCTGCCGCATCTGGGCCAGAATCTGATCGGTGTTCGGGTCGGTCTTGATGTTGAAATCCACCGTCAGCTTCATCGTCCCGTTGTTGGCGTTGAGCGAATACATGTATTCCATGTTGTCCACGCCGGACATCTGCTGCTCGATGGGGGTAGCCACGGACTGTTCGATGGTGATGGCATCCGCGCCGGGGTAGGTGGCGTTCACTTGGATTTGCGGGTCGGCGATGTTTGGGAATTGCGCGATGGGCAGGCTCAGCATCGCCACCAGCCCGACGATCACCATCAGGATGGCGATGACCATCGCTACGATGGGGCGATTGATAAAGAACTTAGCCATGACTCAACAGTTTCAAAATGCTGTTTCCACCTGCCCGGGTCGCTGCTCGCGGGGCCGGGGAGCGCACCGTTTATTTCGCCTGCTCCGTTGCGGGAGCGGCCGGATCCGCCGCGGTTTTGTCCAGCCACGGCAGGGGATTGACCACCACGCCGTCGCGCACCTTCTGGATGCCTTCCGCCACGATCCGGTCGCCGGCCTTGACGTTGCCCCGGATGACCCATTGCGATCCGACCCGGCTCCCGGTCTGCACCGGCAGGATACTCACGTGGTTGTCCGCGCCCACCACGGCAATAAGGGAACGCCCCTGCACGTCCATCACCGCCTGTTGGGGCACCAGCAACGCGTCCTTGTCCGTGTCCAACAGCACCCGCACCCGGACGAACATGCCGGGAACGAGCAAGCCGTTCGGGTTCGGAAATTCGCCTACAATCCGGATGGTGCCCGTCCGCACGTCCACCTGATTGTCCGCGTACCGGATCTGTCCCTTCAGCGGGTAAGGGTTGCCGGAAGCGAGCACCAGTTCCAGCGGCATGCCGTTGGTGCCCGAACGGAGTTTCTGGCCCGCGGCCAGCATACGTTGAGCAACCTGAATCATGATTTCCTGAGACACCGAAAAATGCACCCGCATCGGGTCCGTTTGCACCACGGTCGTCAGCGGGCCGGTATTGGGGCCGACCAAGTCGCCGATCTGGGCCTGCGCCAGCCCCGCCACGCCGTTAATCGGCGATGTAATTTTGCAGAATTGAACATTCAGCCGGGCCTCATCGGCGGCGGCTTTAGCGGCGAGATTGGCCTGGATGGCATCATCCAGCTCCTGCTGGCTGATGGCTTCCGTCGCCGCGAGCGGCCGGTAGCGCTGGACATCCAGCTCGGTTTTGCGGAGCTTGGCCTGCGCCTGATCCAGCGTGGCCTGATACGTGCGATCATCAATTTCGAAGAGCAGGTCTCCCTGCTTCACCAGATGACCCTCGTCGTAATCCCGACGCAACAGATATCCGCCCACCTGGGCCGAGATGGTGGCGTTGACATCGGCTTGCAGCGTGCCCACCACCTCGGAGTAGATGGGCACGTCCTTCTGTTGGATGGAGGCGACTTCGACGTCCGGGGGTGATGCGCCGGCGCCATCCTGTTTTCTGCAGCCGGAAAGCAGGATGAGCAAAACCAGTGACAGCACCGCCGCCGGCACTGCTAAGACGGAAAATCTTGTCATAACTCTTTCAAAGTATACGCACTTACGATCCGCCTGGTTGCGTCGCAGATCATTCATAGTCACGCTTCCCGGATTGGTTGGCTGCCCACAAATTTTATTATTAATGAAGTGGTGTAGCAAGCTCGCTCTTGGAAGAAACTCACTGGCTCGGGTGCAGGCACTGCCTACTCTCGGCTTGCAGGCGCTTCAGCGCGTCCAAAGCATCACACCTCCGGCCGGTCTCTTCCACCGGCTCAATGTTCCGCCAAGGCGGAATCGCTTGATCTACTTCGCGCTCGGAGGTGTAAAAATGGTCGGCGTGCCGGGTAACGCTCCCGGACTCGGCACTCATCTAGTGCGATTCCGTTTATAAGACGGACGGTTCTCTTTGAACTACACGCCGCACCTTGCGGTGGGCTACCAAAGACTGGCGGAATGCCGTGGAGTTGCGCCACTTGCCCTAAGGCACGCACTCGTTAGCACCGAGGCCCGGCTCACTCGTCCGGTTGACATTCCAAATTGGTCCGCGTGGCAGGGCTTGAAAGACTGCTGAGATACGCTTTAAACCAAGCAATTTGAAACTATTCACCTAGCGGTGCCTTTTTAGTGCCGTCATAGAAGAGTCCAGAAATCACTTGGGCGTTTCGGCCAAAGCCAGCTTTTGCGTGTCCGAAGCGGTTGCCTCGCTCATCTTAAACACGGGAGTGGCGATCCGGCCCGCCTTGTATTTGTCCAACGCCTGCTGCAACTGGTTTTTGCGATCGGAATAATGCAGGGCGGTTTCCGGAGCAATATCGCCGGCGAGCACGGCGTTCAGCAAGGATTGTTCGAAACTGTGCCAACCCCAGGGCGTCACACTGCTTTCGATTATCTCGATCAGGTTGTGTTTTTCCGATTCGCCCGCGATGATGACTTCCCGCGAGCGCAAGTTGTTGCCCATCACTTCCGTGACCAACTGCAATCGGCCATCCAGTCTGGGGACGAGTCGTTGACTCACCACCCAGCGCAAGCAGTTCGCCAGGCGCTGCCGCATGGGCGTCTGCTCATCCTTGTCGAACATGCCCAAAATGCGGTTGATCGTCTGGCCGGCGTTGATCGTGTGCAGGGACGTGAAAACGAGATGCCCCGTCTCGCCAGCCGTGATGGCCACCTCCATGGTTTCCCGATCCCGGATTTCGCCGACCAGAATCGTGTGCGGTGCCTGACGCAAAGCCGCTTTCAGACCAAAGGAAAGATCGGAGTAATCCTTTCCATACTCGCGCTGGCTGAAACTGGAGCGAACCGGTTCATGCACATACTCGACCGGATCTTCGAGCGTGACCACATGAACATCCTGGGTGATGTTGATCTCGTTCAGGATAGCCGCCAGCGTCGTCGTTTTGCCGGAGCCGGTGGCCCCGGTGATGAAAACAAGCCCGGCATTCTCGGTGATGATCTGTTCAAAAACGGGAGGAACTTTGAGATCTTGCAGTTGCGGAACGATATTGGACAACTTGCGCATCACGATCGCCCGCTTCCCAGCCTGCGAATAGATATTCACGCGAAAACGCGCCACTCCCGGCACGGCATAACTGCAATCACAAGAGCCGTTCTTGCGATAGCCTTCCGCGAACAATGTGTTTCCATCGATAAGGATTTCGGCCATTTGCTCTGTCATTTCCTCCGTCACCGGGTCCGTAATCAGATCGCTGGTGTATGAACGCAATTTCCCGTAACAGGACATTTGAGGCACCCGCCCGGGAAGAAACAAAAAATCGGAAACGCCGCTTTCAGACACAACCATCGCGATCAGCAACTCATTAAAACGTTCCTTATTCATAAACAATTCCTACCGGAGCCTATTAAGCAGTTTTCGTGACAAGATAAAGGGGAACCTTTTGGAGCTTATAATGCCTCAATGTAAGGCACCGGAACTCGTCTCCTTTGGCAAACAATTGGTGCCCACGGTCGGAGTCGCACCGACACTTGACGCGTTTTAAGTGCGCTGCCTCTGCATTGGGCTACGTGGGCAAAATGGTGCCGCGTGAGGGATTTCCACCCCCAACCTCTCCGGTCTGAGCGGAGCGCCTCTTGGTGGTTGGGCTAACGCGGCGTGAAATTGGCACTCCCGGCAGGACTCTCACCTGCAACCGCGACGTTCGAAGCGTCGCACTCTGATAATTTGAGCTACGGGAGCGTAAAAGTTTTCCGGGAGGAGAACGGGAAAGCAGAAGGCCGCCGCGTGCTTCCACGCGCCAGCCTCCTCAACTATTTTTCGATCCCGCTTCTCCTCCTTGGACCGGCCGCCTGACTGCTGCAGCAGTTATTCGGCCGCGGAAATTGGTGGGTCGCCACGGTGCCGCCCCGTGCTCTGCGGTTTAAGAGACCGCTGCATCGCTGCAATGCTTGCGACCCAGTTGCCAGTCCGGAAGGACGCGACGCGAAGGCGGAGTTGAACCGCCGCAGCCAGGCCTGTGAGGTCCTTGCCGGCACCGGGATTTCGCGTCGCGTAAATAGTTGTAGCGCCGATCTCCGGATCGGCGTATCCGCGGGCAGGCGTCAAATTCGCCTGCGCCGAAACAGAGTTCGGCGCTCCTGCCACATGGACGGGCATCAGGGTATCGC
>DATJYM010000135.1:0-9891 GCA_035499615.1 Candidatus Acidiferrales bacterium | reverse complement strand
AATCAGCCCATGGACTTTCCCATTTCCGGGTCTCACATCAATCCCGTCGTTTTAGCCGCGACGGGCTTTCTGGTCGGCATGCTGGGCGGATTTTTTGGCGTGGGCGGAAGTTTTTTGGCCGGCCCCGCGCTTTTTTTCTTTGGCGTGCCGATGAACTTTGTGGTGGGAACGGACCTGGCGCATATCGTCGGCAAATCCATTACCGCTGCCCGCGAACACAGCAAGCTCGGCCACATCGATTTTAAATTGGGCCTCTTGATGATGATCGGGACGGTCCCCGGCGTGGAAGCAGGGGCGCAGGCCATCGAATACTTCAAACGTCATGCGAACGTGAACCAGGCCGTGGCCATTGCTTTCATCGGCGTGCTGATTTTGGTCGCCGCGTTCATGGCGTGGGAAAGTATTCGCACGATGCGCCTCACCAGGAAGCAGGCCCGGGATAAATCAAACGTCATCGGCGGAAAGCGCTCGGGCAAAGGTGATATCTCGGCCCTGGCCGGCGTGGCCAAACGGATTCACGTGCTTGAATTGGCCCCCATGATTAACCTACCCAAATCAGGAATTAAACGGATTTCCCTGTGGACCATCCTGGTCGTTGCTTTTGTCGGTGGAGTCTTTAGCGGATTTCTTGGAGGTGGCGCGGGCTATATCCGGATGCCGGCGCTCGTCTACCTTTTGGGAATTCCCACGCACCTGGCCGTGGGAACGGACCTTTTCGAGGTGATCATCTCCGGCGGCTACGGCACTGTGAGTCATGCGTTCAAAGGGAACGTTGATATTTTGATTGCCTTGATCATGCAGACCGGCGGCGCCATCGGCGCGCACCTGGGTGCGACGTTGACTACCTATTTTCGCGGGCCAAAGATTCGCCTCGCTTTTGTGCCACTGCCGCTGGCCGGGGCGGCTCTCATTATTTACACACTGATGACCGGGCACCATTTGGGTTGACCGTCCCGCGTCAATCCGGCACAGACGACGGCTCGATTTTGAAAAGGCCGAAATGTTCCTTGCAGCAATCTTTTCCCACTCCAATCGGCACATAAGTAAAATGGCCTTCGGTCACCACTTTGCTCTCATGCACGCAACGCGGGTCAACGCCCAGGATGGTTCCCAGCCCGTCCGTGGGCTTGTTCGCAAAGACGGGCACCCACATTAAAGTCTCACTGGGTTTGGTGACTTTGCCTTCGCCATCGTCTTTGGTCGGCATGTTCGCCAAAATGATGATGTCCGCTTTGGATGTGACTTTGTACCTCATAATGAAACCTATCGCAGATTTCTTGTCGCGCAAGCGATGGCATGGATTTGGCTAAAGGAAAACAGGCAGCGATTGGTTCTTGTTGTCTGCCCAATCGCGCACGGTCCCTGGAGGCGGACAACGACAAGGGATCGGCCGGAAGTCCACACTCTTTGTGTGGACTTTTTATTTGAAGATGCCGCCTCTTTCGTGCAAGACGAAAGCTCAAGACGGAAATTTGCAAGGTGCTGGCGGAGGCTGATTCATCCCCGCCTGATTAATTATTAAAATAAAAGGCGTCCAGGGCCGGGAGCGCGTTGCCATTGCAATCGAAGAGCGTGGCGTTATCCACGACATTGGGCTGGCCCAATTCCCAGCCTTCACCGGAAACGTTAATGAAGATGGGGTCCCAATATAAATCACCGATGCACTCGCCATTGTTCACGAGCTTGAGCGAGTTGAAGCAGTTCTGCATGAATTGCTTTTGTCCGGCAGGCGTGTTGAGAAATGGTTCAGGGCCGTTGTTCGCAAGCTGGCCGGTATATCCATCGCACCGGTTCGAGCTCCAGTTGTATCCCGTTTCCATGATGAGGACGGGTTTGCTGTACGCGGAATAGACGGAGTCGATTTGGTCGCGGGCCTGCTCGGAGGTCAGGCTGGTCCAGTAGGGATAATACGAGCAACCGGTGATGTCCCACGGCACGCCGTTGGCGACGGCCTGGTTGAGAAAATAAGTAACCGTGCCGCTGCTCACGGTGTTCATGTGCAGGATGACTTGCGACGAGGGCGAGATGGCTTTCACGCCCGCGTAGCCCATTTTTAGCAGTTGCCCGAGTTGCGACCAGTTTCCTGTACTGCCGAAGGGAAGCAGGATGCCGCTGGCGTTGATTTCGTTGCCCAGCGAGACGTACTGCGGCGGCGTGCCCTGGGCGAGCATCTCGGCCATGAAATTGGTGGTGAAGTTGTACACGGCATTGGTGAGCTGAACGAAAGTATAATTGGTCCAGGCGCGGGGAACGTTGTTGGCCCAGCCATCACTGTAGTAGAACGTCAGCTCAATCTGGAAACCTTCGGCGGTCGCCTGCCGGGCGAGGTCGAGGATATTCGTTGGGCTTTGGATGCCGGTGGGCAGGTCGCTATTGGCGGGGCTGGGGTTGTTGTACAAGCGCAGCCGGACGATGTTGAACCCGTGGTTCTTCAAGATAGTCAGGCAGTCCGTGGGCGCGCCGTTGGTCTCATAATAAACACCGCCGCCATGCTCGACATAGGTCAGCTCGGAAATATCGCCGCCCTTGAGCAAGCTGTACGCGATATCGTCCTTGATGAGTTGGATGGAATCGACCTGGCACCAGTTGCCGCCGGTGTGGTCTTCCGAGTAAACCGACACCAGGCATTGGCCATTGGTGACATTGATGCCGCGCACGATGGTGTTTGTCCAGGTGGCGGAGATCGGCAACAGGGTCATGCTGCCGTTCCCACCGAGGTAACAGGCGAACTGGTTGCCGCTGTTTTTGACCATCGCGGTCAGTTTGTAATAACCGTTAGGCAGGTTAGTGACCAACTGGCTAGTCTGAACCGAATAGGGTGTGGCGTTGCTCTGCAATAGGGAATACGAACCGGAAAATGCACCGCCATTCACGAGCGAAGCAGCGGAGGCCGTGCCCGAGCTTTGCCAGAACGCAGCGAAGTTGTTTGATTCAAAATCGCCGTCCTGTAATGCGCCGACCGGGAACGACGTCAACCGGTAAAACGCACCGGAGGCGCTGGCGGGCATGTTCACCGAAGACTGTCCCGCCGTCGACAGGACATTGGTCCAGGGACCGGCGCCCAAGTTGGTTGCGCTTTGGACGCAAACATTCATAGCGCCGGGCCAGGAAATGGCTACGGTCCCGTTGGCGTTGGAATTGATGACCAGCGTCCCGACGTTGGTGGCGGTGATGACAAAGTTATCGAAGTTGAACGTCCCGCCGCTGCCGGTGTGGACGAAAACTAATCCCGCGCCGGTGATGTTTCCGCTCAGGTTCGTCGAAGTCAAAATGCCGATGGTGGCGTGCGTGGCGGTGCCGTTGCCGCTGACCGTGAGCGAGTTCCATTGCGAGGCTGTGGGATTAAACACGCTGGAATACGTGGCATACGAACCGGCGACGCCGGGAACGGGCAGGGGAGTGGTAGAAGCAAACCAGGCAGCGCCGTTCATCTGCACGGCGAACCGCGCGGTGATATTGGCCGGAGTTTGCGTGGGCTGAATATCAACGGACAACGTGAGCCCCGGATAGAGCAGGGGATTGATGGGCGGAAAGGTTGCGCCGCTGGAGCGGGTCAACGTGGCCGACGTGTAAAAGGCAGTCGTTGCGGCAGAGCTTTCGTAGGCATAGACGGCGCCGTCGCCGCCGGAATTTTGGTACAGGCGAGTGGGCCCGTCCGGAATATCATTGGCCCAGCCGACGGTGCTGACGGGAAAATTCCCGGTGATGCCGGCGTAGGGAAAGGTTTCCCGGTATAACACCACGCTTTGGGCGGGAGATAAAAACGGGAGGAGTAAAGAAACCCCGGCGATCAGCAGCGGACATTTCATTGTTGAGCGTTTCCAAAAACGGGGACCTTATTGGCGCTGGCGCTTAAGTTGGGCGCATTGCCGAGCTGCCCCAGCGTTTCGGCGGCGGGCAGGACGTTGCCATTTTTATCGAAGAAAGAGCGGGTGCCGACGCCGGCTTCATTGGCGTTGGGCAATTCATATTCCGCGCCCCACCAAAAAATGCCTGCACCAAAATGATCCGGCGTGTCTCTCATGATATGCCCGAGTGTATTGACAAATTGCACCTGGCCGCTGCTGCTGGCCGGGATCTCAAAAATATTGGTTGAGTAAATGAATGGCAAATCTGTTTCCGCCACAAAAATGGGTTTGTGGTAGCGTTGCGCGGCGTTAGAAACGCAGGTGATGAGGTTGGTGAGCGGCCCGTGGTAAAACGGATAGTAACTTTCCCCGATGATGTCGTAAGGAACGCCCTGTTTGTCCAGGTTGTCAAAATACCATTTAGTCGCGGCCCAATCGGCGCCGCGATCAATGTGCACAACGATTTTAGGCATGTTCGGACCGGCGGCATCCCTGATGCCTTGCACGGCGGCGTTCATCAATTGCCCGAGCTGGGACCATTGCTGGGTTTTATTTTTGCCGGAAAGCCGTCCATAGGGCCAGAGCATGCCGGCAGTGATTTCGTTGCCCACCTGCACGTAATCGGGCATCGCATTGGCAGCTTTGAACGCCGCGATGCAGTTGCTGTTGTACTCGCGCATGGTCTGCACCAACTGCGAGAACGTAAGATCTTTCCATGCGGACGGCATGGACTGATGCCCGGGGTCGGCCCACGTATCGGAGTAATGAAAATCGAGCATGAATTGCAGGCCGGCACTTTTGACGCGCACAGCCAGCGGAACGGTGTAAGTGAGGTTGTTGATATAATCGTAGGGGTCCGCTTCCGCCTGGGCAGCGCTGCTGGTGAACAGACGGAGCCGGATGCAATTGATGCCATGGCTTTTTAGGATCTTGATGGCGTCGCCGGGTTGGCCATTGTCTTTATAGACGATGCCGTTGGTTTCGAAATAAGCCAAAAGCGACAAGTCTGCACCGGCAATGAAGTTACTTTCCGCGGGCGATACCCATGCCAGAAGAGACATCCAGACTGCCAGCACAAAATATATAAATTTCACTCTCACCACATTACCTCTGCTTTAAATGTTCTGCCTGGCTCAAAAGCCGGAGCCGTCTTATTTAAGAACGGCTCCAGCCTGGCATCCAATTCCTTTCACAATAATAAATTCCCATCCGACGCCCAAACTTATGGCGATTTCAGGCGATAAAATTTCTGCGGCCCGGTGGTCGTTACCGGTAACGAATACAAGCCGTAGGTATTGGGCACATCCTGCCAGGATGCGCTGCTGTTCAAGTTCGTATTACTCTGCAATTTCACCACCGGATTGCCCACCCAGGTGATATTGGCTTTACCGCCCGATGCCGACCCGGCATTGAGTCCGCCAATGCCGTTTCCGGTAATGGTGAAGTTGGAGAAGTTAAATGTGCCGCCGCCGTTGCTTCCAACGGTGACGAACACCAGGCCGGCGCCGGTCATCACGCCGCTTAATTTACTAGTGGCCGCCGATCCGATGATCCCGCCCGAGCCGGTGACTGTGAGGTTCTTCCAATTCGCGGCGGCCGGATTAAAGGCCTGCGTATAGGTGGCAAATGTCTGGCTGTCAGCGGATGTTGGCACCGGCAACGCGCTCGCGGACACGTACCAGTTGGCGTTGTTAATTTGTATCGCCACATACGCTGTGACATTGCTGGATTGGTAGGCCGGTGCGATGTCCACGGCGAAGTTCATGCTCGAATAGCCTGCCAGATTGACGTTCGGGAACGGCAAGCCGGATTGGTTCGTGTCGGTAGCGGTAGTGGCGTAATACACGGTGGTCGCGGGCGATCCGTAATAGGCGAAAACGGCTCCCTGGCTGGTATTGGCCGTGACCTGGTACAGGGCGTTTGGAGCGGAGGGAACGGCCTCAACCCAGCCAACGCTGCTAATCGGATAATTTCCGGCAACCGGCCCGACAAAGGGAAAGTTTTCGGAATAGATAAAACCAACCTGGGCATTGGTTACCGTCAGGTTGGCCGCCGGGTAAATACTATCGCTTTCGTCACTGCCGGCGGCGTTCGTCACAAAGGCGACCACAGTCATGCCGTTATCAGCAGCGCTGAGGCCGGCGATGGTCAATGTCGCCGTGTTCGCCCCGGAAACGCGGCCGCCGTTTTGGACCGGAACGCCATTCGTGGTCCATCCATAAGTGAAAGGCGATGTCCCTGACGTCAGCGCCACACCAAAACTCGCGCCGCCGCCGGACGCCACGCCCACGTCATTGGGCGTGTTGCCACCGATATAAGGCGGCTGGCCGAGCGCGGCGTTGGTGATGATTTCAAAATTTTGGAAATTCATGTCGGAACCGCTCGCGTCATTGTGCGCAATGATGAGGCCGGCGCCGGTGATATTGCCGCTCAAGGCACTGGCAGCGCGGCTGCCAATCACCGCGCCCGTGCCGGTGATGGTAATGCTGTTCCAATTCGTTGCAGCAGGATTAAACCCGTATTGGTAGGTTTCGTACGGGCTCAAGGCTCCGAGCGCGATGGCCTGGGGTTGTGAGGAGCAATACCATGTCCCGTTCATCGCCACCGCCCAATAAACCGAAATGGCGCCTGCCACCTGTCCGGCAGCGTTTCCGGGAACGAAACCGGCCTGGAACGAAATAGCCGGATAGCTGGCCGGATTGATGTCAACAAACGGCAGGCCGGAAAGGCCTACGTCATTGGTGTCGGTCGTGTAGTAGGCGTTAGTGTTGGCGCTGGACGAATAAGAAAAGACGTCGCCGATGCCAGCTCCGGCCGAGTAAATGCCAATCGTAGTGCCGGAACCCGCCGAACTCAACCAGCCAACGCCGGTGATGGGAAGATTGCCGTTAGGCCCCACATAAGGAAAATCTTCCGCGTACAGCACACCCGATGGCACGCTACTGACATTCAGCGCGAGACTGCCGTTCGTTTTCGCGCCCGCCACATTGGTGACGATCACAGAATAGGTAACCGATGCGTCGTTCAAAGTGAGGCCAGTAATCGTCAGCATATTACTACCCGTTCCGATGAATCGGGGATCGCTGCCGATCGGAATGCCGTTGGTTTCCCAAATGTAAGTCAGGGGTTGCGAACCCGAGGCGGTAATTAAAAAGGAGGCACCACCGCCGACAAAGGAATACTGCGGAGTAACGGCCGGCGCGGTAATCGAAGGCGGGTTCGTGGGCACGGCGTTGGGAGAAAATGCCGTGACGGTCAACATATTATAATTAAAGCCGTTGGCCGTGGGCAGTTCGACGATGCCGACGCCGGTAATGGGAGAAGTCAAATTAGGCGAAGCCATGCCGCCAATCGTTACGCTGGTTGAGTTTACGGTCAGGCTTTGCCAGACGTTGGCCGAATTCGTATAAACCAGGGTTTCATTCGTAAACGTCGGATAAGGCAGCGTCGTAGTCACCGGCATAGTAAAAGAGGTTGCCACGTACCATTGTCCCCCGACCTGCACGGCGAAATAGTTAGTATCATTCGAACCGGTTTCCCGGACTTCTACGCTAAAGGAAAGATTGGTGTAGAGCGTGGGATTAATGTCGGTAAAAGCCGAATCGCCTCCCGAGCCGGAACCAGAAGTGTCCGTGGTGTAAAACATGCCCGGCGAAGTTTGGTTCGGTCTCAGGGTGGTGAAATAAACCGTATTGACCGGTAGTGCTGTGCCCGTGGCGGGGTCATTGGCGCCGCTCGCTGCATAGATTCCCAGGTAAGGCCCGGCGGTTTGTGAAACGGCTACGCCAGTCCAACCCACGTTGACGAGCGTTCCGTTGCCGGTCACGGAACTGCCTCCGTTGGTCGTACCCCAATCCTGAACATAAATATTCATGGTTCCGGCCGAGGCGGAAAGCAGCGCGGCGAAAAAAACGGCCAGGCAGAGTATTCTTTTCATAGTTAGATGGATTTAAGGGTTTTTGATTATGGAAGGGTTGGCGGAAAATTCTTAGTTGTAGGACAAGAGCCAGTTTGGCCAGCGCTCGGTGGGGGTGACCCAGGTCCTGCTCCAGTTCAACGACCAAAGCTGTCTCAAACCCACGTTGGAAACCGAACCATCGGGGAAAGCCATGTTGACCGGAGTTCTTCCGGGATGCCTCGGGAGGCAAAAGGCGGGTATCGCGTCGCCTACGTTAACAATGCCCGGCGCAGTGGCAGGTGCGTCCACCGAATCGGTCGGATTAGGAGTGGCGCCTTCCCAGGCACAATCGGCAAATAAGGGCACGTTTGGCACTCGGACGGCCGCTGATATCTTAGTCCAATACGGAGAATTTGGCGTCGTGTTGGTAGTCGCAGCCATCCAGGCGTTGATGCCGTAACTGCCGGCGCAATCCTGCACGCCCCAGGGTTCAACGGGATAGCTATTGGTTCCATATCTGCCCCAGGCCAAAAACGTGCAACCCGTGGTAATCCAAATATTGGGCAGCGTATCCCGC
Source organism: Candidatus Acidiferrales bacterium (assembly GCA_035499615.1). Classification (GTDB taxonomy): domain Bacteria; phylum Verrucomicrobiota; class Verrucomicrobiia; order Limisphaerales; family UBA11358; genus UBA11358. The sequence goes on along the minus strand of DATJYM010000135.1, from coordinate 1,568 downwards.
GTTGTCTGCGCCGTAGGACAAAAACAGATGGGACCGCCGATATCGGAATGAGGAATATATTGGATCAGCTCCAGCATCCACATCCCTTTGGGCCCGGTAAAACCAGGAGGCAGGTTATCGTTATTATCACCCGCGTAAATTTGGAACGCGAGTCCCCATTGCCGCACATTGGAGACGCATTCGATGCGCAAGGCTCTCTTCTGTGCCTGGGTGAGGACGGGAAGCAGGATGGCTGCAAGAATGGCAATGATCGCAATGACCACGAGCAACTCGATGAGGGTAAATCCGCGATTTCGTGAGCTGCAATAACGGGGGCGAGTAGAACAATTCATGTGCGTCAATTGACAGGTTCTGTGGTCGATTACAATTTGCCTCAATTTCCTAAAATTGCACAGCCCCACAAATGTATGGAAATAAATCCATGCGTATCTTTTTGGAGCCCAATTACTAGCGATAATAGGGAGGTTTTAGCCCGGCGATTTGACGGAGCGGAACTTCAAGGCGGCTTCGGTCCGGGACCGTACATGCAGCTTGTGATAGACGTGGCGCAGGTGCCAGCGGACGGTGCCATCGGTTAGCCCCAGGCGGTCGGCGATGGCTTTATTGGGAAAACCGCCGGCCAATAATTCCAGAATTTCCAGTTCACGCGGTGAGAGGTCTTCCACTTCGGCGGCGGCCTTGACTGGTTCCTGGAAGGAAAAGATGACTTTGCGCGCGATTTCCCGGGACATCGGCGCGCCGCCTTGCCGAACCTCCCGGATCGCCGTCAGGAGTTCCTCCGGCGTGCAGCGTTTTAAAAGATAACCGCAGGCGCCCATGCGCAGGGCTTTGAAGATGCGCTCGGTGTCTTCATACACTGTCACCATAATAATATGCAGGGAGGGTAGCATCTGTTTTAACTGCGCGAGGCAGTCAATGCCCGACATGTTGGGCAATTGAATGTCCATCAGGACAATCTCCGGCTCGTGTTTGGGAATTACTTTTAGAGCTTCTTCCGCCGTGGCGCAGGCGCACACGCAACGGAATTCCGGGTCCGCATGGATAAATTCCATGAGGCTTTCCCGGATGACTTTATTGTCTTCTACAATCGCAATCTTAGTCATGAATTCAAAGGTACGTAAAAACGAATGGTTGTGCCAGAACCGGCATCGCCGGCAATTTCAAATTTTCCGCCAAGCTTTTCCACCCGCGCGCGCATGTTGGCGATGCCATCCATGGCGGCCGTCTGCGTTGCGGAAGAAAGCCCGCGTCCGTTATCGGAGACAGTCAACTGCAATTGTTTTTCATCCACTCGAAAATTGAGGCGCACTTCCGATGCCTCCGCATGGCGCACCACATTGGTCAACGCTTCTTTGAATGCGAGGAACAACTGATGCCGGCAGCGTGAGTTTACCATGGGGTCGGCTGTCCCGGGCGCGCTTTCCAGGCGCCAGGCGATATTGGCCAGGGTCAGGAAACGATCTGCATAAATGGAAAAGTAGCTGATGAGCGAAGCGAGGGAATCGTGTTTGGGATTCATCGCCCAAACGATTTCATCCAGCACGGAAACCATTTCGCCGGCCCTTTCA
>DATJYM010000134.1:0-7118 GCA_035499615.1 Candidatus Acidiferrales bacterium | reverse complement strand
CCGCTTCTGGAGGACCTCGGCACCTTCGACTTAAGCAGTATCTGCTGGGTGATTGTTGGCGGGGAGAGCGGCCCAGGCGCTCGAACAATGGCACTGGAATGGGTGCGCAACGTCCGAGCCCAGTGCCGGGCCCAAAAAGTTCCATTCTTTTTCAAACAATGGGGAGGTGTCCGCAAAGCCGAGACCGGCCGCACACTCGACGGCAGGACGTACGATGAATATCCTGCCTTTTCCCAAAATGCCGTGGCAACCTCGGAACAGAGAACAGAACTGCTCGCCGCCCTGAGCAATTATTGATGGCTAAGACGGATTTTCATGACAAGCCGTACGACGCCGGCACACTGGCCAAACTTCGGATTTTCGAGCTGTATGCCCAGGAGTGGATTCCGGTTTTTCTTTCCCGTCCCAATCCGTCGTTCTGCGAGGTCCACCTTTTTGATTTTTTCTGTGGGCCTGGCACAGATTCTGAGGGAACCTACGGTTCGCCGCTCAGAATTCTAGACCAGCTTCGAAGATACAATCGACAAGGCTTGGCCGGGTGGAACAAGGCCAGGATCGTCGCACACCTCTTCGACGAAGATCAGAGAAAGATCAAGCTGCTTAGATCTGTCCTAAAATCAAAGAACTGGAACATTCCTGGCGTGGAGCCCGATTGTCGGCCGCTGACATTTCAAAATGCGTTGGCCGAGTATTCCTCAGTGCTGTCAAATTCCCGGGCGGCAAAACTATTCATCATCGATCAATACGGAGTTGATGCGGTCTCCGATGATGTCTTCAGCGGGCTGATTAGCTATCCCACGACCGATTTTATCTTTTTCCTTTCTTCATCCACACTCCACCGTTTCCGCGATCATCCAGCAATCAAACAGAAAATCGAAACAGTAGAAGACTCATACGATGTCCATCGCGTAGCTGTAGACTATTACCGAAAGCGGATTCCGGCCAATAATCAGCTGTACTTGGGATCGTTTTCCATCAGAAAGCGCAGCAACATTTATGGGTTGATCTTCGGCAGCCACCATCCGCGGGGCATTCACAAATTTCTGCAGGTTGCTTGGGCAACAGATGGAATTGCCGGTGAGGCAAATTTCGATATCGACCGGGAAAACATCCGTCCCGAGGAAGGAATTCTGGCCTTGGATATGATGCGGCCGAGCAAGATTCGAAATTTCGAATTGGAATTAGAAAGGGCCTTAAAATCCGGGAGCATGAAATCGGAGTCGGATGTTGTCCGGTTCTGTATCGAAGCGGGCATGATATGCAAATACAGCATGCCAGTCCTTAAAAAGCTCAAAGATGCCGGGATCATTGATATCGATTTTCGCGTGCCGGATGTCGGAAGGTGGAATTCACCCCGCCCTATAAGTTTAATCCGGTGAGAAACTCGTTCAATAGCTTAGGAATCACTGCAACAGAATCTGTGACCGATCATGCCTGTCGTGACATAAACGGGTTGGCTCCTAGTATTTTGGTATTCTGACCGTGCCAAATGCCAATCGCGTGAGTCACGCGACGCCACAGCTAATTCAGTTTCGCCAATTCAGCTTCGAACAACTCTTTGGTCTTGGCCCGGACGTCGGCGAGTTGGAGTTCGCCTTTGTCGAGCTTGGCCAGTAGCGCCTTCTGCGCCTGATAATCCTTGTTCACCACGCCGGCTTTGCTTTGGAGCATGCGCCAGGCTTTGCGGCGTTCCACGGCGAATAACACCATCTGCGGGCTCACGGCGGAATTCTTCATCTAAAATTTGGCTTGAATTGCGGAAGTGATTTGTCTAAAAAGTATTAGTTACGTTAAAGGCAGCATGCAACCGCGTCGATGCCAGTTGGCTGTAGTTTTCTGCTTCCTGTTCGGTTTCCACCTCTCGGCGACCGTTTATTTCGTCAACGTTAGTAACCCCAGCCCGGCGGCGCCTTATACCAACTGGGCAACCGCTGCGCTAACAATTCAGGATGCTATCAACGCCTCCAGTGACGGTGATCAAATCCTGGTGACCAATGGCTTATACCAGACGGGGGGACAAACGGTGAATGGTTTCGCTCTCACCAATCGGGTTGCCATCGTCAAGGCCGTTACCATACAGAGCGTCAATGGCGCGGCGGTGACTTTTATTCAAGGTTATCAGGTGCCGGGTACGACCAACGGCGACAGCGCCATCCGCGGCGTGTACTTGACCAACGGGGCCGCATTGATTGGATTTACCGTGACCAACGGGGCCACGCGCACCAATGGTGATTATTTACACGAAGATTGCGGTGGCGGCTGCTGGTGTGAGTCCACCAATGCCCTCGTTCTCAATTGCACCATCGTCGGCAATACAACGAAGTGGGATGGCGGTGGGGCGGTGTACGGCACCTTTAGCAACTGCACGTTCACCGCCAATGCGGCAGGCGTCTATGGCTATGGTGGCGGCGCTTACAACAGCATCCTGTATGACTGTACGTTGTTTTCTAACTGGGCGAATTATGGTGGCGGTGCCAACAGCGGCATTTTGAATAATTGCACCCTGACAAACAACACCGCGGGTACTGCCGGCGGCGCCATCGGCAGTGCCGGAATCGGTACGACGGTCAACAATTGTCTCCTGGCAAACAATTTTGCGGTGATGGCGGGTGGCGCAAGCCATTACGGTGTCCTGAGCAATTGCATACTCACGGGTAATTCGACAGCGGCCTATGGTTATGGCGGCGGTGCCGATGGTGGAACGCTCAATAATTGCATCGTTACAAACAATTCTGCGTTCGAGGGAGGCGGCGCTTACCAGGCTTCTGGCAGTAGTTGTATCCTGAACAACTGCATTGTGATTGCCAATACTGCAGCGACCGGTGGAGGGGCCTCCAGCAGCACATTGAACAATTGCCTAGTGACCGGAAACACGGCTTCTGGCAGTGGCGGCGGATCCTACTATGGCACCTTGAACAGCTGCACCGTCGTGGGAAATACGGCGGGGAGTGGCGGGGGAACGTATTATAGCGGGTTGACTGGTTGCATCGTGTATTTCAACAACGCTCCGCAGTACCCCAACTATTACCGTACCAATATCATTACCTACACTTGCACAACTCCGTATCCAGCCGGATCAGGCAATATAGGCAATGACCCGCTGTTCATGGATCCAATCGGCGGAAATCTCCATTTGCAGTCGAACTCACCCTGCATCAATTCGGGCGCCGATTCCTCCGGTAGCAGCACCGATCTCGACGGCAACCCGCGCGTTGTTGGCGGGGCCATTGACATGGGAGCGTATGAGTTTCAGACGCCGGGTTTCACTCTCCCATACCTTTGGGCGCAACAGTATGGTCTTTCCACCGATGGCTCAATTGATTCGGATGGGGATGGCATGAACAACTGGCAGGAATGGATGACTGGCACCAATCCCACCAACGCCGCATCCGTCCTGAAAATTCTCTCCCTGTCCAACAGTGTGTCCGGCATTACGGTGATGTGGCAGTGCGTCCCCGGGAGAACCTACGTTTTACAGCGTAGCACGAATCTTGTGGCCCAACCGGCATTCTCTACCATCAGCGGGTACATTTATGTTTTCAATCAGACAAATGCGGTCGGCTATAAAGATATTGGGGCAACTGGTCCCGGACCATACTTCTATCGCGTTGCAGTGCCCTGACGGATTAACTTCCAGCCGGGCCAGTTGGAACTCATCTTCAAAAGCTAAAGGCTGTAAGGTAAAATCAGTTCAACTTCGCGAGTTCAGCTTCGAATAGTTCCTTTGTTTTACCTTGCACGTCAGCAAGCTGAATCTCGCCCTTATCAAGCTTGGCCAACAGCGCCTTTTGCGCCTGGTAATCTTTGTTCGCCACGCCGGCTTTGCTTTGCAGCATGCGCCAGGCTTTGCGGCGATCCAAGGCGAATAACACCATCTGCCGGCTCACGGCAAAATGCTTAATCTGCCCGTTGACGTCGGCCCTGCCTTCGGCGGGAATTTGGCATCCAGCAGCCCTTTGAACGCATTTTTGTCTGCTTCTGACATCTGGTCCGAGAAGCTGTGACATGTGACGGGTGACAAGTGACGTGAACAGGGTAACGGCGGTATCGGCACGGATTTGGTCACTGGTCAATCGGGCGTCCGAACTTTGCAGTATCGCCGAGTGCGTCATCAGGGCATGAGCCTGGCCCGGTAGAATCGCGCAGTGCCGTCGGCGGCTGGATTAAGATCAACGACAAATTCTGCCGAGGCCGGCAGAACAATGTTCTGTTTGAAGGTCCAGTTAGCCAGCGAGCTCAGGTCGGCGGATTCCTGGAGGACGTAATGATGAAACTGCAGTCCGGTAATGCGGAGGCGCGGAAGGCCGTTGCTCATGGCGGCAGTCAAAACCGGCGGCGGATTGGTGTAATCGAGCAGGAAGATGTTTAAATCCTGGCCATCACCTCCACCGGCAGCCATGGCGGCGACATCGGAAAGGTTGGTGGCAGATTGAAAATCGCTGCCACAGTCGCATCCCCAGGCGGAGACCGTTCCGTCATTGTGCAATGCGAGCAGGTGATCGCCACCGCCGGCAACGGCGATAATGTTGGTTAGATTGTCGGGAGGCACATCGTCAGGAGGGTTGTTCGGCCAGGCGGTGACGGTGCCGTCAAAATGCAACACCGCGCCACGGTAAATGCCGGCCGAAGCCACGGCGACGGCGTTGCTGATTTCAGGGTGTGAATTGGTAATGCCGCTGCCCCATTCCCAAACGGCGCCGTCGGCGCACAAGGCGAGGGCGTTCCCGCCGAAAGTGCCGATGGTGATGGCCGCTACATTACTCACTCCTTCCGGTATGTCCAAGAGACCTGCGGAATCGTCACCCCAACCAATGACTTTACCATCGGCGAGCACAGCCAGAGTATTAAAAGAGCCCACGGCTACGGCTACGGCATTAGTCAAATTCGCAGGTTTGCCGCTGATGCCGCCAGCGTAATCATCTCCCCATCCAATCAATGTTCCATCCGGGCGAAAGCCAAAACCATGGGACCAACCGGTTGCCATGGCTACCAGGTTGCTCACGCTTGGGTCGCTCTCACCATTACCCCACTCCGCAACCGTGCCGTCAGCCCGTAACGCAACCAGGGAATACCCGAGGACTCCGATGGCTACTGCATTGGTAAGCCCTGGTGGGATGTTCCCACCAGTGGCAACAACTTGGCTGGCATGCACCGGGGTTAATGAAAGCACGCAAACCAAAACAACCATCAGGGTGAACCAAATGCTTGAGAGCCGATTGAGACACCTGGAACGCTTCTTCATAGCAAGATCAGCAGTTTCGGATCATAAGTAGCGGCACTGCTAAAGTCAAGGATAATTCATGCCGTCCTCGATGCCGTTGGCCGTCTCGGCAAAACTGACTTGAGCCGTGTGGGAACCGGCGAAAGGAATCCGGGCGGAGGCAGAGGCCCGCGCGGGACGTACGAGGGGTGATTCCGGTCGAACACGTGCCGAAATCGCGCCGCCTGACAACAGGGCGGGAGGGCGGCCAAATGTCGAATCCAAACCCTACGGCGTTCCTGACGATTCAACCGCTCCCAGCTTCGGAGTTGATTTTGCCTGCACCTCAAGTATTTTAATTCTGCGCACAGGGCGCAGCCGGTCCGCGGAAAGGACAGAAGTCCACCTCTGATTAAACCGTAAGTTCACGAACTTGCTTTCTGCCTGAGGATGCGGACAACAGGCGTAACGAAAGAAGTTCGTATGCCAGTCAAATTATTGCCGTCCAAGCCCAGCCTGGAGCACCTCAAATATCAGGCCAGGGATTTGCTTAACGCCCTAAGCCAGGGAAACGCCGACGCAGTCGCGCGCACGCGGGAATTTCATCCCCGGTACGCCCGCCTGAGTGACGCCGAGATCCGCACCTTGAAATTCTCACTCGCCGATGCCCAATTGGTCATCGCGCGCGAATACGGGTTCCACAGCTGGCCAAAGCTTAAACAACACATTGAGGTTTCCCCACAGGCCACGGCCCCGGTCGGCGGCCTGTTGCCGGGGTTTAAACCGCCCGCCGGGCCGGTCGAGCTGAAGCAGAAATGGCCTTTGGGTGCGTGCATCGTCAGGGAGATGGACATGAAGCAAAGCTCGGAGATCCATACCCCGGGAAAGGCGGACCCTATGAAAGCGGAACTCTCCCTGACGTCTCAATACGCTTATACCGTGGTCGCGGAACTTCCCCAGGAAGGGCGCGAGGTGGAACTGCAACATCTCAACTTCCGGTTGGAAAGTGATTCGGACGGGTACCTCTGGCGGTACGACTCGACCCGGAGTTCCGCGGCGGACCATACGGAAATTGCCAAAGTTTTCAAAACCATTTTGCGCGCGAAGGTTCGCTATATTCTGGATGCCAGCAACCAAGTCGAACGAATGGAAGGCCTTGATGAACTCTTGAACCGTTTGAACCTTTACGAGGGCGCCAGGCTCAAGCCGGGAATGACCTGGGACAATCAAGCGCTGGACAAAGTGCTGAGCCGCCTCCAGACCGGGACGCGACAGCCGCTCGACTATGCCGCCTGGGGGCTGAAAAGAATGTTCAACGAGGACTATTTCAAGGGCAAGTTGGACCCCTCCTATTTCCCCGGCAGAGCCGTTCAGCCGGGCGATACCTGGACCTTTTCCCTGGAATCACGAAAGAACCAGCGGAGCTTCCTCAACGTAAACATCGCGCGGGAATGCACCGTCACCTTCCGATCCTGGGAAATGCGCGGGGACCGACTCTGTGCCCGCCTGGATTTTCACGGAATCGAGAAAACCAGTCCGCAAGCAAGGTCCGAGACGGCCCGGACGATCAGCCCCGTCACCGAGGGCATTTTTTCCGGTGTGACGTGGTTCGACCCGGAATTGGGCCGGGGGATTGAAGCCAATGTGAGTCGCGACTTCAAGGTGACGTCGAACAAGATCGCCACGCCCGTTTCTTTGGCGAAACCGCTGCTGCAACCTGCCACCGACTATCATCATCAGCGCATCACCGAGAAATTGCTTTCGGTGAAAGGGCCTGGCTAAAAATCAAGGTTATTGCAGCTTTAAAATAAAGAACTGCTGCGGTTGGCTCAAATCTATCACATTCGTAAAACCAAATTGCCCATCTCCTTGGATTGTATTCGTTGCCACGGGCATCCAATTGGCAACTGGCTCGGTG
>DATJYM010000133.1:0-10339 GCA_035499615.1 Candidatus Acidiferrales bacterium | reverse complement strand
TAAGCTCGAACGATCCTTGGCATCGTCGAAGCTAGAGTATGTTCGACAATACGAATTATCTTAATGAAAGGACAATTATGAAATTAATACGATATCAAAGTCCAGGATTGGCCTGGCCCGGCTTCGGACGTCTGTCGTCCTTGCAGGATGAATTGGAGCGCTTGTTTGTATCGCCGTTAACAGATTGGGTGCCCGCACTCGACGTGTACGAAGATAAAGACAGCTTTGTCGTCAACACGGAGTTGCCCGGTCTGAAACGGGAAGACATCAATGTCTCGCTGCAAGATGGCGTGCTGGTTATCTCCGGTGAACGCAAAGTTGAGGAAAAGCGAACCGAGGGTGAAATCCGACGGCAGGAACGTTACTACGGAAAATTCCAGCGTACGCTGACGTTGCCCGCACCCGTGGCGGCGGACAAGGTCAAAGCGCAGTACAAGGATGGCCTTTTGACGGTGACAGTTCCCAAGGCTGAAGAGGCCAAGCCAAAAAAAATTGACGTGAGTGTCAATTAAGCAGGGCAAGGTTGAACCCTGCGGATGCACGTGTCCGCAGGGATTTTTTCATGCCTCACGCGGCGAATACCCGCCTCCAGGAACAACAGAACGGCGGGCGCGGCGATCACACACGAGTTTACATCGCCAACACCCGCCGAAGCGCCCAGTTCTCATTGGGAGCAGGGGAAACGTAACCCATCGCCCGGTTCTGACAAGTGGTTTTTGAAAAAATTTCTCCCTGGTCCAGCCTCGCATTCCTTCCGTAAACAGCTTTACTTCCGGCCGGATAGTTCGAAAAATAAAACATGCCGAAGAAACGCCGGCTGCTTACAGGCGCGGGGCTCTTGCTTTGCGTTTTTGCCCTCCTCCTGCCAGCAACGGCGCGCGCAGCGAACCCAACCAACTCGCCCTTCATCGTGAACACCTGGGGCACGGAACAGGAACTCCCGGGCAGCGTGGTCTTCTCCGTAATCCAAACCCAGGATGGGTATCTCTGGCTGGGTACCCAGTATGGTTTGGTGCGATTCGATGGAGTCCAATTTACCCCCTTTGACGAGGGAAACACCCCCGGGCTGAACAACGACCAGATCGACTATTTGTTCCAGGATAGCCACACGAACCTTTGGATTGGCACAGACGCCGGCGGGGTGGCATTGGAGTCGAACGGCCGGATAAAAAATTTCGCTTTGGGACGCAGCAGTCATGAAGGACGGCTGGTGTCCGCATGCGAAGATTCGACCGGAACCATCTGGCTGTACACGGCCGACGCGCATCTGGGACGCTATCAAAACGGGAAGATGGAAGTCTGGGATTTTCACTTCAAAACGCCAGCCCTCAGCCGGATGATGGTCGTGGAAAAACCCGACCTGCTTTGGATTGGTGAAGACTGGGTGGACCAGGAACGGAACGTTTCGCTTCTATTTTCTTTTCGCCCCGCCAATGTCAGTCCGCCCGCCTTTGCCATTGAACAACAAGTTCCGGTCCAGCGGCTGGATTACATCCTCGCCAGCCAACGCGGCGGAACCTGGCGGTTTATCGATGGCCGAATCGAGAAATGGGGTTCCACTCAGCGCGAAAAAATCTGGGGGCCGTATCCTTGGGGTAACAACATCATCAAAGCTGCGTGCGAAGACGCGCATGGCAATCTGATTGTCGGCACGCTCGGCGCCGGTGTTTTTTGGTATGACCCGGAAGGAAATTACCGGCAAATTTCGACGGGACAGGGATTGTCCACCGCTTATGTCCTCTCCTTGTGTCTCGATAAAGGAGGAAATCTCTGGGTGGGCACTGACGGCGGAGGACTGGATCGGATCAAAAGAAAAATTTTCAACACCGCGGACGGGCTGCATCCCTGGAACGTCCAATCGCTGTCGGAGGATGTGGATGGCGGTTTGTGGGTCGCTTTTGGCGCACAGGGCGCGGCGTATTGGAGAACAAACACTGTCCAATATTACCACGTGGGTCCGTGGCAAGACGCTTGGACGGTGCTGGTGGATCACCGACAGCACGTCTGGGCGGGGACTCGGGATGAGGGACTGTTTCAATTCGAAACCAATCACTTTGAGTTTGTGCCCGCCGCCGAGGTCCTCGGCCCGCAAATTTCGGTTTTGTTGGAGGATCGCGAAGGACGACTGTGGGCAGGAACGCCCAATGGTCTGGGGTGCTGGAACGGACAGGAATGGAAGCTGTACACTACCCGGGACGGCCTGTCGGGAAATGCCGTTTCCGCGATCACCGGCGATGGCAAAGGCAGCCTCTGGATCGGAACCAGCGATGGCGGTTTAAGTTGTTTCACGGATGGCAGGATTGTTTCTTATCGGGCATCGGAAGATGGCCTGCCCGGCAATGACGTCTCCTGCCTTTATCTGGACAAGAGCGGCGATTTATGGGTTGGCACGTCGGGCCATGGCCTAGCCCGGTTTCATCAGGGAAAGTGGACACGTTATTCGAAGCGCGATGGCCTGGTCAGCAACAGCATCAGCTACCTGATCGAGGACGATGCGGGTGATTTATGGATCGGCTCCAATCTGGGATTGATGCGAATTCCGCGAGAACTCTTGAATGCTCCGAGCCACGGAGCTCTGGATTTGTCCGCCTGCCGGATTTATAGCGAAGCTGATGGCCTGCCCACCCGCGAATGTTCCAGCGGTTCGCAACCGGCCGCCTGCCGCACGAGCGACGGCCGCCTGTGGTTTCCCACCACCAAAGGCCTGGCGTATGTGAACCCGGCGGAGCTGACGCCCAATCTGCAACCACCGCAGGTCATGATTGAATCCGTGCTGGTGGATGGCCGGGAGCAAAAAACCAACCGCCTGGATTCGGCCTGGCCGCCGGCCATCGTGCTCCCGCCCGGACACGACCGGTTGGAAATTCATTACACCGGGCTGAATTTTTCCGCACCGAACGAAGTGCGGTTCAGATACCTGCTGGCCGGACACGAAACCGCCTGGACGGAGGCGGGCGACACGCGCGTGGCGTTCTACAACAAACTCTCGCCCGGGAATTATCAATTCCAGGTCGAGGCACGCAATGAAGATGGTATCTGGAACAAGACCGCCAGCGTCCTGGCCGTGACGGTGCAACCCCAATTCTGGCAGACCGGATGGTTCCGCGCCGTGGTCATTCTGGTGTTCCTCGGCCTGGTTGCCGCCGTGGTGCGCTATCTTTCCACGCAAAAATTGCACCGTCAGTTGCAGGCGCTCCAACAACGGGAGGCCTTGGAACAGGAACGTTCCCGGATTGCCCGCGATCTCCATGATCAACTGGGCGCCAACCTCACCCAGGTGGCGCTTTTGGGCGAAATGGCCGAAGCCGACCGGCATTCCCCGGAGGAAATCGCGTCCCACGCGCAGCAAATTTCCCAAACCGCGCGTGAGACGACGCATTCGCTCGATGAAATCGTCTGGGCCGTCAATCCCTCCAACGATACGCTGGACAGCCTGGTCACCTATGCCTGCAAATACGCACAGGAATATCTCGCCCTGGCCGGGGTGCGCTACCGCGCCGAGGTGCCACCCCAGTTGCCGGCGGTCGTCGTTCCACCGGAAGTCCGCCATAATGTCTTTCTCGCCTTCAAGGAAGCAGTCAACAACGTCGTCAAACACGCCCAGGCCACCGAGGCCCGGATCCGGTTGCGATTGCGGCCGGGCAACTTTACCCTGGAAATTGAAGACGACGGGCGCGGCGCCGGCCAGCCGGATGCGTCCGCGACCCGGACCCGGAACGGCCTGCGGAACATGCGCAAGCGCATGGAAGACATTCACGGCGAATTTTCCATCGCCGCCGGGGTCAAAGGTGGAACCGTCGTGCGCTTGACAGCGCCCATTCACACGAGATGATAAATAACATGAACAACGAGGAAAAAAATTCACGGCGGTTCGACTCAGGCCTCCGCCTTCCGGCTCCCGCCGTCTAACTTGAATTATGGACATTGCCGTTTCCATCGTCGAAGACAACGACAAGCTGCGGGGCACACTGGCGCGGGTGGTCAATCGTGCCGACGGATTCCGCTGTGTCAGCGATTACGCAAACGCCGAGGAGGCGCTAAAGGCTTTGCCCCAGGTTAAGCCCGATGTGGTGCTGATGGACATCAACCTGCCCGGCATGAACGGTGTCGAATGCGTGCGGCAACTGAAGCAACTCCTGCCGCAAACCCAGGTGATGATGTTGACGGTTTACGAAGATACGGAAAACATTTTCAACGCGCTGACCGCCGGCGCCAACGGTTACATGCTCAAGCGCACCTCCAGCAAGGAACTGTTGGAAGCCATTCACGAGGTGCATCGTGGCGGGTCACCGATGACCATGCACATTGCGCGCAAAGTGGTGTCGTCCTTCCAAAAAACCGCGGCCACGGCGCAGCCCACCGAAAACCTGTCTGAGCGCGAGCAGCAGGTGCTCGACCTGTTGAGCCAGGGACTGATGTACAAGGAAATAGCGGACAAGCTCCAAATCAGCTACGAAACCGTCCACACCTACATCCGCCGCATTTACGAGAAATTGCAGGTGCGGACCCGGACCGAAGCGGTTGCGAAATTTCTCAGGCGCTAGAAGCATGGATGATTTTCTATTCCACGGCATAGTGGGTGCGATTGTTGGTATTTACATTAGAAAGTCATTCCAATCCAAAGACGAAGATTGAATTATGCCCAAAGCACTCGATTTTAGAATACGCGGCCTCACATTCAATGAGGCTGGCAAGCGCATTGCCAGTGCAGCGCCGCCATCATCCCCAAAGAAAACAAAGGCGAAAAAGGTAGCCCCGTCAGATTTCTCCAACGGGGCTTTTCGTCATTCGGAATTAGAGACGCAACGGCCTTCTCCCAATATCCCTACGCGGTGGCGGTTTTAAGTTTCTCGGTGGACAATGTTTCCGTGGTGGCGGATAACAAAATGTAGCCGGGATTCTTTTCCGCTTGGCGCAGTTCTTTTGCGCGCTCATAAAATTTCCTTTCGGTAATTTTTGAGTTTTGTTTGACGCGCACGCTAAATGCTGCTAGCCTCTTTGTATTGGAAGTCGGTTAGCGGTTGCGCAGTGCGCCCGACGTTTTCAAGGAGCCGGATCAATTTCCGGCTCTTTTTTATTCTATTTATTCATATCAATCGTGCTTTCCTTATACCAAGGACGTTCATCGTCCCTGTAAATTAAAAGGCCGTCAGAGTTCGTGAAAACCTTGAGCAAGGTGCCCCGCGAGGAGCGAACTATGACGGCCAAATCCATTATTGCTCGGGGTTTTCACACCCAACAACTTTCAAACCGCTCTACAAGTACTGAAACGTCAAAAAACAACCTTTCATATTTAACGTCGGCTTGTTTTAGCAGGTTTACTGCCAAAGCGGCTTATATTGAGACACAGCCCTTTACAGTTCAGCGGAGACGAAAATAATCAATGCCTGTCTGGTTGAAATACAGATCGGGTCAGGATATTTCACATCAATGACCCAAAATTATACAAAGTCACCATCTCTTCGGTTGGTAGTAGGGGCAGGATTTAGAACCAAAAGACATAATTCACCTAAGTGATTGTTTCTGTTCTGCATAAAAACTTAATGCTTCTGTGAAGTATATAGTCCCGCCCCTTCATGTAACCAGAACTGGTGACTGGCCGGGAAATGCAGGTCAGTTAGATTGGTCTGGTCGTTGAAGCAGAAATGCGGGTTATCGTGTGTGACGTGAGGCGTGGTCCGCAGCGCCGCATCCGACAAAAAAGTTCGTGGTAGCGCGGCTGCGAACAACAATTTAAGCGCTTAGTTCTCATTGGGAGGCCGGAGCAATCCGGCCTCTTTCTTTTTGAACGGAGACAACCTCCCGGGATCCCATCTGACAAAGAAAAGAGCCGAACCTCCCGCGCACGCCGACCGGCCCGGGTTCTGTGCTATTTGCCGGCTGCACGCGCGACTATTTCTTGGTGACGCGGATGCAGGCAAAAATGGTCAACCCCGAAAGGATTGGTCCGATAGGCGCAAATGACACTCACATCCACAAGGCAACGGGAGTACTTTGTGCTATCAGTCGCCGGCTCCGCCCGGCAGGTCGCCGCAAAAGGCGGAACCATTTCACAAACCGAGCCGGCAGCCTGGTCTTTTAATCGGAGCATTCCTCCCGTAAATTTATCAGGTAAAGGATGCCGCGACACTCACCCTTTGGGGAAGGTTACCGATGCCATCGACGGTTCGGAGGCGGAGCGACATTTGACTCCAAAGAACCATTTCTTTGGTGTCGCCGGCCCGGCTGAATGGATTGAATTGCGGGGAGAATTGGTTTATTTGTACCCAAGGGATTGGCCAAACCGTCTGGAATGGGAAAACCCATCGGGGAAATTCATGCTGAACAGCCTGGAAAAACTGCAACAATCGCCGCGCCATGTCGTCCGCTGGCAGAAGGCGCAGCAGGAATTGCTCAACGGCCAACCTGACGTGGCCCTGGACATCTACCACGACCTGTTGAAACGATTTCCCGGCGTGGCGGGTTTGTGGTTCGAGCTGGGGTTGGCGGCGGCAAAACAATTGGATTTCGACCAGGCGGACCGGGCCTTTCAGCGCACCGCCGAACTGGCGCCCAAAGACGTTTCGATGTTGATTCTGCTCGGCCAGCAGTACCACCAGTTGCGGCGTTTGGACAAGGCGCGCACCTGTTTCGAACGCGCGGCAGCAGCGGACGCTTCCTCCATCCCGGCACAGCTCAGCCTCGCCGACTGGTTCGAACGCGAACGCCGGCTTGAGGATGCGTGGGCCTGTGTGGAGTCCTGCGCGGCGCGCCATCCGCAAAACGCGGAGGTGCTGTGCGTCAAAGCACTGCTCCTGCACCGTCAAGGCCGCAATACGGAAGCGGAAAGGCTGTTGCGCGATTTGCTGAAGACCGGTCTGCAGAATTTGCATGTGGCGTACGCCATCCGTCACCAACTGGCCATCGTCCTGGATGCGCTCGGACAATACGCCGAAGCCATGCAACAATTGCACGAGGCCAAGACCCTGCTCCGCCGGACGGCAGACGTCGCCAAAATGGAGCGGGACTACGACCGTGCCGACCAGCGGCGGCGCGAGTTGCTGGCCGCGCTGACACCCGAGACGATCCGGCACTGGCGGCGGGAAGGGTCCGGCTCGCCCGCGGGCCACCGGCTGGCCTTTTTGGGCGGGCATCCGCGCAGCGGCACCACGTTGCTGGAACAAATCCTCGGAGCACACCCGGCCATCGCGGCCTTCGACGAACCACCGGCCTTTGTGCAGGAGATTCTCGAGAAACTCGCGCCTCTGAATACAGCATCTCCGTTGAAAGTAAACGCGCTCAACACCCTCACCGCCGCCCGGCGCACCGATTACCAGCAACGCTACTTAAAAAGTCTTCTCCGCGAGAACGCGGCCCGGCCGGAGGCGGAGGTGTTATTGGACAAAAATCCGTCGCCCACGGCCTCCCTGCACCTGTGGTTAAGGCTTTTCCCCGATTTGAAGGTGCTCATCGCCCTGCGCGACCCGCGCGACGTCATCGTCAGTTGTTTTTTTCAGAAACAGATCTTAAACGCGACGAATGCAAATTTTTTGAGCCTGGAACGGACGGCCAAACATTTCGCCGATCTCATGGACGTCTGGTTGCGACTGCGGGGTTTGGACGGCTTCGACTGGTTGGAGTCGCGCTACGAGAAGGTGGTGACCCATCTGGAATCCGAGGGACGGCGGGTCACGGAATTTCTGGGATTAAGCTGGCATGAACGCCAGGCAAATTATCATGAAGCGGCCCGCAATAAATTTGTCTTTGCGCCGACTTACGACGACGTCACCCGTCCGGTTCATAGCCGGGCCGTGGGCCGCTGGCAGCATTACGTTGAAGCCCTGGCGCCGATTGAACAACGACTGGCGCCCTATCGCCGCGCGTTCGGGTATTCATAACCGGTCTTGATATTTTATCGGCGGCCGTGGTCAGCCGGCCCTCCTGTCAATCGCTGGCCGGGCGGCGGAGTTTTGGCAAAATAAAGCCGGTGCGTTTCGTGTAATCCCGGTATTCTGCGCTGTGTTCAGAAAGCCGCGCCTCCTCCAGGCGTGCCCGGTAAACCAACAAGCCGATATGCGTCGAAACCAGGACCAGGTAAACAGCTGAAAAGTTCACGAGCGCGAGCCCGACCAGCATGAAAATATAGCCCAAGTACATCGGATGGCGCACCCACCGGTAAGGTCCGTCGAGAATCACTTTTCGCACCACGACAAAAATGCCGAAGGATCGTCCAAGAAACAGGATGCTCCAGATGGCCACCGCCGGTCCGCACAAACCAAGAAACAAGCCCGTCGCGGTAAATCGCGTTTGCCAGTCGGGTGAACAGAGGCTTTTCAGGAGCGATGCCGGAAACCACCGAGCGGCGTAGTAGGTGAGGTTGAAGAAAGAGGTGGCCAGGGGGATAACAATGTCTTTGGGCTTCTGCGGCGGCACGGCGGCGCGTCGCCCCAGCAACAACAGGAGGGCAACAAAGAAATTCAGGAACAGGAGAATTACATGGCGGGCCGCCGGGACGGCTTCGGCGCCGGCGGCGTTGGCGGGACCGAGCCAGATGAGCGAGAGTTTGTGAAATTCGACCCAGGTGAGATACAGATAGACGAGAGACAGCACGTATCTCTCGGCGTACACCGCCGCCAACGCAACCTTGGGGCTGAGGGTCTTTATCATAAAACGCGCTCTTCCGGCATCGGTCCAACCGCCCGTGGTCTGCCAGGTCAAGGCTCGAAGCATACCTCTAAAACATCCCGCCGTCTTCGCGCTATTCGATATTCTTTACTTCAATCTCAAAACCACCCAGCCACCCGGCCAGGAGGTTATAGATCGCTGTGGAGATCACGAAGAAAACAAAGCCGAAAATTCCGGCAAAAACCGGTCCGAAAAGGTAAATCGTCCCGATGATACGGACTTCGCCATGGCCGAGAATGATCATCGGTAGGCCCATGAGGGTGTATAAAAATCCCATTAAAACATACAGTGCGGTCATGATCTTGCTGGATTGCAGAATCGAAATTCGGATTAGTTGTTTTTTCATAGTCTTTTGGGGTTGATGATTAACGGTTCGTTTGCAGCTTAACAGTCCAACACCTACATCATGGTTAGCTGCGAGTTTCACTGCCTGAACTTTGAGCTTTTTGGCAGTTAAAAACTATCTTTGCAGTTCATGCTCTGCCAGGCTCAAGTCAATCCCTCAAGTAATCTTCTACCTGGCGCGGAACCGACATTATTTCGGATTACGGCTTGTATAGCCGGTAAAATGAGGGTCCGGTTCCAATGTTATTGGTCAAAACAAAATAATTGACCGAGGTGGTCACGCCGTTAGTTAACGGGATCCAAATCGGGCCTTCCGCTAGTGTATTAGCGATCTCCAGCGTATAATCATTCGCCCAGATCGGCCATGACAGGACCACCTGATTTGTGGATAAATTAATCTGCAAAAAAGGTGGAGCTGTAACAATCGAGATTTTACGGATGCAATTATTACCTGAATCCGCAATATAAATATTACCTTGCGTATCGACGCACAATCCGGCGGCGTTATTAAATTCTGCAACCGGGCCGCACCCGTTAACGTACCCTGAAATTCCGTTACCTGCCACCGTGCTGACCCATCCATCAGGATGTATTTTTCTGATCCGGATGGTATCGCTCACGATAATGTTAGAGGCGGAATCAACGGCGGCGTCTTGCGCGGTATAAAAACCTGAAAGTAAACGGGGGCCATCTGAAAACCCCATGCCGTCTCCAGCGAATACTTCGGTCGCACCGGACACGTCGCTCTTCCACACATAAGCCGAGGTAGCAGAATAGATGTTGGTTTGGGAATCAACACCCGGGCCGACGTTCAACCCCCAGCCACCGGGACAGTTACAACCAGTACCGGATAAACCTTTTACCACTCCATTTGGAGTGATTTGATACACTTCGGCCCAATAGCCAATGTATATGTCCGAGTCCGGTCCGATCGCGAGTTGCCAAAGTTGTGATGCAAAATTTCCAATTCCGGGACCACAAGTTGTCACGTTGGCAAACACCGTGACCATGCCATTGGTATCGACTTTGCAGACGCGGTTGCAGTTGCCACTGTCAGCCACATAGACATTGCCGCTATTATCGACACAGACTCCGGTCGGGCCTGAAAACTGGGCGTTCGTCGCTGCTCCAAGCTGGGAACCGTTGATTCCACTCCCGGCAAAGGTGGTCACAAGGCCTGATGGCGAAATCCTTCGAACCACATTATTACCGGTATCGGCAACATATAAATTGCCCGAACGGTCAATGCAGACGCCTTGAGGGTCGGAAAACGACGCAAAAATCCCGGCGGCGTTGCTAAAGCCAGCCATCGAGCCACCGGCAATGGTGC
>DATJYM010000132.1:0-13889 GCA_035499615.1 Candidatus Acidiferrales bacterium | reverse complement strand
CTTGGCGATTGGACGTTTGAAACCAGCCAGCCTGCCACGGCCGGACCTTTCAGTCCTGAAATCGGCAGTGGCAGTGCCTCCGGATTCCATGCCGGGGCAGCGGTTTACAGCAGCCCGTCTGGCAATGGATCCTTCCATTCCTTCAGCTCCACCCTTTGGGCCGTCAACGACTATTACCAGTTCGAAGTGAACACGCTGGGTTACTCCGGCGTCACGCTTTCATTCGACCAAACCAGCAGCAATACCGGCCCAGGCGGATACAACCTGGCCTACAGTACCGACGGCGTGAACTTTAACGTTTTCGCCTCCTACACGGTGCTCGCCAACGCGTCACCCAACATCACGTGGAACACCACAACTTATAACAACGCTTACACGTTCAACTATGACCTGAGCGCCATCCCGGCTCTTAATAACCAGTCCACGGTCTTCTTCCGTCTCGTGGACGACGGTACGGTGTCTGCCAGCGGCGGTACCGTGGGCACCGCAGGCACAGACCGAGTCGACAACTTTGTCGTATCGGCGACCTTGGTACCGGAGCCGGCCACGACCGCCTTGTGCATATCGGGTGGCTTGGCCGGTGGATTGCTTCTGGCCAGCCTGAGACGACGGAATCCAGCGGGCGTCGCCTAATATCTCTGCAACGGCAACCCGGTGGGTGATGTAAATGTCGCCCACCGGGCTGAATGACACTGCAAAACCAAAGCTTATTCCTGCCTCGGATCTGACAAAAATTGTTTGAACCCTGGTCGAGCGGGCGTAAATTCGCATTGTGAATCCCGTGGACACGGTCCCGTTGATGCTGCTAGCGCTACACCTGCTGGCATTGGGCGTGGGAACCATCATTTTCTTCGCGATGATCATTCTGCATCGCCGAGCCCGCGAGATGGAACGCAAGGCAACTGCCGGCTTTAAAACCACTTTTACGGGCCGGCCCCTCGCGCAGGGCCCACCGGTATGGCTGGCCATTCGCTCAACCCGTTCGAAGGCGGTTTGGGATGCACTGGGGTTAACCTGCGCTGTCCCTTGTTCGTGGCAGGAGGGCATCAACGGCGACAGTGAACTGTTCATCAGCCCGCCGGTGGACGGCTGGATCATTGTCACCGGTTCCCGACTGCCGCAACCCGTTCGGGACGTGGATGCCTGTTTTCTTTTCCTGGTTTGCTTGAGCCGGGCACTGGGGCATGTTCAATTTTTCATGGCGGATGCCGTGCGGTGCCATCACGCCTGGGTGCGGGTGGAAAATGGCACGGTCACACGCGCCTACGCTTGGGTGAATGAAACGGTCTGGAACCAGGGACCCAAAACCCTGGCCGAGATCGAATTGAATATGAAATGTCTCAATTACGGCGAAGATGCGGAAGTGGCGAACCGGGCAACAGGGTCAAGCACGGCTGCCAACGTAAATAAAATTCCGGCCCTGGCAGCGCGATGGAGTATTGATCCGGCAGCTGTCAATGGCGACGGACAGGTTCCAAGAAATGGCGTCGCCGCAAAGTCATCCCGCTCCCATCAAGATTAGATTGCACCGATGGGGCCGTTGTCGCACAGTGTAGGAAATAGAAAGGAAACTCATGTCATTCAGCATTGAACTTGAAGTCCAGAAGTTTCCCAAGGTCGTCGTGCTCAAGGACGGCAAAAAAGCCACCATGCGCCCGTTGCGGCGCGACGACGAAAAGGATTTCCATAAACTCTTCCAGGACATTGCCGAACCGGAACGCATGTTCATCAAACATCGGGTTATGGATTTGGAGGTGATTCGCGACTGGTGCCGGAACATAGATTACGGCCGCAACCTGCCGGTTCTGGCCCTCATTGGCGGCAGGATCATCGGTGATGCCACGCTGCATCAACAACTCGGCGGCTGGAGACGGCACATCGGCCGGGTGAGCGTGCTCGTCCATCCTGATTTTCGTGGACGCGGCCTGGCCCGGGCGTTGGTCAGCGAAATTATTGAGATCGCACGTAATGCCGGCCTGGAGAGGGTGGAGGCGGAATTCATTGGCGAACAGGAGGCCGCCATCAAAATGTTCGCCATGCTCGGCTTCAGCCAGCTTTTGCGCCTGGAAGACTATGTCAAGGATATGCAGGCGGTCACCCACGATTACGTCTTGATGGGCCTAGGATTGAAAACCGATGAAGAATACGCCGGTGTGGGGGGTTGATTTCTGATTTTTTATTTACGACTAATGATCGGCAGAGAGCCAGGATGATTGACGGTGGCCTTTTCAAATCATAAATCGTCAATCGTAATTCATAAATGAGTCCGGACGTTTGTCCCAACTGCGGTGCGAAAGTTCCATCCGGCGCCAAAGCCTGCCCGGAATGCGGTTCGGATGAAAAAACCGGCTGGTCCGAGCAGGCGCGTTACGACAACCTTGGCCTGCCCGACGAACATTTCGACTACGATGATTTTGCAAAACGCGAATTCGGTGGCGAACGTGTCATGCCTCGTGGCATTCACTGGGTGTGGTGGGTTACGGCGCTGGTGCTGGTTTTCCTGTTCCTGCTTTTCTTTTTCCACTGACTTGACACCCGTCCACCGCGAGTTCGTTCAAGAACGTCCTCACCCTCGTCATGCCTGAATCCCGCGGATGCCGCAACTTCCCGAAGTGTTGGCGATGAAATTTCATACGCCGCACCCCGCATCCTCAACAAGCATCCTCCGTGCGTAAGGGCGGTGCTCGAACCGCGCCACTTCGTGAAACTGATCCCGTAATTTCCCCTTCGGATTGGGCGACAAAACCTTCCGTGCGTTTGCGACCTTTTTAGCAGTCTTTCCCGAAATGAAATCGTCCATCACTTTCCTCCATCATTGTGTCGGACAC
This sequence comes from Candidatus Acidiferrales bacterium, assembly GCA_035499615.1. Lineage (GTDB taxonomy): Bacteria > Verrucomicrobiota > Verrucomicrobiia > Limisphaerales > UBA11358 > UBA11358. Next base: position 11,061 of record DATJYM010000132.1, on the reverse strand, counting down.
CCCCTTTACGGCAAGCATAGCCCTTTATTGTGGCCTAATAATACGCCACAAGTCCAATTTCTGGTAATTGTCGGGCGTCATTCACGTTTATGGCTATTCCATCATTCATTCAAAAGGTTGTCGGTACTTGGACGGAGACAGCTCAATGTGTTGAGAATTCAATCGCGCTGCGCGCTGGTGCCGTGGTTGTCTCCGGGTCGGATACGAGCAATGGCGAGGAGCTTCGCATCGGGGATATTGTGTTGGACGGTTCAGAGTTGCGTTTTACACCCGTTTACCCATCCACCAATTTTGTTTTTACTCACGGTTCCGCTCGGCGAGTAGGACGAGGCGGATCATGAGTTCACCGGGATGGTGAGATGGAGCAAGAAGAAGCCATGACGCCTGCCGCCCTGATAGGCGGCAACAGCAACTAACAAAAAGCCCGCTCCATGAGCGGGCTGGAAAGAAATCAAACCGGTCTATTTCTTCTCGTCAGACTTGGTTTCCGATGATTTTGATTCAGCGGTTTTGCTCTCACCGGCAGAAGTCGTTTCCGTCGCAGCGGGAGCCGACGGTGTATAATCCACCCACTCCAGAATCGCCCGCTGCGCGGCGTCGCCGGTCCTTAGTTCCATTTTGACAATACGCGTGTAACCGCCGTTGCGTTCCTTGAACGCGGGCGCAATTTCTTCAAAGAGAATACGCAAGACGTCTTCGCCTTGACGCCATTTGCGTCGCGCTTCCTTGGTGAGTTGGATCGCCGGACCTCTGGTATGCAGACGGGCCGTGGCCAGACGACGCGCCTGCAACGTGCCGCGCTTCCCGAGGGTGACCATCTTCTCGGCCACCGGGCGCGCCGCCTTCGCCTTCGCCAGCGTTGTCGTCACACGTTTGTGTTTGATCAGGCTGCAAACCAGGTTCGCCAGCATCGCATTGCGGTGCTCCGACGTGCGGCCCAGTTTGGCCGTGTGCTTTAAGTGTCGCATAAAAATGCCTAGTTATTTTCCGGAACCTCCTTGGGCGGCGTGTCCAGCAGGCCCGCCTCGAAGTTCATGCCCAGCGACAGGCCCAAAGCCTGGAGTTTGTCTTTGATCTCATTCAAGGATTTCTTGCCGAAGTTACGGTACTTGAGCATCTCCTGCTCGGTCTTCATCGCCAACTGCCCCACCGTGGTGATGTTCGCATTGTTCAGGCAATTGGCCGCGCGCACGCTCAACTCGATCTCGTTGACGCTCATGTTGAGCAGCTTCTTGAGCTTCGCCTTCTCGTCGTCCTGTTTCGATTCCGCTTCTTCAAATTCCACCGCGTTCTTGTCGTAGCCCACAAACACGTCCAGGTGATGGGCCAGAATCGCCGACGCCTGCGTCAGCGCGTCATCGGGCGAAATGCGTCCGTCGGTCCAGATCTCCAAAATCAAACGGTCGTAATCCGTGCGGTTCCCGACGCGCGCGGCTTCCACGGCGTAACGCACGCGGGTTACCGGCGAAAACAAGGAATCAATCGCAATCACCCCGATGGGCTGGCCGGGCTTTTTATTCTCGTCACTCGGGCAGAAGCCGCGTCCGATCTTGAGCTCCAGCTCCATCTCGAACTTCTTCTTTTTGTCGAGCGTGCAGATATGCTGGTCAGGGTTGACCAATTCAACGTTCTGGTTGACTTGGATGTCGGCGGCAGTCACCGCCCCATCCTTGTTCACGGAAAGCAACAGCGTCTGCGGGTCGCGGGTATGGGCCTTGAATTTGATCTTCTTCAAATTCAAGACGACATCGGTCACATCTTCCACCACCCCGTCAATCGTGGCGAATTCGTGCATGGCGCCATCGACCTTCAGGGAAGTGATGGCCGCACCTTCGAGGGAAGAAAGCAACACGCGGCGCAGCGAATTGCCGATGGTATGGCCGTAGCCGGTTTCAAACGGGTCGGCGACGAATTTGGCGTAGGTTTCCGTGGCGGTCGCGTCGTCCTTCTGCAACCGTTTCGGCATTTCAAAACGTCCGAGACGTACTGGCATATTTTCCTTTCAACAATTTTAATCTGGCTTTACCGGCTGTTTATTCCCGCGGCCGGTCAAGCCCATATAATTGTTTCTTGTTTTTAACCACAGATGAACACGGATAAACACGGATCAGAAAATAAATACCATTCATTCTGTTTTGTATCCGTGTGCATCTGTGTCCATCCGCGGCTGGTTTATCTTTAACGGGAATAAAATTCGACAACCGCCTGCTCGTTGGCAATCGGCTGGATCTCGTCGCGCGTCGGAATTCGCATGATCGTGCCTTTGAACTCCTCCTTGCTCAGCGTCAGCCAGTCCGGCACCGCGCGGCTGGTGGCCATCTCCAGATTCTTGGTCGCCAACTGGCGGGACACGTTTGAGTTCTTTACCTCGACGGCGTCATTCACTCTGAGCCCATAAGACGGCACGTTGACCTTGCGCCCATTGACCAGGACATGGCCGTGGGAAACCATCTGGCGCGCGGCCGCACGGGTATTCGCGAAGCCGAGGTGAAAAACCACATTATCCAAACGCGTCTCCAAAATCTGCAACATCTGCTCTCCTGTAACTCCGCGACGTTTCAGCGCTTTCTCATAAACACCGCGAAACTGGCGCTCGAGCAAACCGTAGTAGTAACGCAGTTTTTGCTTCTCGATCAGGCCCAGACCGTAATCCGTGTGCTTGCGCCGCGACTTCGGGCCATGCACGCCTGGACCGTAATTGCGGCGTTCCAGATATTTCGACGGGCCGAAAATCGGCGTGCCAAATCGGCGGCTGATGCGAACGCGGGGACCGGTATAACGAGCCATAGAAAATGTATGATTTGCGATTTTCGATTTACTGTACTGTTTACACGCGACGCTTCTTCCGCGGACGGCAGCCGTTATGCGGAACGGGCGTGACATCCTTGATGGCGCTGATTTCCAGGCCGATGGCCTGCAAGGCGCGGATGGCCGATTCACGCCCGGAACCCGGTCCTTTGACGCGTACCTCAATTTCCTTCATGCCGTGGGCCATCGCCTGCCGCGCGGCATCCTGCGCAACCTGTTGGGCCGCGTAGGCCGTACTTTTGCGGGAACCTTTGAACCCGACGCGCCCGGCGCTCGACCAGCCAATAAGATTGCCGTGCAGATCGGTAATGGTCACCTGGGTATTGTTGAATGTGGCCAGAATGTTGGCAACGCCAGTAACGATGTTTTTGGCGTGCTTGGCCTTGATGATCTTCTTGGCTGCGGCATCCTCACCCAGAAGTTCGGCGGCGCTCGGCGCAGTGCCGGCCACCGGCCCTTCTGCGGCTTTGGGCGCTTCCCCGGCCGGAGTTTCGGCGGCGGGCGCGGCTTTTTGGGGCGCCTTGTCCTCCGCCGGACGGCCGGTCTTTTCAACCGGGGCAGTTTCATTTCCGTCCGGTTTTTCTCCCGCGGGCTTGGCTGCTTTTTCCTTCTTCGGCGCAGCGGGTTTCTTTTTCGTTTCGTCGGCCATAGGATTCAAATCGTCAATTGGACATTATAAACTTTAAGGATCAGTGGATGCCGGTCTTGGCATTCGGATTGCGCTGCACGCCCACGGTCTTGCGTGGACCTTTGCGCGTGCGGGCGTTGGTCTGGGTGCGCTGGCCGCGCACGGGCAGCCCGCGCATATGCCGGACACCGCGGTAACATTTGATGCCTTGCAACCGCTTGAGGTTCATCCCGATCTCGCGGCGCAGATCGCCTTCGATGACATATTTTCCCTCTTGAATCGCGTGAACGATCTGGGAAAGCTGCTGTTCGGTCAAGTCCTTCGCGCGGATGCCGGGATCAATGTTGGCATGTTCCAGAATCTCCTTCGAGTTGGACGGGCCGATGCCATAGATATACCGCAGCGCGATATCGATGCGCTTGTTTGGCGGAACTTCCACACCAATGATGCGTGCCATAAATCAACCTTGCCGTTGCTTGTGCCGTTTGTTCGAGCAAATCACGCGGATGACACCGCGGCGCCGCACTATTTTACAGTGCTCGCACATTTTTTTTACTGACGCACGAACTTTCATGTTTATTGTAATTCGTTAAATGAGTCACCGGTTAAACGAGTGATTTCCGCGGATCAGACGTTGCACGTCCGCTTTGACTCATTGAACCAATCACCGCTCACTTATTTCACTTCCGCTAAAATCCGCCCCACGGACAAATCGTAAGGCGTCAACTGCAATTTTACCGGGTCGCCGGGCCTCATCCCGGCTAATTCCCGCCGCGACCGTCCGGCCACGAACGCCGTCAACCGGTGCCCGTTGGCCAGCTCCACGCGATACGTCCCGTTGGCCAGCGCTTCCTTCACCCGACCTTCAACCTGGAAGGCTTCATTTCCGCGCATGTCAAAACCTCCGGTTCACCCTCGGTGATCAAAACCGTATGCTCAAAATGAGCCGATAATAAACCATCTTGCGTGACCACTGTCCAGCCGTCTTTCAAAATTTTTACACCGGCCTGGCCGGCATTGACCATCGGCTCAATGGCCAGGGTCATTCCGGACCGAAGCTTCTGATTGCTCTGCGGATCCACAAAATTCGGGACCTGTGGCTCCTCATGCATCGAGCGCCCGACCCCGTGCCCCACGAATTCACGGACCACGCTGAATCCGTTGTTTTCCACGTAGCTTTGAACCGCACGCGAAATGTCCGTCACCCGGTTTCCGGGCACAGCGGCGGCGATGCCTTCGTAAAGTGCGCGCTCCGTCACATCCATGAGCCGTTGCGCCGCCACCCCACAACCGCCGACCGCCACCGTCCGCGCCGTGTCCCCCACAAATCCCTTGTAAAAGACACCGACGTCCACGCTCACAATGTCGCCAAAACGCAACTCCCGGTCGCCTGCCAGGCCGTGCACCACTTCGTCATTTACCGAAAGGCAGGTATGGCAGGGATACTTGCGATAACCCAAAAATGCGCTTTTGGCTCCATGTTCTTTGATCCGCTTGGCCGCAAATTCATCCACCTGCCGGGTCGTCAAACCGGGCTTGATGAACGCAGTGATTTCATCCAGCACCTTCGCCGCCACCATGCACGCCGGTCGCATTGAGTCCAAATCCCGCTCGCTCTTCAAAATAATCATCTTTAAAACCGGCCGCGTAAACGGCCTTTCTTCAAAAAGCCGTCGTAATGGCGCATCATCAAATGCGATTCGACCTGTCGCATGGTGTCCAGCAATACACCCACGGTGATTAAAATACTGGTGCCGCCGAAAAAATTCGACACGTCTGAGGGAATATCCATGGCGTTCCTCATAATGATCGGGATCACCGCAATAATGGTCAGAAAGATGGCGCCGGCCAGCGTCAGCCGGCTCAGGGCATTGTGCAGATACTCAGCAGTCGCCTGACCCGGACGTACACCCGGGACATAACCGCCGTTTTTCTTCATATCATCAGCAATTTGGATTTCATTGAAGGTTGTCGCATTCCAGAAATACGAGAAAAATAGAATCATCAGCCCGTAAATCGACAGATACACAACCGAGCCGTAACCCAGTCGCAGGGCAATTTCCCGAAAGAACTCCTGCAAAAACGAAACGTTTCTAAAAGCCACGTCCGCCAGCCAGCCGCAAACCGGCGCCGGAAACATCAGGATGGACTGGGCAAAGATAATCGGCATGACATTGGCGTTGTTTACCCGGATCGGCAGAAAGGACGTGCCGCCGGAATATAATTTGCGCCCGACGGCCCGCTGGGCGTATTGCACGGGCACTTTCCGTTGCGCCTGCGTGATGGCGATGACCCCGCCAATCACCAGGATCATCAACAAAACCAGCACCACGCCCGTGCCCATAAAGTGATAATCCGATTCCATTCCACCCGTCGGAAAAAACATTTGGTATAATGACAGGCAGGCGTTTGGCAACCGCGCCACAATGCCGATCGTGATGACCAGGGAAACGCCATTACCCACACCGCGATCGGTGATTTGTTCGCCCAGCCACATGAGCAGCAACGTGCCGGTCGTCATGATGAGGGTGGTTTGCGTCAAAAACCAAATGGGATTGCTGATCAGGACGAGCGAACCTTGAAACCCGCGGTACAGGGTTTGGGGATGCTCCCAACTGTTGGCAAAGTAGACACCTTGTCCGAGGCAAATCAGCACCGTCAAATAACGTCCATATTTGACGATTTGGGTACGGCCCCCCTCCTCGCGCGCCAGTTTGCTGAGTTTCGGCCAGACCGCCGTCAGCAATTGAATAATGATGGTGGCGCTGATGTAAGGCATGATGCCCAGGGCGCCAATGGCGCAATTTCCGAAAGCACCGCCGGCGAACATGTTATACATGCCCAACAGCCCCCCGTTGCTTTGTTCATTCTCTTTGAAATAACTGGCCAGGGCGGTCCCGTTCACGCCCGGGATCACGATATAGGCCATCAGCCGGCAAATTCCCAACAACGCCAGTGTGAATAAAATCCGGGACTTCAGCTCCGGAATTTTGAAGCAGTTGGCGAAAGTGTTGAAGATGTTGCGGAACATGTGTCAGTCCCGCTCAGGCCTTTGCAGGTTCGGCGGTTTTTCGGCCCCTGATTTGGCAGGTGCCGCCCTTGGCTTCGATCTTTGCTTTGGCTGCAGAGCTGAAAGCCTGCGCGCTCACCGTGAGCTTCTTCGACAATTCACCATCTCCAAGAATCTTGATCCCGTCCGCCTGGCCATTGGCCAACCCGGCCGCACGCAACGCCGTTTCGTCCACACTCGCGCCATCTTCAAACCGGTTCAATTCACCCACGTTGACCGCGAGGAACTGCTTCGTAAACCGCGCGTTGTTAAATCCGCGCTTGGGGATGCGGCGGATGAGCGGCATCTGACCACCCTCAAAGCCGATGCGAATGGAACTGCCCGAACGCGCTGTCTGGCCTTTGCCGCCACGGCCGCTGGTTTTGCCGTGGCCACTGGATTCACCCTGGCCAAGCCGCTTGCGCCGGTGTTTGGCGCCAGGACGAGGTTTTAAATCGTGTAATCGCATATTCGTTAAATCGTTAATTTGCTAAATGAGAAACTGGTTAAGTCCGTGGTTGGTCAAATCGCTCGTAAAACTCATTTAACTCGTTTAATCGATCACCAATCACTCTCCTCATGTCGCCGGAACTGTGTCCGCGACCTTCGGAGTTTCCACTTTCTTGATCTCCAGCCCGCGGCCTTTGTAAATATCCTCACGCAAACGCAAGCTTAGCAACGCCTTAAGCGTCGCCTTCACAACGTTCGCCGCGTTGTTGGAACCGAGCGATTTGCTCAAAATATCCTTAACCCCGGCAGATTCCAAAACCGCCCGCACCGTCTTTCCGGCGATGATTCCCGTTCCGGGCGAAGCCGGGCGCAACAGAATCCGCGCGCCGTCAAATTCGGAGAAAATCTCATGGGGAATCGTCGCGTCCTTCAGAGAAACGGAAACCATCCGGTTCCGGGCCAGTTCCCCGCCCCGGCGGATGGCGTCAGCCACCTCGCCCGCCTTGCCGAGGGCAACGCCGACGCGGCCCCGCTTGTCGCCCACCACCACCAGCGCACTAAAGTTGAAACGGCGTCCGCCTTTGACGACCTTCGCGGAGCGGTTGATATAAACAACCTTTTCCGTCAGTTCTTCCGAGGCGCCACCTTCGAACAGGAGTTCGGGCGCTTCGCCGGCCGGCTTGGCCCGGCGGCCGCGCCCGCGCGCGTTGCGTTGTTCTTCGCTTTCAGGTTTGATGTTTTCAGCCACAACAATTCTTTGGTTACAGTTTAAAATTTCAGCCCCGCCGCGCGCGCTGCCTCGGCCAGCGTCGCCAGCTTGCCGAACACCACCACCGGCTTGCCGTCCTTGCCCTTGTTCTCGCTGCGATGATATCGCGCGTCACCCCGATCAAAAACCACGGCCTTGATTCCCCTGGCCAGGGCGGTTTCCGCCGCCAGCTTGCCGACAATCCTCGCCCCGGCCACATTGGCCCCCAGCTTGTCGCGGTCCGGTGTCGCTTTGCTGGTGGTCGAAACCGCCGCCAGCGTTACTCCGGCATGATCATCGATGAACTGGACATGAATGTTTTCGTTGGTGAAACAGACACTCATGCGCGGACGTTCCTTCGTGCCGCAGACCTTCCTGCGCACCCGCCAGTGGCGGAGTTTTGCCAGTCGTTGTTTCTTTTCCGTTCTCATTTCAATGCGTCACGGATTTGACCGTGAATCGAATTTTACTGGACCGTCTTGCCTTCCTTGCGCTGGACGTGTTCGCCCGCGTAGCGCACGCCTTTGCCTTTGTAAGGTTCCGGCGGATAAAAGCCGCGGATCTCGGCGGCGACCTGACCGACCACCCGCCGGTCCGGGCCTTCTATCGTCAGTTTTGTGTTCTCTTCGACCGTCACTTTGACCTGGTCGGGAATGGCGTAATTAATCGGATGCGAATAGCCGAGGTTCAAATTGACATTTTTGCCCTGCACCGCGGCTTTGAAGCCGACACCCTGAATTTCGAGTTTCTTAACAAAGCCTTCCGCCACGCCCTTGACCATGTTGTTGACCAGCGCCCGGCTGAGGCCGTGCAAGGCTTTGGCTTGCGCGTCTTCTCCTTCACGGCTCACGACAATTTTGCCATCCTGAACCTTCAGGCTCGTGCGGCGCGGCAGCTCCCAGTCAAGCTTGCCCTTCGGGCCTTCGACCAGCACTTTCTGCCCTTTGACCTCCACTTTGACCTTGGGAGGTATGACAATCGGTTGTTTTCCAATTCGCGACATAAAATCCTTACCAAATGTAACAAAGCAATTCGCCGCCGAGGTTCTTTTTGCGGGCCTGCACGTCTGTCATCACGCCTTCCGGTGTCGAAATCACCGCCACGCCCAGGCCGCCGCGAACACGGGGAATTTTCGTCGCCCCGACGTAATGCCGCAATCCCGGCCGGCTGACACGCCGCAGACCTTCAATCACGGCTTTCTTGCCCTGATATTTCAGCTTGATGTTAATCATCCTCGGCAGGCTCCCCTCGACGGCCACTTCGGCGACATACCCTTCCTTTTTCAAGATGGCGGCAATGTTTTCCTTCAAACGGGAATGCGGTACGGCAACCGTCGGCAATAACGCACGGCCGGCATTGCGGATGCGGGTCAACATGTCAGAAATCGGATCAGTCATATCAAATCGTGAAAATCTTAATCTTAATCTAACTCTTAATTACCAGCTGGCCTTGACCACGCCTGGAATCAAGCCGTTCAGGGCCGCCTCGCGAAACGTGAGGCGCGAAACACCAAATTTGCGCAAATAGCCGTGGCGGCGGCCGCTGTACGCGCACCGATTCACCAACCGCGTCGGACTGGCGTCGCGCGGCAGCTTGGCCAGGCCGGCGTAGTCCCGCTTGGCCTTCAATTCCGCGCGGATCGCGGCGTACTTTTTCACCGTTTCAGCTTTGCGCTTGTTGCGCTCAAACCATGCTCGTTTCGCCATAATTCCAATCGTCCTCGTCCTCGTCCTTCCTTCTCATCCTCGATTACGATTACGAGGACGACGGCGAGGACGATGAACTACTTATTTCTCAGCCAGTGGAAAGCCCATCAACTTGAGCAAATCCAGCGCCGCACCGTCATTTTTGGCGCTGGTCACTATCGTGATGTCCATGCCCTGCTGCCGTTTGATTTTGTCCAGTTCAATTTCCGGGAAAATGGTCTGGTCGGCGACGCCGAAGGTGTAATTGCCCCGACCGTCAAACTTGCGCGGCGACAACCCGCGAAAGTCACGTATCCGCGGTAGCGCCGTCGCCACCAGCCGGTCAAAAAATTCGTACATGGCATCGCGGCGCAGCGTCACCCGGCACCCGATGGGTTGTCCTTCTCGCAATTTAAAATTGGCGATGCTGTGGCGCGATTTGCTGATCGCCGCCTTGCGGCCCGTAATCAGCGCCAGGTCCTTGGCCGCGTCTTCAATGGCATTCTTTTCCAGCGACGCACTGACGCCCATGTTGACCACGATCTTCGTCATCCGGGGAATCTGGTGGACGTTGGCGAACTTGTGCTTTTCTTTCAGCGCCGGCACCACTTCGTTCACGTATTTGTTGTAAAGTCTGGCTTTCATTTTTCAGGTCACGGATTTTGCCGTAACTTCATTTCGTCAAATCAATCATGCCTCAAGCCGGGGCCGGTTGCGCCTTCCCTTGTTTGGCCGCCCGCGCGTCGAACCGGTCCACCTTCATTAAATTGGAAAGGTGTATCGTCCCCTCCCGCTCCACGATGGCGCCCTGGGGATGATCCTGGCTTTTGCGCGTGTGGCGCTTGATCATTTTCAGGCCCTCGACAATCGCCCGGTTTTTCTTTGGGCTCACGGCAATGATTTTGCCGCGCTTGCCTTTCTCCGCGCCGGCCAGCACGACCACTTCGTCGCCTTTTTTTATGTGAAATTTCATTTTTGACAAAATCCTTAACTCACCTCAAATCACCTCCGGCGCCAGCGAAATAATCTTCATGAACTTCTTGTCGCGCAGTTCCCGCGCGACCGGCCCGAAAATGCGCGTGCCCTTCGGGTTTAGTTCCGGGTCAATGATGACTACCGCGTTGCTGTCAAAGCGCAGATAGGAGCCATCGCTGCGGCGGATGGGCTGCCGGGTGCGGACGATCACCGCATTGTGGACCTCGCCCTTTTTTACCTGCCCGTCCGGCGCGGCGTCCTTGATATGCACCTTGATTACGTCGCCGACATGGGCATAACGCTGGTTGCGGCCCAACACGCCGATGGCCCAGGCAATCTTGGCCCCGGTGTTGTCCGCCACATCCAAATGGGAACGAATTTGCAACATAATAAATCCGGTCAGGCGGCGGCGCTGGTTTCCACCGCATTGCGCTCGACAACTTGAACCAGCCGCCAGCGCTTGGTTTTCGACAATGGCCTCGTCTCCTCGATCCGCACCCGGTCGCCGGGCTTCGCCTCACCTTTTTCATCGTGGGCGTAAAGTTTCTTGTAAGCGGTCACCACCTTGCGGAACCGCGGATGCGGGAACCGGCGTTCGACGCGCACCACGATGGTTTTAGCCATCTTGTTGGAGATGACCTCGCCTTCGCGTTGCTTGCGATGTCCCCGCGCGGTCGCCGTTGTATTTGATATCTCAGCCATACCGTTAAGCCGCTTT
>DATJYM010000131.1:0-2737 GCA_035499615.1 Candidatus Acidiferrales bacterium | reverse complement strand
TTCCACACCGTCCACCTGTTTGCCTTGGCGCGTAATGACATTGATCACGCCAAAGAACGCATTGTTGCCGTAAAGCACCGACCCGGGGCCGCGAATGATTTCCACCCGGTCTATCAAATCTACGTCCAGAAGGAACGCGGTATCAATGTACGCCGCGTCGTTCAGGTCATTGTTGATGCGGTGCCCGTTGACGAGCAACAGAATGCGGCTGTTGAAATCGCCGAGGTTGACGCCGCGGGCGCCTAAAAAATCATAGTCCCGGTCGTAGGAGATATAGAATCCCTGCACACTTGCCAGAATGTCGGCCAGTGTCCGGTAACCGTACCGCTGGATTTCGTCCGAAGTGATGACGGTGGTGGACGAGGGCGCTTCAGTGGCCTTTTGCTCAAACTTCGAGGCGCTGAAAACTTTCGGAACTTCAATTTGCATCAAGCTCTCCAACGGCAGCTCGGTCAAATCCTGCGTTCGAATTGTATCGTCGTCCGCGCGGACGTTTGGGGGACAAAGGAACAACCATAAGAAAAGGGGCCAGGACAAGGGCGTCGGACCCGGCAGGATTGGCAAAAGAGTGCTCCTTTTGTTCATGCTATGGATCAGGCGCGGTTTTTGGCTGTTGGCAAATTCTTGGGTGCGACACCAGCAACGCTGGCAACGTGGATTCAGCACGATTGTTGCCATGTTGCCTTGTCCTGAAATTGGATTGTGACTGCCGCTTTAGGGGCGCTGGCAGTAAATGCGCAGAACTTGACAATACCACGCAAATGCGCCGTCATAAAAGGCAATATTGTGTGACCGGCAAACAGGAAGGATCCCGTGGTCATTTCCGTCGCGCCTTGGAGCGGGTTCGAGCCATGCGATCGGCGGAAGGACCGCTTGCTGTCTGTCGCGCAAAGCCATTTCCGAGTCCCTCGCGCTGGTAAAGATGTTGATTCTGCTTGTCAGTTTGCTTTTCGGCCTCGCGTTCAAAGGCTCTGGGCAAAATTCGTCCCCGTCCGAATATCAGATCAAGGCGGCATTTCTGTATAACTTCGCAAAATTTGTCGAATGGCCTGGGCAGGCATTTGCCAGCCCCACATCCCCGATAGTCATTGGGGTGTTGGGGGAAAATGTTTTTGGCGACAATCTGGAACGGACCATCCGTGACAAGACCATCAACAACCATCCGCTACAGTTCAAACAATTTCATTCTGTGATGGAGGCGACAAATAGCCAGATTTTGTTTATCAGCGCTTCGGAGAAAAGCCGGTTGCCGAGAATCCTAAACGGGCTGCGCGGCACGAGTGTTTTGACAGTGAGTGAAAATTCAGATGAGTTTATCAAAGCGGGCGGCATGATTAATTTCGTGATTGAGGACAACCGGGTTCATTTTCAAATTAACGATGATGCCGCCAAAAAGTCGGGATTAACCATCAGTTCCAAATTGTTGAGCCTCGCCGTGCATAATCATTGAACCTACTGAACGGAATGAAAAACGCTTCAATCCGCTCCGGAGCGCTGCGATCAAGGCAGTCCTGGCGTTTTGTATTGAAAGAGGACAGTTGTGCCCAGGTTTCAGGACATTTCGATCAAGTCCAAGCTGACGGCGATCATTATGATTGCCAGCACGGTGGCTTTGCTGCTGGTCTCGACTGGATTCGTGACTTATGAATTGGTGACCTTCCGACAGACTATGGTCAGTGACCTTGCGACGCTGGCAAAAATCATTGGAGATCAGAGCACGGCGGCGTTGTCGTTTGACAAGAAAGATGATGCCGAAGAGACCTTGCACGCCCTCACCTTCAAAACGCATGTCGTTGCCGCGGCACTTTATGACAAAAACGGCAAGCTCTTTGCGAAATACTTGCCGCCGAACGCGCCGGTGGAATTATTTCCGCCCCGGCCCGAACCTGACGGTGCGCGATTCGAAAATGACCGGCTGGTTCTCTTTCAGAAAATCTACGATGCTGGCGGCTTTGCCGGAACGGTTTGGCTGGAATCGGATTTGCAGGAAAGAAATGAGCGGTTCGTGCGTTATGCCGAAATGATCGTGCTCTTGATGATCGCCTCGTTGCTCGTAACACTCTTCCTCTCCTCGCTGCTCCAACGGGTCATATCCCGCCCGATTTTTCACTTGGCCCAAACCGCCCGGACGGTGTCTGGTACAAAAAATTACGCCGTGCGCGCCGACAAACACGGCAACGATGAACTCGGCCAGTTCGTTGAAAGTTTTAATGAAATGCTCGGCCAGATCCAGCGGCGCGACTTGGAATTACAGCAGGCGCACGACAAACTGGAAATCCGCGTCGGGGAGCGCACGCGCGACTTGCGCGCCGAAATTGCCGAACGCCGCCGGGCTGAATCGGCGCTGAAGCAACAATTCGTCCGCATCAGTTTGCTCAACCAGATCACCCAGGCGATTTCCGATCGGCAGGACACCGACAGCATTCTGCACGTCGTGCTGCGCCAGCTTGAAGATCACCTCGGACTGGATCTCGGACTGGTGGCGTTGTTCGACGGGAAGGCAGAAACGTTGAACGTGGCGGCATTGCGAGTGAAAAATACCCTCCTCGCGGAGAAGTTCGACCTGCACGAGGGCAGCGTGTTGTCACTGGCGGAAACCGGCCTGCAACGTTGCGAACAGGGCCAGACGGTTTATTTCACGGATACCCTCAAGGAAACCGCGGCATTCGTCGAGAAACTGGCGGTCACCAACTGGCGTTCGGCGGTGGCCGTGCCGCTCATGGTGGAGGGTAGACTT
>DATJYM010000130.1:0-8925 GCA_035499615.1 Candidatus Acidiferrales bacterium | reverse complement strand
CGCGGGTGTAGTTGGCCCAGTCCCCGCCGGCGAAAAAGTTCAATTGATAATCGGACGAAAAACTACCGACGTAATCCGCCCGCAGGTAATCTTGGGAAACTGCCTGGGGAATCCCATTGGTCCGATACGGCCAGTCGGTCGGGTACGCTTCACCGGCTGGAGTATGGTGGAAGTCAATCTCCGCGGCCGCGGGACTAAGAAGGTTCATAGAGGAATAGCAATCCGGATAATAATTCTCGAAGTTGATATACTGGCCGCCGTTGTAATCGTAATCCTCCGCCTCAAACATGACGTTGCTTTGGGCAAAGGTATCGAACTGGTTGGTCAGGCTGATGCCGTGACCAAGGGAATTGGTCACGTTGATAATGGCCTTGTGCATCTCGTTACGCGGGAGGAAGGGATACACGACTCGATTGCTGGTGGCCGAGCCGGTGATCACCAGTGACGAGGAGACGTCGTTGCCGTCGACGATCAACTGGATGCCGCTGGGAGAGAAAGTGGCCCCGGCGGTGGTGGTCACCGTGAAACTCAGGGCGTTGGTGGTTTCAAACGGATGTTTGCCGGTGGGATAAAGGTTGCTCAAAAATGGCAAATCCGGAATGGCGGGGACGAGCATGTAGAATGTCGGCAACGCGTTGCCGCCGTTTCCATAGGCAGTGCCTGGGGGCAGGGTGGCGGCGATTTGCAGGGTTTCCGTGCCATGAAGGGCGACGGTTGCGTTCTGGCCATCGAGGTTGGTGTCTTGCAGATAGACGAATTGGTAGGTGGTCCAACTGGCGGTGGGATTCACCGGGAAGCAGCCCACCAGATTGGTGGAAGTAGGCGTGACCACGCTCACGCTCAGTCCACCCACCGAGGCGCCGTTGGCAAACCGGCCGATAATCCACCAATTGGTGCCATTGGTGGGCCAATCGCGGGTATAATTCACCCAGTCGGTGTAGTTGTAAGGATTAATGCAGTAATCAGTTCTGCTCGCGGCGGCAAGGTTTGGGCGTGTGAAATCACCCGACGGAGCCGTGCCCTCAAAATCGTTGGGACGGTAAAATTTGGTGGGGACGTTAATCGAGCTGCTATACTCGTCCAAAGGCGCCGCGCATAATTGTCCGAGATTGCCGACCTGTCCGAAGTAACAGTTGGTTTGGCAACAGGAATTGCACAGGTCGGGATTATCAATGTACATCCCACAACTGAAGTCCCAGTCCTCGGCTTCCCACAGGTAGGTGTAGGGCGGCACCCCGACCCAGGTGGTCTGGAAGGACGTCTTGGCACTGGCCGCGAAGTTGACGCTGTCGGTCACGGTGATGGATACGTTGTAGGTGGTGTTGGATTGAAGTCCGCCATAGAACACGTTCCAGTTCGAGGAGGAACCGCTGAACGTCATGTTTTTCGAGACATCGGTTCCATTCAAGACCAGGTGAATGCTGTTGGTGTTGATCGTTTGGCCGCTGGGTGAACTCACGTTAAAGCTGACACCGCTGGCGGGCGGCACGAAAATCTCGTTTAGCGGATTAAGATTGCTGATCACCGGCGGGATGGGGCCGCTTAACACTTCCAGGTCTGCGTCGTCGAGATAGGATGATCCACCGTCGGTGGCGTTCTGGAGATAGCAATACCGGTAACGAACCGATGCGGTTCCCGCCGGGGCCACCAACTGGCTGACCACGTCGGTAATCGCATAAGTGTTGAAGGTCGGATCGCCGGTGGACACCGGTTGCGTGATATCGCAGGCGTTGTTCACCTGATATTGAATCCAGGTGTTCTCCCCGGCGTTGATGCTGAAATTGGCCGACTTATCAAGGGCCAGCAGATTGCTGCTGGAATCGAGGAACTCGACTTGCAACCAGATAATGGTATTCGCCGAAGAGGGCGCGTCAGCGCTGTTTATGTAAAGCCAGCCGCTGGCCTGATAAGTTGCACCCGGCGCACTGCTCAAGGTTTGGTAGATGCCCGCGACGTTGTTCGTTCCGGAATAAAGCGCGCCCCATTCCTTCCAATAATAAGTCCCCGAATGGGCCGCGACAGCGCTGTCCACCCAGTAGTCCCCATAATAACCCGCAGGTACTGGCGGGGAAAAATATGTCCAGCCGGTGTAGGCTGGGGGATAAGTGAGGTGTCCGGTGGGTGGCGACTCAAAGCCCGGGTTCACCAGGATATTCACGGCCTGAGTCGGGCCGGCGGCCAGCATCAACGCGGCGGTGAGTACCGCGAACAAATAAGGCGCAACGATTCGCCGGATTTGGCGAGGTTGATTTCGAGGAACCCGAATCCGGGCCGCTGACGAGCATATTTTGATTTTCATAGACATGCCTAATGACCCTCTTCCGACAGAAATGTCCCTGGTCCAACTCCAAGAAGATGGTATTGTCGCAATCTTTATCAGACGAAATCGAAACTGTCAACTTTTTTTGCCCGCTTCTGTCAATATTAGCTTGACCGCGCCTCGTTCGTCGTTACACTGACTCATACTTCCACTTTGTCCGAATGTTTATGAAAGGAATGCTGGCGGTTCTGGTTCTGCTCCCGGCGATTGTCTTTCGCGCCGCCGCCCAACCCTCAACCCCGACCAACGTGGTACTCTTTTCGGGCGATAAAAGCGCCATTGTCCACTGGGACCCGGTTGTGACCGGCGCATTGGGCTACAATGTGTCCCGCTCGACCAGCAGCGGCGGCCCCTTCACGCAGTTGAACAGCGGCCTGGTGACCACCTTGGGCTACTGCGATCTCGCGGTCAGCGACGGCCAGACTTATTATTACCAGGTCACCGCGGTCGGCGCCTCGTCCCTGACCAGCCCACCTTCGGCGACGGTTTTTACCACGCCCAATCCGTTTCCCAACGATGACGCCTTCATGGACTACGTGCAGCAGGCCAATTTTGATTACTTCTGGTACGCGGCGAATCCGGCCAACGGCCTGGTCCCGGACAAGTCCGCGGCCGGCTCGGCTTGCAGCATAGCGGCCGTGGGGTTTGGGCTGACCGCCATTGGAATTGCCATTGATCACGGCTGGATTACACGGGACCAGGGTTCGGCACGGGTGCTGACCACATTGAACACCTTCTGGAACGGGCCGCAGGGCACCAACGCCTCCGGCGAAATCGGGTACAACGGCTGGTTCTACCATTTCCTGGACATGTACTCGGCCACGCGCGTAGGCAGCACGGAGTTGTCTTCCATTGATACCGCTTTGTTGCTGGGGGGCGTGCTTTATGCCAAACAGTATTTCAACGGCACGAACGCCACTGAAACGAGCATTCAGACCTTGGCCAGCGCCATCTTCAACCGGGTCAATTGGGCGTGGATGGCGCCAGACATACCCGGTACCAACGGGGTGCGGATGGGCTGGCTGCCGGGCACGGGATTCAACGGGTATGGAGATTGGGTCGGCTATGACGAAGGAATGTTGATTTATTTGCTCGGCATCGGTGCGACGAGTAACTCGTTGCCGGCTTCCTGTTGGAACTATTGGACCAGCGGATATAAATGGGCCACCTATTATGGATATTCGTTCGTCACGTTTCCTCCCTTGTTCGGGCACGAATACTCCCACTGCTGGGTGGACTTCCGCCATGTCGGAGACACTTACATGAACACCGAGAACAGCACGTACTTCGAAAACTCGCATCGGGCGGCGCTAGCCCAACAGGCGTACTGCATCGCCAATCCAGGCGGCTTTGCGGGGTACAGCAGCCTGATTTGGGGACTGACCGCCTCGGACGATCCCTATGTGGGTTACGAAGCCCATGGCGCGCCGCCGGCCGAAAATGACAACGGCACGCTCGCCTTCACCGCGGCGGGCGGCGCCTGGGCCTTTGCTCCCGAGATCGCGCTGCCCACCATGAAAAACTTTTACACCGGTGGCCGGACGCACTTCTGGACACAATACGGTTTCATCGACGCGTTTAACCTCAGCGCTGCGTGGTACGACAACCAAGAGTTGGGCATTGACCAGGGCCCCATTGTCATTATGGCCGAGAACTATCGGAACCAGAATGTCTGGCGGTTGTTCATGCAGAACGCCGAAATTCAGCGCGGCCTGCAACAGGCCGGCTTTGTCTCGCTGCCTTTTGAGGCGCTGACCGCCCAGGCTGAGCCGGCTCTGAATACGGTCACCTTGACTTGGGCCGCCACCGCCGGCCGGACGTATCAAGTGGAATATTCGACCAACCTGATCAATTGGTTTACGTCGCCGACCGGGGAAGTAACCGCGACGAATTCCACGGCCAGCTGGACTGATACCGGCCCGCCTGGCACCCTGTGGGCGCCTCTAACGGATATGGAGAGATTTTACCGCGTCTTTCAGTACGGAACTCCTTGAAGTTGCGGCATCCGAACAAAGTTCCTGTGTATTCGGCGCTCGAAAAGGGTAAGGGCAATCCGTCGATCCGGCCCGCTGCCGCGGAGGGTGTGTTCACGACGTACGTGCTCTTCGGTTCCCTTGCGCTGGCACTCCTTCTTACCGGCTGCAAGGGTTGGTCGATTTCGCAATGCGTTTCTCCCCGTGTCACAGGACGAGTTCTTGACAGTGAAACCCGCCAACCCCTCGAACGTGTCGAGGTCCAGCGTGTCGTTGCGCGACCGCGTTCCAACAACACGCCTCCCAAAGGCGGGCAGCAGATACAAGACGCCCCTCGTATTGTCCTCACCAGCGCGAATGGTTCATTTATGTTGAACGCCGAATACAGCGTCGCTGCGTTTCAGGTTTTGGGCTGGAGTTCCGTGGACGTACAGTTTCGTCGCACCGGTTATCTCACCCTGACGACGAATCTTATGTCCTCCGTGGTCTCAACCAATTCCAATGGCGAGTTTTATTTGAATGCCGGTGATATCCTGCTGCACGCAAGCCATCAACCCTCTTCATCCGAAGAACTCCTTAAGTGACCATCACGGCACCCGGGGCTTTTGATAAATCGGCTTTTTAACAACGGAGGCAGGGGAATGTTTGCCGCGGATTTCAATTTCAATCTCCGTTCCGGGTTTGGCCAATTCCGGCGGCATATAACCCAGCCCGATGCCGATGCCCAATGAAGGACTTTGAGTGCCGCTGGTGACTTCACCAACCTTCACGCCTCCGGCGCAAATCGGATAATGCGGACGTGGCGGCGCGGATTTTCCGGTCATTTTGAAGGCGATCAGCCTTTTATTGGCGCCCCGGCTCTTTTGGTCCGCCAGGACCGCGCGACCCGTAAAATCACCCTTGTCGAGTGAAACAAAAGTTCCCAGTCCGGCTTCAATGGGCGTGGTGTCCTCATCCAGCTCATGGCCATAAAGCGGATAGCAAACTTCCGTGCGCAGGGTGTCACGCGCGCCGAGTCCGCAGGGTTTCAAGCCAAATGGCCTGCCCACTTCGAGCAACAGGTCCCAGATTTGCCGGATGGAATCCGCGCGCCCGATGATTTCAAATCCGTCTTCGCCGGTGTATCCGGTGCGCGAAACCAGGATATCGGCACCGCGGAAGAGAAAACCGCCGATCTCGTTTTTTTTCAGATCCGTGACGCAATCCGTCCGCATGGCGCAATTTGAACCTCCGGTGACGCACAGTCCGATGAATTCAATCACGCGCGGGCCTTGCAATGCCACCGCAGCGTAATGATGGGATGCATTGGAAACCTGCAAGCCATCTCCCTGTGAAAAAGTTGCTGCATGCGCCTGCAGCCACGCGACATCCGGCTCGACGCGCGACGCGTTAATGATAAGCAGATAAACTCCGGCCGAAAGCCGGTAGGCATAGAGGTCGTCCATGACTCCGCCGCGTTCGTTGCACATCAAGGTATATTGGCCCCGGCCGGAAGCCAGTTTGCGGATGTCATTGGTCAGCGTGTGATTCAGGAAATCCTCAGCACCGGTGCCGGTGACGGTGACTTCGCCCATGTGCGAGATATCGAAAATGCCGGCCGCCCGCCGGACGGCCAGATGCTCCTCGACGATGCTGGTGTATTGCACCGGCATTTCCCAGCCGCCAAAATCAATCAGCTTTGCGCCGAGTTTCTGGTGTGCGGCGAAAAGTGGCGTCCGTTCAAGCATAAGTTATTCAACCACAGCGGGACACAGATGAACACGGATAAAATTCAGTTCACACGAAACAGAATTTCCAATCTGTGTTTATCCGTGTGAATCCGCGGTAAATCTCAGCCCCATTTTTCGGTCTTCATCTGCTCTTTGGGCACGCCCATGCCGCGAAGCACAACTTCTTCGGCGAACTCAACCAGTTCATTGGGGCCGCACGCGTAGAAAATGGTATTGGGCAGATCGTGGACGTGCTCCTTCACGAATTCCGGGCTGATGCGTCCACGGCGGCCCTGCCAGGGATCATTCGCGTCCAGCCGGGTGCAGGTCACGTAAAAACTGAAGTTGGGGTTTTCAATTTCCAACTGGTGAAACTCCTGCTGGAAGATGATGCTGCGGGTCGTGCGCACGCTGTAGAGCACGGTGATTTTGGTGTCAAGCTTGCGCCGGGTGGCTTCACGGACAAACCCGCGAAACGGCGTCACGCCCGAACCGCCAGCGACGCAGACGAGGTGTTTGTTCGGCTCATAAACCGGCAGGAACTTGCCGACCGGCGGAATGACAATGAGTTTGTCGCCGACCTTGGCCCAATCCACCAGCCGCGTGCCCATCTTGCCGTCGCGTTTGATGGTGACTTCATAATAGCCGCGATCCAGCGCACAGGACGACAGGGAATAAGCGCGCTTGTAATTCGGGGTGTCCGGCCAGTAAAGCGTGATGAATTGTCCGGTCTTAAAGTCGGGGTCATATCCGTCCGGCCATTTGAGGCGGATGGTCTTGGTATCCGGCAACTCCATGGTCGCCAGTTCAATCGGCATTTCGAGGATTTCTTTGGCCATAATGTCTTAAAAAAGCTGAACCCTATTGAATTCTGGAAACGACGGCAAGCCTACTGTGAGACTTCCAAACGCTTGAGCACCTCCTGCGCCAGCAACTCATAGGCGGCCGAACCGGCGCTGTACTTGTCATAATGAATGATCGGCTTGCCAAAACTGGGCGCCTCCGCCAGCCGCGTGGTGCGCGGAATGACAGTTTCGAAGACCCGCGCCCCCAGCAGGTTGCGCACTTCGCCGACGACTTCCTGGGCCAGCTTGGTCCGGCCATCGTACATCGTCATCAGGACGCCAAGGATGTCGAGGCGGGGATTGACGCCGGTCTCGCGCAATTGGGCCAGCACCCGGTTCATCATGGAGATGCCTTCGAGGGCGTAATATTCGCATTGCAGCGGCACCAGCAGGCCGTCGGTCGCGGCGGCGAACGCGTTCAAGGTCAGAACACCCAGCGATGGCGGGCAGTCGATGAGCACGATTTCAAACCGTCCGTCATCCACAACAGGCTTAAGTATATTGGCGAGGCGCAGGAGATGGTTTTCCAGGCGCGCCAGCTCAAGGTCGGCGGCGCACAAATCCACCTCACTGGGCACAATGTCGAGGTGTTCAAATTGCGTGGCCTTCACCTTGTCCAGCAGGGCGCCTTCGCCCAGGAGTACGCGATACGAACTGGCGCCCTCGAGTTTTTCCAGGCCCAGCCCGCTGGTGGCGTTGGCCTGGGGATCCAGGTCCAGGAGCAGCACGCGTTTGCCGAGGGCCGCGAGGCAGGCAGCCAGATTGACGGCGGTGGTCGTCTTTCCCACGCCGCCTTTTTGATTGGCGACGGCGATGACTTTGGTTGGCACCCGCCCGATTTAATGAAAAGGATGCCGGCCTTTCAAGTTAACAAGCGCAAAACCTCAGCGTAAGGAACGTGGGCTGGTCGAAGGTCAGCCGCGGAATTTAATTACCTGATGAGACCGGGAAGGCTGTGAATTGGGCGCCAAAGGGCATTTGTCCGGCCACCACGGGTGCAAAACTGACCACCGGATTGGTGCTGTTATCGGCGATCAGCATCGGGTTGACCGGTTGCGCCAGAGTCGTCGATGTCGCCGAAGCGAGAAGGGGTGAAGTAACTTGGGAACCCGGCTGCAGAATGGCTTGGGAAACGACTTCCGGACGTTGGGCCATGACCGCCCCAAATACCAGCAACCCGCAAAGTGCCGTCGCGAATCCGCCCGCATAGATCGGTTTGGTTTCAAGGGATTGAAGCAGTCGAAGGAACCACGGCATGCCCTCGAACACCCGGTCAGCCAGACTGGCTGGCGCTCGGGATTCGCCGGCGCGAATGCGCGCGATCACCTGGCGTGAAAAATTATTGAAATAACCCGGGGGCGGCGTCTCATGACGTTTCAGCGCCAGGAGACGGCGTAACGACTCGAAATTCGGCTGATTCTCGTTCATGTTGCTTTCAAATAATCGGACAACCAAGCTTGCAATTGCTGCCGGGCATAAAAGAGTCGCGATCTCACCGTGCCAATATTGCAGTCCATAACTTTCGCGATTTCTTCGTGCGACAGCCCCTGCACATCATGCAGGACCACGACCAATCTATGTGGTTCTGACAGTTTCATTAACGCCGTGTTCAATTTTTCCTGCAATTCGTTCAAGCCGGCATCCCGACGCGGCGTCTTGTCAGAAATGAAGGCAACCAAGTCAGGGTCATGTTCAGTATTAAAATCCAAGTCATTCAAACTCAAGTGGATGCGATTTTTCCGCTGTTTGAGGAAATTAATCGTCTTGTTGACGGCAATCCGATAGAGCCAGGTATAAAAGCTGGAGCCGCCTTTAAACGATTTCAGGGCTTGAAATGCCTTGATAAACGACTCTTGTGCAAGGTCATTTGCATCCTCGTGATTGGATGTCATGTGATAAACCGTTGCGTAAATCCGCTCCTGATAGCGTTGAACCAGTTCATCATACGCCTCGAGATCTCCCTGTCGCGCGCGTTGCACCAATACGCCCTCATCGGCTGGCGCAGAAGGCTCCGATTCATTGCGTGCGACTGGTTCAGCCATAATCATGGGTACTTAACACTAACAGCCAAGGCGTCC
>DATJYM010000129.1:0-5930 GCA_035499615.1 Candidatus Acidiferrales bacterium | reverse complement strand
TTGTATTCATGTTTGTGGGAATGGAAAACCCGGTCACCCTGACTTTCATCTGGCTGCTCTTTTACGGTTGCGCGTTGCACTCGGCGGGATTCTTCATGCCGCGCGGCATGAAATGGTTTGGGTGGATTTACGTCGCATCAGCCTGTGGGATCCTGTGCTTCCTGGCCGCGTTCCAGCCGAAGGTCGAAATCAGCGCGCACTGGTTCATGGGGCTTTTCTTCGGCGTGCTGCACCTGGCCTACGGAGGGTACCTCTACCTGACCGAGAAAGGAAATAATGCGGCGTGAACCCGGAACCCTTTTTACAGCTCGACCGGGTGATTCACGAGAAAGGGCGACTGGCCATCATGTCCATGCTCGCCGCCTCCCCGGAACTGTCATTCACCGAACTGCGCGACGCCCTGGCCATGACCGATGGCAATCTCACCACGCACATTCGGGCGCTGCAACAGGAGGGCTATGTGGCGGTGGCCAAATCGTTTCAAAATCGCCGCCCGCTCACCACCTGCTCCCTTACGACTACCGGCCGCAAGGCCTTCGCGGAATATATCAATCTGCTGGAGCGGATCGTCCGGCAAAACCGGCCTCAATGAACTTTCTTTGAACATAACCGACCCCTCCTGGTCTTTTACTTTGTGATACAAAGTTAAATCATCAATCCACAACTGAAACCTATGAAACACATCATTACTGACAGTCTGCGTTATTGGGAACCGCGCCGCATCGCCTACAATGCCATCCTCGCCCTCGTGGTCGCTGCCTCCGTTTTATCTTGTCAGCCGCTCCTGGCCGCGCTGGGCTGGCAACCGGTGATGGGCCTGCTGTTCGCGGCCGTCCTGGCGAACGTTTTGTACTGTGCCGCTTACGCCGTCGATCTCCTGCTTCAACAATCCGATTACCAGGCGGTCTGGCGGCGATATCGGTGGCTGTTATGGACGGCAGGGACGGCTCTGGCCGCCGGAATTTTCCTGTTCCATGAGTAAGTCCTGCCGGAGCACGGCACGTAACCGCGGAGTTGGAAAGCGGAGGAAGTATGAAGATTATTCGAGCTGAACATCTGGGCATGTGTTTCGGGGTGAAGGATGCCATCGCGCTGGCATTGAACACTGCGAAGCAAGAACCTCTGACGATACTGGGCGATCTGGTTCACAATGAAACTGTGCTGGCGGAATTAGGCGCCCGGGGAATCCAGGTGGCGCAACAACCGGTTGAGGCGGCCACGCCCACCGTCATGGTCACAGCCCACGGCGTTTCTGAGCGCAGGCGGAGTGAAGTTCGCGGGCTGGGGGTGAAGTTGCTCGAGGCCACGTGCCCGCTGGTTCGGGTCGCGCATCAGAGTCTGGCACGCCTGGTGCAAGCGGGTTTTCATCCGGTCATCATCGGCCAACGCGACCACGTGGAAGTGCGCGGGATGACCGAAGACCTCGCCGAATTCGACGTGGTACTCGGCGAACACGACCTGGCGAGTTTATCTGAACACCGGCGCTTCGGCGTCATCTCCCAGACGACCCAGCCGATTGACAAGGTCCGGCGACTGGTCCAGTTGCTTCGCGACCGATTTCCGCAGTCGAAAGTGCGTTTCATCGATACTGTCTGCCAGCCGACAAAACAAAGGCAGAACGCGGCCATTGAACTCGCCCAACAATGTAACGTGGTGGTCGTCATCGGGGGTGCTCACAGCAACAACACCCGCGAACTGGTGAACACCTGCCGCCGGCATTGCGCTCGCGTGCATCACGTGCAAACCGCCGCTGACTTATGCGCCGGTTGGTTTCGTGCGGAGGACGTCGTCGGCATCACCGCCGGCACTTCGACTCCGGACCAGGTCATCGCCGGAGTGGAACAGATGCTCCAGGACTCGGCACGCCGATACGCGGGGACGTCCGCAGAGGTGATTGGCAATTCCAGTCTAAAATGAGGAAACAAATGAAGACATCATGGTTCAAACGTTGGGGTTGGTTTTACGTTCCCACTTCATGGCCGGGGGTTGTCATTACTCTCGCCGCGCTGGCATTTTGCATACAGGCTTTTACAGCCGTTGACCGAAACTCTCACTCGGTCAGCGACACGCTTTACGGCGTGTTCCCGTTTTTTGCCTGTGACTTTCTGTTGTTCGATTGGCTCGCCGGCCGCACCACCAAACAGAGTGACCAGAAGGAAATATGAACCCGCTTTCCACGCTGCTTGAAAGTGTACCGGAAGATCCCTTTTACGTGCCGCGCAAACCGCTCTGGTTGCCGGACGAAATGTCCCGCGCACCGGCTTTGCCACCACCGCCGCCCGGCCGCCCCACGCCGCGCACCGCACTCCTCATCAATCCATTTTACGCCAAATCACCCCACGGCAGCTTCGGCAAGCATGTCCTGACGCCAACCCTGGCGCTGACCTCGCTGGCGGGCGCGACACCGGCGCATTGGCAGGTCCGGTATTGGGACGAAAATCTTTTGCAAGGTTTGCCGCCATCCGAACCTTTGCCGGAAGTGGTGGGCATCACGGTACATTTAACGTTCGCCCGGCGCGCCTATGCACTGGCCGGGTGGTATCGTGCCCAGGGCAGCAAGGTTGTCCTGGGCGGGTTGCATGCGCAATCGTGTCCGGACGAGGTGGCGCCGCACGCGGATGCGCTGGCCATCGGAGACGGCGTGCAACTCTGGCCGGAAATTCTGCGCGACGTGGAACAGGACAGGTTAAAGCCGCGCTACGAGGCCACTTACGAACGGCCTTATGCACTCGATCCACCGCCAGGGCGGGAGGCATTGCCTCGGAAAAGTTTCCTGACAACCACCAGTTTAATCGCCACCCGCGGCTGTCACAATCGCTGCGGCTTCTGCTATCTCTCCACCGACGGTTTGCGGATGCCCTATCGCGTGTGCGACCCGGAGGAGATCCGCCGGCAATTCGAAGCGGACGGCCAGCCGTATGCCGTGTTCATCGACAACAATCTTGGTTCCCGGCGCGATTATCTGCGGACGCTTTGTCGTGCGCTTCGGCCGGTCAGGAAAATCTGGAGCGCGGCGGTGACACTGGATGTGACGGACGAGCCGGCGCTGGTTCGGGAAATGGCGCTGGCCGGCTGCACGGGCGTGTTCATCGGTTTCGAGTCGCTTACCGATCAAAATCTGGTGGACGCCCGCAAGCGCACTCCGCGTTCGGAAGACTACGCCCGGCGCATCCGCCTTTTTCATGAACATGGCATTCAGGTGAATGGCAGTTTCGTGGTTGGTTTCGACGGTGACCGGAAGGACACGTTTACCACGCTGGTGCAATGGATCGAGCGGAACCGCATGGAGTGCGCCACCTTTCACATTCTGACGCCTTATCCGGGAACCCCCTTGTTTCGGCAACTGGAGGCGGAAGGCCGGTTGCTGCACCGCGATTGGGAAAAATATGACACGGCCCACGTCGTTTTCCGGCCAAAACAGATGACGCCCGAGGAACTGCTGCTGGGCTACGACTGGCTTTACCGGCGCCTGTTTTCGCACGCTTCCATCTGGCGTCGAAAACCGCCGGAGTTGTCCGCCTGGCCCGCCTATTTTGCCGGATGCTACCTGTATAAACGTTCAAACCGGCTCTGGCGTTTTCTCATCCAACATCAACTGGTTCATGCCGTCTGGCGACCGCTCGTGGAGATGACACGTCTTCGGCATCTGGCCTACCGCCGCCGTCTGGCGGTGCAAACGGCGGCCGAAGCATTACCCACGCGCTGTGTACCGCCGTTTCCTGCGAGTGTATGAAAACAAGACCAGCCAGCCGGAAATTCCCCGTCACGGTTGTCGAATCTAATCCAAAATTCCCATGAGCCACGAACTGCGTCTCCGTCGCCGCATTCAGTTGCTGACCTGGCTGGTCATCTTCGGACTGATCGTGAGCGGCCTAACGGCAATTCCGCTGCCCGGCGAATTGGATCTGTTGGTGAATCTCCTTGGGCCGGCAGCGGGGCATTGGCTGAAACACGTTCAGGGTGCTTTGACGCACATCCAGGCACAGTATCCCTTTCTGTTCTACGGCACCGACTGGCTGGCGTTCGGACATTTTGTGATCGCCATCGCCTTTGCCGGGGCTTTGCGCGATCCGGTCCGCAACCGTTGGCTTTTTGATTTTGGCCTCATCGCCTGTGTGCTGGTGGTTCCTTATGCCCTGTGCTTCGGCAGCTGGCGAGGGATTCCGTTCTGGTGGCGTTTGATTGATTGCTCCTTCGGCGTGGTTGGATTCGTTCCGCTCTGGTTTTGTCGCAAATGGACCGGGGAACTGGAGCAATCTCCTGGCCCCTGATAAAATCTGGCTACTCACACAAACTGCTCGCGTTATGGGTGCGGCAAAGGCATATTGCCCGCAAATTTATGCTGATTTTTTGGCTTGGAATCCGGGGTGGGGCCCGATGAACCAAATTCCGTACTTTGATCTGGCCGCGCAAATCCGCGGTCTCCGGAAAGATCTCGACGCCGCCATCGCGCGCACGCTCGACAATTGTTCCTTCTGCCTCGGCCCGGATGTGGCGCAATTTGAAAAGGATTTTGCCCGCTTCATCGGTGCGGAAAAATGTGCCGGTTTCAACAGCGGCACCTCGGCGCTGCACGTGGCCATGTTGCTGCTGGGAATCGGCCCCGGTGACGAAGTCGTCACCACGCCGTTCACTTTTGTGGCCACCAGCTGGGCGATTTCCTACGCCGGCGCGAAACCGGTCTACGTGGACATTGACGACGCCACGTTCAACCTTGACCCCAAACTCATCGAGCGCGCCCTCACGCCGCGCACCAGGGCCGTGATGCCGGTGCATCTGTACGGCCAGTCCTTCGATCTGGATCCCATCCTGGCGATGTGCCAAAAGCACAAGTTGCCGCTGGTTGAGGACGCGGCGCAGGCGCATGGTGCGAAATACAAAGGCAAAACCGTCGGCACCTTCGGCGAGATGTCCTGTTTCAGTTTTTATCCCGGCAAAAACCTGGGCGCCTGTGGCGAGGGCGGTGCGCTGGTGACCAATAACACCGCGTTTGACAAACGCGCCCGCGCCCTGCGCGAACATGGTTCGAGTGTCCGCTATTATCACGACGAAATCGGATACAATTACCGCATGGAAGGCCTCCAGGGTGCGGTGCTGGGCGTGAAGTTACAGCATCTGGCAAAATGGACGCAGGAACGCCGCCGCGTGGCCCATCGTTACCACGAGTTGCTGGCCGATACGCCGCTGCAACTGCCGCGCGAAGCCGGTTACGCCGAAAGTGTCTATCACCTTTACGTCGTGCGCCATCCGCGACGGGACGAACTGAAGACGCATCTCGAAGCTAACGGCGTTGGTTGCGCGGTTCATTATCCCATTCCCCTGCATTTGCAGAAGGCCTATGCGCATCTCGGTCACAAGGCCGGTGATTTTCCCGTCGCCGAAAAAGCGGCGCGGGAATGTCTGAGCCTGCCGATTTATCCGGAATTGACCGATGCTCAAATCCGGCGGGTGACGGAGGTAATCAAGGATTTCTTCCGGAAATAAGCCGCGTTTTCCGGCATCGACGACCGGCTAAAGGCGGGCCTGGGTGCGGCTAATTTCTGCTGTCCATTCCGGGCCATTTTCAGGTATGATAGCGGTTCAGCAAGTTTCTAAATCATCCGTAACCATGAAAACTGCAAAGACCAAAGATTCCGCGACCAGCCGCTGGCTCTCCTACCGGCCTGAAATCAAAGTGCTCGACTGCACCATCCGCGACGGCGGCTTGATGAACAACCACCATTTCGACGACAAAATCGTAAAGGTGGTTTATGACACCTGCGTGGCCGCCGGGGTGGATTACATGGAACTCGGCTACAAGGCGTCGCGCAAAGGCATCAAACAGGGCGAACACGGCTGCTGGAAATACTGCGTCGAAGACGACCTGCGCCGAATCGTCGGCGACAATCCGACCGATCTCAAGCTCACCGTGATGGCCGACGCCGAGCGCT